>QHZE01000657.1 GCA_003225335.1 Acidobacteriota bacterium
TTGGCGCGTGCCTTACTGGGGAATGGCCAATCTCCAGTCGAGGACAATTGGCGGCTGATGCAGGTAGCGGGTGGCGGCCCGCTTCGAATCGATCAAGGCATAGGCGCGTTCGACTGCCGCAGGCGTAAGCCCGGCGGTTATGGCCACGTCAGCTGGCAGAGACCGCCGCTACAGTTCAAACTGACCTCACTACCGTTTCCCCGCTGGCCGAAAACTGATGGGCAGCCGTTCCAGCCCGCGGAAGATCATGTTGTGCCGCCAGACCAATGGGACAGGCTCCAACTTCAGATCCTGGAGCCGTTGCAAGAGAGTGGAAAAGGCGATCTGCCCTTCTACTCGCGCCAGGGGAGCGCCAAAACAATAATGACTCGCCCAGCCGAAGGCCAGGTGCCGGTTGTCCTTACGGGTCACATCCAGCCGGTCCGGATCGGGGAAGCGCGCCGGATCATGGTTGGCAGCGCCCAATACGGCCATCACGGCTTGCCGTTTGCGAATCAGCTTTCCTCCCAGTTCCAGATCTTCTGGAGCGAGACGGAAGGTGTACTGGATGGGGCTTTCGTAACGGAGCAACTCCTCGACCGCCGCCGGGACCAGTGAGGGATCGTTGCGTAGCCGCGAGAGTTCATCCGGGTTCTGCATTAGCGCCAGTAACCCGTTTCCAATGAGGTTAGTTGTGGTCTCTTGTCCACCTGTCATCGTGATGATGGAATTTGCGATGACCTCTTCTTCGGTCAGCCGGTCTCCGTTCACTTCGGCGGACATCAACGCGTGCACGACACCTGCTTTCGGATTGTGCTCCAGTTCTTTCATCCGCGCTCGGTAATAAGACGTCATTTCTTCGACGACCTGCAACATGCGAGGCGTTCGGCCAGGGTTATGTTGGAAATTCCCGAGCATCTCGGAAAAATCGATGGACCACTCCTTCAGCTGATCGCGATCAGCCACAGGCACTCCCATGAGTTCCGCGGTGACTGTCGCGGGCAGCAGATTCGCCAGGTCGGCGATTACATCCATGCGGCCTCGGGGCAGCACAGTATCGATCAAGCTATCCGTGATTTCCTGAATGTGTTGCACCAGAGTCTCCACGCGGGCTGGCGTGAAGGCTGCGGCAGCCAGTGCCCGCAGCCTGGTGTGACCGGGCGGATCCATGAAGAGCATCTGCCGGATCAGCACCTGCGCGATCGGATTCAACTCGGTAAGACCGATCGCAGTGAGTTGTTCGGGCGTCGGACTGCGCGCCGCCGAGAAGCGTTGCAGAACTGTGACCACGTCATCGTATCGAGTGACAACCCAGGCATGCAGATACGCATCCCAGTGGACGGGATCCTGCTCACGAAGCCGGTGGTAGAGCGGGTAAGGACACGCTCGGGTTTCCGGATCGAGTAGGTGATATAGGCTCAGGCTGGCATCCGCGTTGTCCGTTACTACTTTGGTTTTTTCGCTCATGATCGCTCACGAAGGTAAATTTACGTTGGAAGACTCAACTTCGGCCGACAGCGCAGCTACCGTCGGCGCCTCAAAAAGCGCCTGCAGAGAAATCTCCACTCCGAACACTCTCCGCAATTCGGCGATGAGCTGCGCGCCTAGTAGGGAGTGCCCGCCCAGCAGGAAGAAGTTGTCCTCTCGCCCGACCTTGTCCACGTTCAGCAAGTTTGCCAGAAGCCTGGCAATGCGCCGCTCGGTTGGTGTCTGCGGGTCCGTTCCATTCCCAGCGCCAGCCGGATTCGCCAGGTCCGGCGGCGGAAGCGCCGCGCGATCGATTTTACCGTTGGGGGTGAGGGGAAACTCTTCCAGGTGAACGAAGGCCGAGGGCAGCATATAGTCCGGCAGAGCCATACGCAGGAAGTCGCGCAGCATGCTATCCGTGGTACGGGAATCCCGTTGCAACACGACGTAAGCCACCAGGCGTTTGTCGCCCGGAGGATCCTCGCGGGCCATTACCAGGCTCTGCTGGACATCCGGATGCTCGTTGAGCCGGCCGATAATCTCATTGGGTTCGATGCGGTACCCCCGGATTTTGATCTGATCGTCAAGGCGCCCCAGATAGGCGATATTTCCGTCGGGCAAAAGTCGGCCGAGGTCACCCGTTCGATACAACCGGTTGCCGGTCACGGAGGTGTGGGTGACAAATTTCTCCGCCGTCAGGTTCGCAAGATTGCGGTACCCCCGGGCCAGGCTAACGCCCGCAATACAGATCTCACCCGGAGTGCCTGCGGGCGCCGGTTGCAACTCTTGATCGAGGAGGTGGATCTCGGTGTTGGTGATGGCGGAGCCAATCGCCGGGAGGGAATCCTTGCGCCCCACTGGATAGACCGGACCCGATGTCGCAACCACCGTACACTCGGTCGGCCCGTAATTGTTCACGAGAACGAACGGTAAACCTGATGGCGGGTAGTGGTGTAGCGTGTCCCCGCCGGTTAGCAGTGTGCGGAGCGCGGCTTCGCGGGGCCAGGATAGAAAGAGCAAGCGCTCGGCCAAGGGGGTCGGCACGAAACTGATCGTAATTCGTTGGTCCACGAGCCAGGCCTGCAGAAGTTCCGGCGAGTTGCGGGTGGTGTCATCCACCAGATGAACACTGGCTCCCGAGGCCAGATACGGCCACAACTCCCAAACCGCCGCATCGAACCCCAATCCTGCCAGATGACTGGCCCGGTCAGCCGGCGTCACCGAGAAGACCTGTTGGTGCCAGGACACCAGATTCGCAAGGCTTCCGTGTGCAATCTCCACGCCTTTCGGCGAGCCGGTGGATCCCGATGTGTAGATCACATAAGCAAGGTCGGCTGGCGCGACTTCGAGCGATAGCGGCGCCGCAGACTGGCCGGCGATGTGGGGTGTTTCCGCATGCACGACCGGGCATGGGGCCTTCGAGAGCCTCTGAGCGAGACTGGGAGTGCTCAGAACCGCTTGTGCCTGCGCATCCTCCAGGATGGAGACGAGCCGGTCTGGCGGATTTGTTGGGTCCAGCGGCACATAGGCGCCGCCTGCCTTCCAAATCGCCA
>QHZE01000658.1 GCA_003225335.1 Acidobacteriota bacterium
CGAATGAATCAATGGGATTCCGCGGCCAGGTTTTGTGGGCAACCTTGGGTGGGGCTGGGCGCTGCGGGGGAATGAAAGCCCAGTGCTTGACGGCCCCGGCGGACTCCTTAGTGACGGTGTCCGGCCACTCGGCTCCCTGGTCGATCCAGGCTCGAATGAGGGCGATCTGCGCCGCGTCGAGCGGTTTGCTTCGAAACGGCATCCGGGCCAGGTCGCCGATTCCCGCGACGCGCCTGAACAATGCGCTCGCGGCGGCGTCGCCCGGTTTAATCGGGCTGCCCGAGGTCCCTCCGGCCAATGCCGGCTGCTTCGAATCAAGTCGCAGGCCGTTTGACTGCAAATCCGGTCCGTGGCAGCCGACGCAGTACTTCTCGAAGATGGGCTGGATGTCCCGTTGGAAAGAGACCTGCGCGGGCGCAGCGCCGGCTTCCGGGGTGGCTTGCTTTTGAGCGTGGATGGGAACCGATAAGAGAAGGACGAGCGGAAGCCAGATCCTGAATCGCATAAATCATCCTGTCCGTTGTAAGAGTGCCTGGCGGGCTCCACAGCGCACCGCTGAGACAGGCCCATGATCGCAGTTGCCGAGCCTGCGAGGCAACCTCTTTTTTATTCGTGTTAATTCGTGGCAATGTTCCTTGGCCACGAATTCCACGGCGCAGCGGAGCCGCATCCAAAAGAACGAACGAAACCACGGATGAACACAGAGCAGCCCAGCCGCAACCAAAAAAATCTCACCACGAAGACGCGAAGAATCACGAAGCGTTTTCCATCAGTCGAAAAATCCTTTCCAGCCCGCGAAGGATTTTCGACGTAGTAGTACGAAAACGATCGGCTATACTGGCAGCTATCTGGACCCCAAGACTTTACAACGCCGGATACTGGTACACCCAGCCAATCCACTTTGCCGTGCGCGAGGGCCATCTGGAGGCGGTGAAGCTGCTGGCCGGACATGGTCGAGCTTCTGCTAAAGCGCAGGGCGATCCCAAACGCCGCCGGCGCGCCCTGGGCAAAGCCGCTCGCCTGGGCAGAGCGGCGAGGGCACGCGGAGATCGCCGCAGTTTTGCGTCAGGCAAGGCCTGAGAAGCTGTGAAAAAATCCACGTCGCGTAGGGGCGGCCCTGCGTGGCCGCCCGCGATTTAGTTATGAACGGTTGCCCGGCAGGCGGTCTTATTGAGCGGATTTGGCAAGCCGCTCAGCGAGGGCGCTGAATTCGGGATCCTTCATAAAACGCGCGAAGGAATCATCCTTGCGAGGATCGGGCATCTTCTCGCCGGGGATGGCGTTGGCCCTGAGCTCGAAAGCTTTGGTTAGTTGCTCCATGGCGTTCACCTTGTCGTTCAGCTCGGCGTACGTGCAGGCCATGTTGTAGTGGAAGAGAGGGTATTGCGGGTCCTGACTGATGCCGTACTCGAAGGTCGCCTTGGCGTCTTTCAGATTCCCGCTGATCCCGTAGGCCATCCCGAGGTTGTCAATGAGCGCGTACCAGTAGTTCCTTTCAAGCTTGCGTTCCTTCTTCTCGAGTTCGAGCGCCTTGGCGTAAGGCCCGATGGCCCCGCGGTAGTTCCGGTCGCGAAACAGCGCGCTGCCTTCGAGCCACAAATCCAGCGCGCTTGCGCCACGCGGCGGTTCCGGCACATCCTCGAATCGTGCGGTGTCGAGAATGGCCATAAAAAGTTTCTCTTCACCGGGAGCGAACTGCACCTTGGAGAAATTAAAGTCCACATAAACATCTTCCCGGGGAGCACAGGCCCGCAAATACCGCTGATTGAGCGGGTGGCCCTGCACTTCGCGGAGCGTAAAGCCGAGGAACGAAAAGCGCTCCGAATCCGAGAACTCCACGTCGCTGGCCACGGACGCGTTTCCCTTCGCTACCTTCTGCTGGTATTGCCTGCAGCCTTCCTTTGTGGCAGTCTGGCGCGTCGCCTCCAGCGTGAGGGACACGTTCACGCCCGTTTTGCGGTTCGTGGCATAGAAGTAGCGGCGCCCCTCCGCCTTGACCGTGTTCGTGGAGGTCTCGAATCCGGGTAGACTGAACGACACCGACCATGACTTGCCCTCCAGCCCCACGCGCTGCCTGCCTTCTGGCGGTTGCGTCAGTGCCGCAGCGTCTCTGGAATTACGAGCCGTGTCCTTGTCTGTGATTACTTTGGATTCTGCCTTCAGCTTCTCCCGGCGCTCCTTCTCCTTCTTGGCGAGATCTTCCAACGATTGTGCCGACCCCAGCGCGGCGGCCGCGAAGAGGGCAACGGCGATCATGGCTGCAAGTTTGGTTTTCATCGCTTACCACCTCGTTGGCATCCGATTATAGAAAGTCCGCAGAAAGCCCCGTAATGGTTTCGCAGGCGGATAGGAAGATCGAACAGCACTTCGTGTTTACTCTTCGGAGTGATGCCTGCTTGTGAATAGCAATTATGTTAAATGGCCGAACAGCCGGGACGGGCGGTTCGGTGCGCCACGACGAGTTGCCTCCAGCGATTTTCCAGAGCTGGGTCACTGAAGTGGCCGGGAATTCGAGGAAGGGACCTCTCAATACCGCTGTGACGTTCCAAAGACCAACCTGGCGCAAACCGTAACGATTTTGGGGCCCGCGGTGACTGCCCTTTGACTGTTTGACTTTTTTGAGTCGTTCGAAATCTCAGGTGACCCGGATGCCGCTTTGAGATCCGCGATGGCGCGTGTGAACAGTGCGACCAGCTCGCCCGGCTGGCGGTCTGAAAACACGTTTGGTCGCCTGCCTTGGAACCCGCTTTGTTCGTTGCATTCACTGGAAAATCTGGTTATAAGCGGCCGATGTCTGACGTAAAAATCATCGCGGGGCCTAAGACGTGGATCGAAGGCGATGCGGTCCAGCAACTGAAAAAGACTGCCGAGCTTCCCGGCATGGTGCGCGCGGTCGGGATGCCCGATCTTCATCCCGGGCGAGGCACGCCCGTTGGGGCTGCTTTTGTCTCGAAAGGGCGCTTTTACCCGCACTCGTCGGCAACGACATCGGCTGCGGCACGGGCCTTTGGCAAACGGACATCGAGAAGCGCAAAGCGAAGCGCGACAAGATGGTATCGCGTCTTGAAGGGCTCGATCTACCGTGGGACGGAGACACATCGGGCTGGCTCGCCGGCTATCAGATCGAGGCTGAGGGCGCGGATCGTGCGCTTGGCACCATTGGCGGCGGCAATCATTTTGCCGAACTTCAGAGCGTCGAGCGCATAACGGACGCATCGGCGTTTGCCGCCCTCGGCCTGGACGAGAAGCGTCTTTGCTTGCTCGTTCATTCCGGCTCGCGCGGTTACGGCGAAGCGGTGCTTCGCGCGCATACTGCAAGATTCGGCGGGAGCGGCGTCGACGACACGTCCGAGGCGGCCGAGGATTATTTGAAAGAGCAGCAGTATGGCCTGCGCTGGGCGGAAGCCAACCGCGCCTTGATCGCGCGCCGTTTTCTCGACGCAGTGCGCGGCGATGGCAGGCGTGTTCTCGATGTCTGCCACAACAGCGTGACCGAAGCGATGGTGGAGGGCTGCCGTTGCTGGCTGCATCGAAAAGGGGCAGCCCCGGCAGACAGAGGCGCGATAGCGATTCCCGGATCACGCGGTTCGTTCAGCTACCTCGTGGCGCCGCTCGGCGACCAGACGAGCAATGCGTGGTCCCTGGCGCATGGCGCCGGCCGCAAATGGGGCCGCGCCGACGCCAAGGGACGGCTCGATCGTCGATTTGCTCCGAAAGACTTGGAGCGAACGGAGCTTGGCTCCTATGTCATATGCGAAGACAAAAGTCTGCTCTATGAGGAGGCGCCGCAGGCATACAAGAACATCGAGAGCGTCGTGGGCGACCTTGTCAACGAGACCATCGTCAGCGTGATTGCGGTATTCCGGCCGATCATCACATACAAGGTGCGGCGAACGTGATCTGGGCGCAAATCTCGTCGGCCC
>QHZE01000659.1 GCA_003225335.1 Acidobacteriota bacterium
TTCGAATTCACGTTGTAATTGAGCTTCGTGTCCACCGTGTGGCGGTTGAGGAAGAAGCCGGCGGTCGCGTAGTAGTTGTCGCTGATCTTGCCGGGGGCCAGCCCGGGAATGTTCGGATCGGGCCAGAGCGCGTTGATCTTGGCCGCGATCGGATCGATCCGGCTGGCCGGGATGATGTTGCCCGGAAACGCCGTCCGATTCTTGCCATCAGGGTCTCCGGTGGCCGGATCGTAGATCGGGTTTGCCGATGCGCTGAAGTCCCCCGCCTTCATCGCCAGGGTCGGGACGCTCTGGGTACGTGCTGCGAACTGATGGTCCATCGTCCCTTCGTAGCTCACGAAGTAGAACAGCTTGTCCCTCTTGATCGGTCCGCCCACGGTGCCGCCGAACTGGTTGTAGACCTGCTTCGGATTCCTCTGGTTGACCGGCGTGAAGTAGGGCCTGGCCTTGAGCGCGTTATCGTTGTGGTACTCGAACGCGGAGCCGTGCAGCTGGTTTGTCCCGCTCTTGATCAGCACGTTGACCGCGGCCCCGCCGGCAAGCCCCTGCTCGGCGTCGAAGCTGTTGGTGACGACGTTCACGGTCTCGATTGACTCGAGCGCCGGAATGTACGATGTCATGTGCGGGAGCCAGACGTTCGTCCCCGTCACACCGTCGATGCGCGTGTTATTGGAGCTTCTGCTTGCGCCATTGACGTTGAACGTTAGAGCGCGCGACGGGTTCGAGGGGATCGAGTGGGCGTTTTCCGGGAGACTGAAGCCGGGGAGCGTCTTGAACAGCTGCTGATAGTTCCGCCCGAGCGGCACCGGCAGATCCTGCAGTACCTTCGATCCCAACTCCGCCCTCACCTCGGCCCGGTCGGTTTGCAGGACGGCGGCCTGCGCAGAAACTGTGACCGTCTCGGCCATCTGCCCGACCTGCAGCGTCACATCGATGCGGGTCGTGGTGTTCAGCGTGACCGCGATGTCCGTCTGCTGAGACTCCTTGAACCCCGTGAGCGACACCTTGATGGTGTAGGTCCCGGTCTGCACCGTCGGGAAGTTGTAATTGCCGACCTCATCCGTAATGGTTTCGCGGGACTGGTTGGTGGCCTTATTGCTGATGGTTACCGTGGCGCCGGGCACTGACGCGCCGCTGGAATCCTCGACATGCCCCACAAGGGAGCCATACAAGACTTGAGCCTGGACCACTGGACTGGTCACAACCCCGAGGACCAGCAGGCTGAGGCATCCAAGCGCGAAGATGTGATGCGTCCTGGTTCGGATAACAAAGCGCCCCATACAATTCCTCCTTTAGAGAGACGGCTTAGTGCATCCTCTGTTCTTCCTCCGAAAACGGTTTGGGATAGGCAATTCCAGACGCCCGGCTGTCCGTGCTGAAACCCCTTCGTGGCCGGACTCGTCTCTTGCCAGGGATTAGCTGTGTGTAGCGATGCGTGCGGCATTATAGGCCCGTCTCCTCACAGCGCACAACACAAATCTTCTGCACGGATGATACACTTGGACGCTTATGGCGCTCACTTGCCACGGAGGCGGCAGAGAGACAGAGAGAAAAGCCCTGCTCTGTGTTTCTGTGGCTCTGTGGCTGACAGGTCTGGCGTTCATGTCCAATTCGGTTCCAGCGCCGATCTTCCGTGAAGCGGCGGAAGAGACGGGTCTCAGATTCCGGCATTTCACCGGGGCAACGGGAAAGTTCTTCATGCCTGAGATCATGGGTCCTGGGGTGGCCGTGTTCGACTATGACGGCGACGGCGACCTGGATGTGTATCTTTTGCAAGGCTCCCTCCTTGACAAGACGAAGAAGGCGAGCGAGACGCTCTTCCCGCCACCCGAGGGCTTTAAGCCCGGTAATCGCCTGTTCCGCAACGAACTGGTTCCTTCCGGCAAACTCCGCTTCACGGATGTGACCGACAAAGCCGGCGTAGGACATGAAGGGTACGGCATGGGAGTTGCCGTGGGGGATTACGACAACGACGGCGATCCTGATCTCTACGTCACAAACTTCGGGCACAACGTCCTCTATCGCAATAACGGGGACGGCACGTTTACTGATGTCACGCGCGAGGCGGGCGTGGATGACGAGCGCTGGAGCGCGAGCGCGGCATTTCTCGACTACGACCGCGACGGAGACCTGGACCTTTTTGTGACCAATTATGTCGATTTTACATTGCTGGGCAATAAAAGGTGTTTCGCCGCGACGGGCGAGCCGGATTACTGCACACCGGCCATTTACCGCCCCGTGCCGGACAGGCTCTTCCGAAATGAAGGCGGGGGCAAGTTTGTCGACGTGACGCTCACCTCCGGGATCGGAAGCGCCTTTGGTCCAGGACTGGGTGTCGTGTGCGCCGACTTCAACCTGGACGGCTGGACCGACATCTATGTCGCAAATGACGGCGCTGCCAATCTTCTTTGGATCAATAAAGGAAATGGGACTTTTGAAGAGGCAGGTCTTTTGTCCGGGGCGGCCTACGGCACCGACGGGATAGCCCGGGCGGGTATGGGCGTCACGGCAGGCGATTTCGACAACGATGGGGACGACGACATTCTCGTGACCAATCTTCGCCGGGAAGGGAGCACGCTGTACCGGAACGACGGGCGGGGCTTTTTCTACGACGCGACCACCGAATCGGGGTTGACGCAGGCCAGTTTTCCATACACGGGCTTCGGCGTGGAGTGGTTCGACTATGACAACGACGGGTACCTGGACCTGTTTGTGGCGAATGGCGCCGTGACCATTCTCGAGACGCTGCGCGGAAGTCGGTACCCCTTCCACCAGCGAAACCAGCTTTTCCGCAACGAAGGCGAAGGGAAAAAGCTTGTCGAGACAAGTGCGGGCCCCGCCTTTCAACTTTCGGAGGTCAGCCGCGGGGCTGCTTTCGGCGATATCGATAACGACGGCGACATCGACATAGTGGTCAGCAATAACAACGGTCCGGCGCGGCTGCTTCTCAACGAGACAGGCGCG
>QHZE01000660.1 GCA_003225335.1 Acidobacteriota bacterium
CAGCCAGGCTAATTATCCGCGCGAGATACAATTCGGGCTTAAGATTAATTACTGACCTCAGGCTGCATCATGGCTTTCAGCCGCCGTGCGGTGCATGGCAAGACGCCGCACGTCTTTTGATTCTCTCATGCTGGACTGAATGCTATGATCTGATCATTCTTAGCGGTCACAATTAGTGAGTCCAATGGCTGCCATCACCGAGGAAGTTACGCAGCTCCTCCGATCCTGGAGTGATGGGGACCACGAGGCGTTGGAGAAATTGGTCCCGTTGGTCTATGCCGAACTGCGCCGCCTGGCGAGAGGTTACATGCGAGGCGAGCGCGAGGGGCATACCTTACAGACCACGGCCCTGATCAACGAAGCCTTCCTGCGGCTGACTGACTGGAAGAACGTGAGCTGGCAGAACCGCGCGCACTTTTTCGGAGTCTCGGCTCAACTTATGCGCCGGATATTGGTGGACTTCGCGCGCGCCCGCAACGCCAAGCGAGGCGGTGGTTTGTCCCGCGTGTCCCTGAATGAGAATTTGATTCCGGCAGAATCGAGAACCGATGTGGTGGCGGTGGACGATGCCCTGAAGAGCTTGGAGACGTTGGACCCGAGGAAAGGGAGGATTGTGGAGTTGCGCTTTTTTGCGGGGCTCAGCACAGAAGAAACCGCCGAGGTGGCCGAAAAAATCCCGCTCACCAGTGAACCACGGTTTTAAGAGGGCACCCGGGCAGGTCTGCTCGATTGACTTCGGTTTCCCGGGCGCGATACGCTCGCCAAACAACTCACTCTTGCTTGGAGGCTGCCATGAATTTGCCCAAGCTGCTCGTCTGCGCCCTCGCTTTCGCTCTGATTCCGGCGGTTCCGCTGTTTTCGCAGGCCATCACGGCCAAGGTCGTGGGCTCGGTGAGCGACCCTTCGGGCGCTGTGATCCCGGGGGCTAAAGTCACGATCCGAAACGTTCAGACGAACCAGGCTCGCGCTGTGGCCACGGACGGACTGGGAAGGTACGAGGTTTCGTTCTTGCCCGTGGGCGCTTACACGCTTTCAGTGGAGGCGGCGGGTTTTCAGAAATCCGAGGTGCGCCAGTTCATCCTGAATGTGGACCAGGTGGCGCGCATGGACGTCCGCATGGTGGTGGGGCAGGCGACCCAAACCGTCGAGGTGCAGGCGGGCGCGGTGCTGATGCAGACCGAGGATGCCACGGTGGGGACCGTCATCGACAGCCAGAAGGTCGTGGAGCTGCCGCTGAACGGCCGGTCGTTCGTGCAGCTCGCGCTGTTGACGCCGGGAGTGAATCCCGGGACGCCGGGCAGCATCACGGTGCGTCGGCTGCGCGGGGCGGTCGGACAGGCGGTCGGCATGTCGGCGAACGGGGCGCGCGACACGCAGAACCGGTTCTATTACGACGGCATCGAGGCCATGGACCTCGACAGCTACAGCTTCAGCTTTTCGCCCTCGATCGACGCCATCAACGAGTTCAAGGTTCAGAGCAGCACGTATTCGGCGGAAGTGGGCGGAGCGCCCGGCGGGCAGGTGAACCTCACGACGAAGAGCGGCACCAACCGGATGCACGGCACGGCGTGGGAGTTCAACCGCAACGACGCGTTCACGGCGCTCAATGGGTTCCAGCCGCACGTTCCGGGCGCCAAGCCGCCGCGGCTGAACCGCAACCAGTTCGGGGCCAACCTGGGCGGGCCGCTACGCCTGCCGGAACTTTACAACGGCAAGGACAAGACGTTCTTCTTCTTCAACTGGGAATCCGGGCGGCAGGTGGCTGGGTCCTTCGGCGGGCAGGCGCTGCTGCCGCCGATGGCGCTGCGCGCCGGAGATTTTTCGGGAATTCAGACGCCCATTTACGATCCGCTGACCAACCAGCCGTTTCCCGGGAACGTGATTCCGTCGAGCCGCATTGCCGGGTACGCGAAGAAATTCCTGGACGGCTTCGTGCCCGCACCGAATACCAACGAGCCCGGGATCAACTACAGGGGGCCGAGAGCGGCGGCGCCCATAAGCCAGGATCAGTACGTCACGCGCATCGACCATACGCTCTCATCCAAGGACACGCTGACGGGGAGCTATATCTACAACATCCAGGCCGATGACAGCGTGCCGACCTTCGGCTTCGACACGCGCGGCAATCGCGCGCGGGGGCAGAATCTGAGCCTCGCCGAGGTGCGCGTCCTGTCGCCGTCGGTGATCAACGAGGCGCGGGCCGGCTGGCACCGCTTCTTCGAACACGAATTCTTTGGGACGACGGACAAGCCCGAGCTTGACGTGGCGAACATCATCGGGATTCCGGGGGTTTCGAAGGACCCGCGCAACTTTGGCCCGCCAACGTTCACCGCCGGATACACGCTGCCGGCGGTGCGAGGCATCGGGCCGCGCGACCGGCTCAACCAGTTGTGGCAGGGCAGCGACAACGTTTCGCTCCGCCGCGGGGCGCATTTGCTCAAGGCAGGCGTGATGATCGCACGGCGCAACTGGACGTTTGATGAAGCGGTGAACCCGCGGGGGTCGTTCGATTTCAACGGCACAGTGACCGCGGGCGGCGGCACTACCACGCGCGAGAGGCAGTTTGCGGAATTTCTGCTGGGGCTGGCCACGGGGGCGCAGGTAAGCATCGAGCCGTTCGCCACCCGCATGAACACCTGGTGGCAGGCCTACTATTTTCAGGACGACTGGAAGGTGAGGCCCAACCTGACCTTGAATTTCGGCCTGCGCTACGAGTACTTCTCGCGCCCGGTCCAGAGGGGGAAGGCCACCAATTTTGACCTGAACGGGTTCGTGCCGGTGCGGCAGACCTTCCACGGATTCCCGGATATCGCGGACGCTTCGGACCGGCCGGCCGCGCTGGTGTATCCCGACCGCAATAACTGGGGGCCGCGGTTCGGATTCGCCTGCTCCGTGCCGGGCGTGAAAGATTTCGTGATCCGCGGCGGGTACGGAATTTACTATACTCCGGAGATCACGAATTCCTGGACCACGCTGAGCCTGAACCCTCCCATCGTGCGCACGTTCACCTTCACCGGGAGCGCCAACAATCCCATCAACGTGGCCACGGCGTTCCAGGGCCAGGGCAGCACCCGGGCGGGGCTGTTCGGTTCCGGCGCTCTAGACCCGCATATACGCGATACGTACACCCAGCA
>QHZE01000194.1 GCA_003225335.1 Acidobacteriota bacterium
ACACTTTAGTCAGTTACCGCGATCCCAGTTGCAAAAGTAGCACACAGGTCATTCGTGAATCGCTCAAGGGCAACTATCAAGAGGAACATCTGTTCCCATTACGACAATCCCTGGAGCTGTACGATTACCATACTACGATGATCCAGCAGTGTGATCGGGAGATTGAGCAAAAGTACCGAGCGCTCCCTTCTAGAGTTGATCTTCAGCGCAAGCCGCTCCCTCCTTCCAAAAAACAACAGAAAAAACCCCGAAAGAATGCCCCGACATTTGATCTCCGCAGTCGCCTTTATGAAACGGCTGGCGTTGATTTAACCGCCATTGATGGCTGTAACGCCGCTACCATCCAGGTGGTGCTTTCGGAAACAGGCGTAGATATGCGGCCCTGGAGAACATGCGGCCATTTTACCTCGTGGATGTGCCTGGCTCCCCACAACGATATTTCCGGAGGCAAAGTCCTCAGAAGCCGGGCCAAAAAGACCAAGAATCGAGCCAATACGGCCCTCCGCCTGGCGGCGCAGGCGCTTACCCACAGTGATAGTTGGCTGGGAGCCTATTATCGCCGGCAGCGTGCCCGTTTGGGAGCGCCCAAAGCCATCATTGCAACTGCTCACAAAATCGCGCGCATTATCTATTACATGCTCAAGTACCAGAGGGAATTCGTTGATCTGGGTGCCAACCATTACGAAGCTCAGCACCGGAAGCGCCAAATCAACAGCCTGACAAAAAAAGCAGCGAGCCTGGGACTGCTTCTGGTCCCTGCAAAAGCTTAATTATTCAACGAGGCCCCATTTCCTTACTGCGTCACCTCCGCAGATCCTCCAGTTTGCTGGAACGGGATACTTCTGTCCAAAATCTAACCCTGTTCCGGCAAAATCGTCTCTTTCCGATCAATGACCACCAAAAAAAACAAAATCAACATCATTAAGGGCGCTTCCCGTCCCCTTCGAAACCGAGGGTTACTTGGAAGCCGCAATCCGCCGCTTTCTGGCCCGGCCCGAGCTGTTGACTACCCGGCTCTACCATTCGTACGGGCAATCCGCCGGAACTTCCAGGACAGCCTGACGGTAGGACAGTCAACGAAGTCGGAACCTTACTGGAACGCTTGCAGGTGCTCGGAGGTGCAAGAAGTGCGAGTCAATTCCCATCCCAGCCCTGAAAAGGCGAAATAGAACAGCCCAGGGCGTGAGCCCTGGGGGTCAGGCATGGGAAGCTGGGTTCAGCCCTGAAAGGGTGACGCAGTGTGCTCCGCCCCTTCAGGGCTCGATCCAGGCGCGACCGCGCGGTCGCGGCCCATTCCTGAGCAGCGGCCAACGAAGGGGGCGCGGGGCGGGCGGCCCCGCAGGCCGCCTTATCGTCAGATCGACCCGCGCGGCCGGGCCCTTGATGAGCTTGCGTGCCGGGGTTGCGGAGGTGTATATAAAACGCCGAGAATCAATGCACATAACTGCCGCACAACCTTCGGGATCAGTAAACGCCTGCCAACCCCGACAGGAGGTGACTCATGCGATTCCCCAATAGGCCGCGGTCCGGAGACTCGGCCTCCTTTCCTTTTGGCGCCCTGATCGCGTTGTTTCTTGCTGGTGCTCTCTCAATCCCTGGTGGCGCTCAAACCAAGAAACGGCTGCCCGATCACCAAGCGAGGCTGGCGCGAGAAGTCCGCCACGAACTGGTGATGCTTCCGTACTATGGAGTGTTCGACAACCTGGAGTTCAGCGTCCAGGGGATCGACACAGTCGTCTTGTCCGGACAGGTGACACGTCCCACTCTGAAAAAGGACGCTGAGAATGTCGTGGGTAAACTTGAAGGCGTTGGCAAGGTCATCAATAACATCGAGGTCCTGCCCCTCTCACCGCATGATGACAACATCCGCCTCGCCGCCTATCGGGCCATATTCTCGAAACCCGGACTGGATCGTTACGCCATGCAGGCAGTCCCTCCAATCCACATTGTCGTCAAGAACGGACACATCACGCTGGTCGGGGTTGTCGCAAACGCAGGAGACAAGAATCTGGCCGGAATCGCTGCCAGCGGCGTTCCGGGTTCGTTCAGTGTCACGAACAATCTGAGAGTAGAGAAGTGAACTTCTATTGCGGATTTCGGATTGCGGATTGAGAGGTCGAAAAGCCTAAATTTGACAGCGCCGTACTGCCGGCGTCTCGCCGCACATAAGCCCGTATTCTTCTTTCGGGTCTCTTGCCGGCCACAGGTTCACTAATAATAGCGAGTGAGGCTTATACGGCCCAGTCAGTCACGGGCGAGACGCCCGTGCCACGATGGCTTCGTGGCATGGCGGTCCCGGCCATGATACAAAACTTGACCGATTTGTGAACTTTGCGTCCACCAAGTGGATCTACAGTTCCTCTTCTTAAGGAATCCGCAATCCGCAATCGGTCAGTCCGGAACCAGGCGCTTTTGGGGGTCGATTGCCAGCCAGAGAAGCGCGCCGAGTCCATATACGGCGGCGGACACGTAGAAGGGTAGCGTCCAGTTGTTCCATTTTCCTACAGTATAGGCAACCACCATGGGACCGACAAAGCCGCCCAGGTTTCCGAAGGTGTTCATGAACCCTGTTACAACGCCGGCGCAGGTCTTTCCGACGTCAAGACATACCGCCCAACAAGCGCTCAGCGCGAAGTCCGCCGAAGCGAAGGCAAAGGCAATCAGAACCGCTTTGATGACGCGCTGGTCTGTCTGCGTTGAAGTCAGCAAAAGCAAAGCGGACCCGCCAAACGAAAGAGAGCCTAATCCGCAGCGCGCCATCTTGAGTCCTTGATGAACGGCAAGCCGGTCTGTCAGCCAGCCCCCGGCCAGGTTAGCTCCGCCTGCGAGCAAGAACGGAAGACCGGCGAAAAACCCACCCGCGAGCGCAGAAAACCCCAAGACCTGGATCAGGTAGGTTGGAAGCCACGTGAAATAAAAATAGAGACCGTAACCAAAGGCGAAATACATCCCGCAGATGCCGTACAGGTTCGAGCTTGTGATCAGTCGCTTCCAGGGAACCCGTGGTCTGCGCGATTCCCCGGTCATCGTCCCCGGAGAGCTCCCCCGAATCAAAGCTAGCTCCTGCGAGCTTACGGCTCGGTGCTCGGAGGGCTCGTCTCGATACCACCGATACCATGCAACAGCCCAGACTATGCCGATGCTGCCGAAGAGAACGAAACTTTCCCTCCAGCGCCAATGACGAATCAAGAGAAGCGCCAGCCCAGGGGCGACAGCTCCCCCTAATCTGGATCCGAGAAAGAGTATGCCGTGCGCCTTTCCTCGCTCCTCTGGCGGGAACCAGCGCGAGAAACTGCGCGCCGCATTCGGGAAGGCTCCGGCCTCGCCTGCGCCGAACAGGAATCGGATCAGAACAAGCGAGCGGTAATTCCATGCTCCGCCGGTAAGCATGGTGAAGCCCGACCACCACAGGACAATCCGGGTCAGGACCCTCCGAGGACCCACGACGTCACCCATCCACCCTGTGGGAACCTCAAACAGGGAATAGGCGAGGGTAAACGAGCTGAAGACAACGCTCATTTGAAAGACAGAGAGGCCGAGGTCCCGCATCATGAAGGGCGCCGCTGCCGAAATACATACCCGGTCCAGGTATGTAATGACGGCGAGAGCAAATGAGAAGTAAAGGACGCCGCGCCGCGCGTTCGATTCCCGCGGGGACTTCGTCTTCTTCATAAAATACAGTAACGCATTTCTTCGCAGAAACGGGCGATGGGACACGGAACCTTACGGATCCCACGGATGGACACGGAACCGGTCTAAACGTGAAGTTATTCTCACTTTCCACGGGCGGGACGCCCGTGCCACGAGCCAGCCCGAGGCTCGGGAAGCCTACAGAGCAAGAAAGCGCCTCAGGACGTGGAGACCGTCAGGCGTAAAAGACTCTGTCGCTTGGCGCCGTAGAATGTCCCCGATCGTCATGAAGCTTCCGCTTTCGATCTCTTCCTCCTGCAAAACGAGCGGCCCGTCGTAAACACAGGTGAATGCGGAGCCCCATACGCGCGCATCGGTGCTGGCAAAATAAAAGTCGAATTGCCAGGCGAGATCCACATCACGGATGCCAAGCTCCTCCTCGAGCTCGCGCCTTGCACCCTCTTCATAGGTCTCGCCGGCCAGAACCACGCCGCCGGCTGCCGGATCGTAATACGCGGGGAAAACGTCTTTGCTGGCCGAGCGCTTCTGGACGAAGAGCTCGCCTCGAGAGTTGAAGACGAGAATATACGTGCTGCGGTGAGGAAGGCAGCGGGCGCGCATCTCGGCGCGCGTCACAGCGCCCACGACGTTGTTGTGCTCGTCGACTATTGTCACAATTTCATCCGCACTGCCCACAAAACCCTCCCGACCCCCGCAATCATACACTCTTTGCGCTCTTCGCGTCTTCGCGGTTAATTCGGTTTCACCGCGGAGGCGCTAAGTGCGCGAAAGGGGACTGCTGTATACTGCGGCGGACGCGGCCGGAATTGTGTTTTTCACGAGCATCGACGTTCCGTCAGGTGGTGGTGCAGGGCGGGAAAATGCAGGCGACAAGGCAGCTTCTTGTGGAACGCTTGATTCTTTTCTCAGTTGTCTCTCTTACCCTTACACAGAGCGGAATCGCGCAGGATCCTTTTGAGATCCAAGTCTACGAATATGAAACCGTTCCCAAACGAAAGTGGAATCTGGAGACTCACCTGAATTATATCGCTCGAGGCACCAGGACTTTCGAAGGCACTGTCGCACCCTCGCAGCACCAGCTCCACCTGACATACGAGTTGACCCGTGGGCTGACCAGCCGTTTCGAATTGGCTGGGTACTTGCTGCTCGCCCGGAGAGAAGCGGACGCTCTCGAGTTCGTGGGTTGGCGGCTGAGGCCCCGGGTCTCCCTTCCTGAATCCTGGCCTCTTCCTTTCAAGGTTAGCATCTCCGGGGAGATCGGGTTCCCGCGCCGGGCCTACGAGGAGAATTCGACGACTCTTGAAATCAGGCCGATCCTCGAGAAGACCGTCGGTCGATTACAATTCGACCTGAATCCGGTGATCGGGCGGGCTCTGCGCGGGCCTGGAACCGGCGAGGGCTGGGATTTTGAGCCCGGAGTTCGGGTCGCCTATGAGGCGAGCAAGAAGCTCGATTTCACGTTGGAGTATTATGGCGGCGCCGGGCCGCTTTTTGATCCGTTGCCGGCCCGGGAACAGGTGCACCAGTTTTTCCCCGGGTTTGACCTCAAACTCCGTGAGAATACTGTGTGGAATTTTGGCATAGGGATCGGGGCAACCCCGGCCGGGAATCGGCTCGTGTACAAATCCCGCATCGGGATTCTATTCTGAACGCCGGTTTTTCAGAGTCCGGACAGCATTCACCGCGAAGCCGCGAAGAGCGCGAAGGCAAATTCGTATTTGGGAAAAAGCCGCTTACTTGGCAATCGGCGCCGGAGATGGAGCGCCTGTGTGTTCCGTTGCTGGATCCTTCTTGCGGTGCTTCAAGAGCTTGTAACGCACGCCGTCGGCCAGAGCCTGATAACTCGCTTCGAGTATGTTCTCCGAAACTCCAACCGTGGTCCAGCTTTCCTGACCGTCCGTCTGTTGCACGAGAACGCGCACTTTGGCGGCAGTGCCGGCGCTCGCGTCGAGAACTCGAACCTTGTAGTCGGTCAATTGAACCGAGCGTAAGGGCTCGAAGAACTGGTGCAGGGCTTTGTGCAGGGCCCGGTCCAAGGCATGGACGGGGCCGTCCCCTTCAGCGACCGTATGCACGACGCGTTCGCCAAGGCGGATCTTGACTGTCGCTTCAGAAGTCACCTCCCCGTCCCGCCGCATCTCGGTCACAACGCGGAAATTGTCGATGGTAAAGAACTCAGTCTCGCCGTGCACGGCCGACTCTAACAAGACACGAAGCGAGGCTTCGGCCGCTTCGAATTCATAGCCTTCGTGCTCCAGCTTCTTCAGGTGTTTCAGGGCGACTTTGAGCTCTTCTTCGTGCTGGCTTAGATCCATTCCCATTTCGCGCGCTTTGTAGAGGAGGTTGCTTTTCCCCGACAGTTCCGAGACCAGCACCCGGCGAGCATTCCCAACGACCGCAGGCGACACGTGCTCGTACGTTGCGGCGTCTTTCATGACCGCGCTGACGTGGATTCCCGCTTTATGGGTGAAGGCACTGTCTCCGACAAAGGGAAGATCTTTGCGATGGGGAAGATTGGCAACCTGGCTGATGAACTTTGAGACGCTGGCCAGATGCTGGAGATGCTCCGGGCCCACGGCACGGCAACCCAGCTTGAGCTCGAGATTCGCGATAACAGAGCAAAGGTTCGCATTTCCGCAGCGTTCCCCGTAGCCGTTCATCGTTCCCTGCACCTGAATGGCGCCGCACTCCACCGCAGCCAGGCTGTTCGCCACCGCAAGTTCGGAGTCGTTGTGCGCATGAATGCCCAACGGCACCGGAACCGTCTCCTGTGCCCGCTGGAACGCCCGCCGGATATGGGAAGTCAGGCTTCCGCCGTTGGTGTCGCACAGGACGACAATATCGGCGCCGCCTTCCGCCGCGGCGCGCAAAGTAGCGAGCGCGTAGTCGGGGTTGGCGCTGAACCCGTCGAAGAAGTGCTCGGCGTCATAGATGGTTTCGCGTCCCTTCGATTTCAGAAAAGCAACCGAGTTTCGTATGAGCTCGCAGTTCCTCTCCAGTGGGATCTTCAGGGCAGTTGTCACATGGAAGTCCCAGGATTTGCCGAAAATGGTCACCGCCGGCGTGGACGCATCCAGGAGAGATCTCAGGTTGGAGTCATCTTCGGGTTGGTTTTTGGGATGAGCCGTGCTGCCGAAAGCCGCCAGCCTTGCCGTCTGCCAGGTCTGAGCGGAAGCACGCCGGAAAAACTCGGCGTCTTTGTCGTTTGAACCGGGCCATCCGCCTTCGATGTAGGCCACGCCGAGCTCATCCAGTTTGTGCGCGATGCGGAGCTTGTCTTCGACCGAGAATGAAACGCTCTCTCCCTGACTGCCGTCCCGCAGGGTGGTGTCGTAAATCTGGATCTTCACGGAGTGCCTCCCGGGATTGTTCCCATAAAATAGAAAAGGCCCTCATCCCGCCACCGCCAGCGGGATGAGGGCCTGACAAACGCATGAGTGCGCGGGCCTCTATCCGCCAGGCGCTGAACGCGGAATAATAATGGCGATTGAAATGTTCGCTGCCCTGATCATGGGTTGGCCCAACTTTCCAGCATGCCGGAGAATGCCACACTTCGTACGTGTTTGTAAACAGGGAATCAAGTTCATATTAAACTCATAGCGTGACGTTCAATTCTTTCACACCTTCTCAGTCCCGGGAGGAACGCTGTGGGGAGAATTGGACGACAGAAAGACTTGCCACGAATTTCACGAAAGCTTCTTGGTCGTCCTCCGGTGATGCGTGTGAACGAAATCTCCAGGTCAAGCGCTACGGCATTTTCGTGAAATTCGTGTAATCGTGGCCGGTTTTTTGGGCGGCCCTAACGTGCGAGGCCGGAAAAAAACTGCACGATGCGGCACTCGGCCCAATAGGCATCCTGATCGCCAGAACACGCAGGGCGAATTCCCAGGAAACCTGCATGCCCTCCATGCTTCGTGCCGAGAAAGGCGAGAAAGGGATTGTCCTCGATCCCGGAATGCAGGAAGGGTTCAAAGGGGATCATGGGGTCGTCCATCGATTGCACGATGAGTGTTGGAACGCGGATCTTTCTCAGTAGAGGGGCCGAGCTGGCAAGTCTATAGTAGTTGTCCGCCGTCCCGAAACCGAAATGCGGCGCTGTGATCAGGTCGTCAAAGTCATAGATCGTCCGAATTCGATCGATCTTGCGGACATCGGCAATATCCGGGAAGAAAGCGATTTTCCGCCACAGGTGCTCCTTGAGTCGTCGCACGAAATAGCGTTGGTACGCCCAGTTTTGAGGTTCCAGCATCCTGGCGACCGACACGCCGAGATCGATGGGACAACTCAATGCGGCCGCTCCGCGAACATGGCTGGCCGCCCGTTCCTCTTGTTCTCCAAGGTACTTGAGAAGGACGTTAGCCCCGAGAGAGACTCCGGCGGCGTAAATCTCCCGGACACCGCATTGCTGCTCCAGGTGTTCTACGATCGCAGCAACATCCTGCGACAGCCCGGCATTGTAAAGCGTCGGAGTCATGTGTTCCGTTCCGCCGCAGTTTCGTGTATTCACACGAACGGCGTGGAACCCCGCCGCATAAGCTTTTTTGCTCATGCCCAGGAGGTAATGGGAGGCGGCGCTCCCCTCGAGGCCATGAAGCAGAAACAGCGCTGGAGCGTCACGCCTTTCGCCCGGCTGCCAGGAGACCTCAACCAGAATGCTTCCGTCTTTCTCCAGCCGGATTTCCATCGCTTCCGATCGTGTCCAGCCATACCGGAAACGGCGAGGTTTTCGAGAGGCTATCACGGTCTGAACGTGCGGATTGCGCAGCACTGCCGGAGGACGAAACGGGGGAAACGACCGGATCAAGCCCGACAACTCTTGCGGCGTTGGGGAAGCCCTGTCCATGACGCTGAAAAAAATAGTGCTCATGAATCGCCGCCGGGTCAAGCGAATTGCTTTGCGCTCTTGGCGTCTTCGCGGTTAAATTCTGAGTCAGTTTTACCGCGAGGGCGCAAAGCAATCGCGAAGGCTTATTGGTTGCGCGTATGGGTATCACACTTTGGTTAGATGATAAAATCAGGCTTTTAGGAGGAAGAGCCGAATGCTGAAAGAGAAAATTGCTCTGGTGACCGGGGCGAGCAGTGGGATTGGCCGCGCCACGGCTCTAGCGCTGGGCGCCAATGGCGCGAGCGTGGCGTTGGTCGGCAGAAACGTGGAAGAACTGGAAAAAGCGGCTGCCCAGATAGCCAGCTCTGGAAGTAAAACGCTTCCTCTGGCCGCCGACCTCACTGTCGAAGCCGACCGCAGGCGAGTGATCGACAGGACGGTGGAATCCTTCGGGGGTCTCGACATTCTGGTTAACAGTGCGGGAATCATCGCGACCGGCACGATCCACGATACCAGTCTCACTGCGTGGCGCGAGATGATGGACATCAACCTGGACGCAGTTTTCAGGCTCATGCAGCTGGCGCTCCCTCATTTGGAAAGGCGCAGAGGAAATATCGTCAATGTCAGCAGCGTAAACGGCATTCGCGCTTTTCCGGGCGTACTGGCCTACTGCGTGAGCAAAGCGGCCGTGGACCAGTTGACCCGCTGTGCGGCGATGGAGCTCGCTCCCAAAGGAATTCGAGTCAACGCAGTTAACCCGGGAGTAACCATTACGAATCTGCACCGGCGTTCTGGTATGGAAGAAGAAAGATACAGCGCTTTTCTCGAGCACAGCAAGACTACCCATCCTCTTGGGCGCGCTCTCAATCGGGTAGGCACCCCCGAGGAGGTCGCCGACTTGATTGTGTTCCTGGCTTCAGACAAGGCCGCCTGGATCACAGGCGCGAGCCACGCGATTGACGGCGGGCGGCATCAAACCTGCGCCCGATAACAGGGACCGGACACGATGGCGGTTGTTGTCGTCGGCGGACATTCCCGCAATATTGGAAAGACTTCCCTGGCGGCGGGATTGATTGCCGCTTTCCCAGAGTGCGGTTGGGCAGCGGTGAAGATAACCCAGTACGGCCACGGAATCTGCTCCATCAATGGACGCGCCTGCGGCTGCGCCGCTGAAGAGCACCGCTATGCTTTGCTGGAGGAAAAGAGCCGCGAAGGCCGGACCGATTCTTCCCGCTTCCTTGTTGCCGGCGCCCGCCGCTCGCTGTGGCTGCGCACCAAGCAGGGCCAGCTTGACCGGGCCATGCCGCAACTCAAGCCGATCCTTGAGACCGAGCAGTTCGTGATTATGGAAAGCAACAGTATCCTCGAGTTTGTCTCTCCGGATCTCTACATCGTCGTTCTTCACTTCGACGTCGCGGATTTCAAACGGAGTGCGCGAGCGTACCTCCACCGCGCGGATGCTGCCGCGGTGGTACAACCAGCTGCGCACAGACCGGTGTGGGAAGGGATCGCCCTGGAAGGAATGCCCATTTTTCCGGTCACACCTCCCACTTATGTTTCGGAGGACTTGAAGGAATTTGTCGGCCTGCGTCTTGGGAGACCGGGAATTTGAAATCTCAAATTTGAAATTTGAAATTTCAAACGGCCGGGCCTTCGGCCCCGGCTGAAACGCGCCCGATATAACACATCGAGGTCGTGGAATAGACGAGAGGCATGAAGATGTCTTTTGAAAAACTCATGGAAGAAAAAATAAGGGAGGCCATTGCCAACGGAGAGTTTGACGACCTGCCGGGCATGGGCCGCCCTGTAAATCTCGAAGGCTACTTTGCTACCCCGGAGCACGTGAGAATCGGGTACTCGATCCTGAAGAGCGCGGGCTTTGTTCCCGAGGAAGTGGAGCTGCTCAAGGAGATCCAGCGGCTAAAGGCGGAGCTTGGGCAGTGCGCCGACGAAACCAAGAAGGCAAGGATCAACGCAGCCCTGAATGAAACGACTTTGAAGTTCAATCTCTTGATGGATCGGTACAGGCGAGAACGCCGGACCGCCCGCTACTGAGGCCTCGCGCAAAACCCAACGCGAAGACGCGAAGAATCGCAAGGCCATTTCCGTCGGTGCGAAAATAAGACCTCAATTGCGTCATTGGCCACAGAGACACGGAGAAAAACTGGCCACGAATTTCACGGCGCGCACCGGCCGCAATCAAACATATTCACCGGAGAGTCGCAGAGAGCGCAGAGAAAGATTTTGCAAATGACCAATGAAAAATGACAAATAGCAGTTCGTTGCCGGGACTTTTGACTTCTATTTGTCATTGGTCATTGGCCATTGGTCATTTGTCATTTGACCCGGACCAGGAGGGATAGGCCACCTGCCCCGGTACGGGGACGCGCGTGGTAAAAACCGTCTTGCCTGCCGTGATGTATAGCGTGCGGCCGTCGCGGCCTCCGAAGGCGAGATTCGTTATCAGATCTTCGTATACCGGTATCCTACCGAGAAGCCTTCCCTCCGGAGTCATGATGTACACGGCGGGAGGCACGTCCGCAGTTTCCCAGCGATGACGCGGCGCCATGACACCCGCCGCCACATAGAGGTTTCCTTCGATGTCCAGCCGCATGCCGTCCCCGCCCCGCCCCGGGGCGAAATCATAAACCAGCCGCTGGTCCGAGAGGTTTCCCTCGGCATCCAGGGCTTTACGGCGCCGTCAAGATCGATGCGGTAGACGCCTTCGATCTCCATCTCCATGATGGAGCGGTCGCCGTAGCAGGGATCGGTAAAATAGACCCGCCCCTGCCCGTCCACGCAGATGTCATTCGGCGAGTTGTACCGTACGCCTTCGTAGCGGTCGGTGAGTACTTCATACGTGTTCTTGGTGAAATCTGTGCGCGTGACCCGGCGTCCACCGCCCGGGCCGAACTCACTCCCCTCGCAATGATAGAGCCGTCCTCGCTGGTCGAAGGTTTGGCCGTTGGTGCGGAACGAAGGCTCTCGAAAGACGGAACGCGTGCCGTCCGGCGCAAGCTTCAAAATTCGATTGTTCATAATGTCGGAGAAATAGACGTTGCCGCCGGCATCCACGGCGGGTCCCTCGGTGAAGGCAATCGTTGTTGCCGGCTTCACTCCGGCATCGGTGACACTCGAAGGCACCAGGACGTTTTGATAGGCGTTCACGAACGCACAATCCTTTCCAAAGAAGATCGCTTTGCGATTCTTTGAGCCTTCGCGTCTTGTGGTGAAAAAACCAACGCCGCATTTGCCGCTAAGACGCAAGGACGCGAAGAAGAATCACGGGGGACTCAGATTTTGCAGCCGATCAAGCCGTGCTTTTCAAAATAGCGCTGATGATATTCTTCCGCGCGATAGAATTCTGTTGCGGGAACGATCTCGGTGACAATCGGATTCCGATACCTCCCGCTTTTCCGGAGCTGTTCTTTCGAGGCTATTGCGCCTGCCTCTTGCCGTTCGTTGTAATAGAAAATGACCGACCTGTACTGCGTGCCGGCGTCCGGACCCTGCCGGTTGAGCTTCAGCGTGTCCGGTCCTGCCCGTGCAGACGTCTCGATAAGTCGGATTCTTCAGAGTTCCCCCCATATATCCCACCGCGGCATCGACGACACCGGGAACCTGACGAAACGCGGCTTCGGATCCCCAAAAACAACCCATCCCAAAAGCGGCCTTGTCCATAAGATTCATTCCTTCTCCTCAAACATAACCCATCTCAATCATACCGGGCGGCAAAGAGTTTATTCCAGCGCAATGCACCATAAACTGCTTTCACCACAAAGACGCCAAGCCGCAAAGAATTTGTGTCAGAGAGGAAACAGTTCAGCCGTAGACTGCCAAGTCGCCGATTTTGTTGATTTTGTTTGGCGCCGGTACCGCGGCTCTTAGGGTTGTGTTAGTATGCCTTTTTTCGAGAAAGTGCCGGCTGTTTTTCATATCCAAGACTATTCTTGTAATCAGAGCCAGCCCTGAGGGAGGATGCTCTGAAATCGTACGGAGGTAACGACCATGCCTACGAACCAAACCGCTGTGGAGGAGCGAATCTCCAGCACCCCGGGGATCAAGCAATTCGAACCGAAGTTCATGAAGATCGGAGTGCTGACCGCGGCCCTTCAGGAGCTTACGCCGCGCGAAATTCGCGACGCGGATCCCGACCGCGCCGTTGAAGAGTGGCTGGAGTACGCTCGTGATCTCGGCGCTGATTACATCGAGCTCTCGGCCGCGCTTCACCCGACCGAGGCCGATGTTCCCCAGGAAGCGATGCTCGATCCGGTGGCCAATACCCTGGATCTGCGGAAGCCCTTCAATTCTTCGAGAGCGAACCGCGTGCTGGCGGCGATGAAGAAATATAACATTGGTCTTTCGGACGTCGCCTACTTCGACAACATGCTCCACGAAGACCCGAAGATCCGCAAGAAGAAGCATGACTTCATGATTCGCGTCATGGACGCGGCGGTCATGCTGGGAGTGGATGCCGTATGCGGCTTTGTGGGCAGGAACCAGTCGCTCGACATGGATCAGAACCTCGACGATTTCCGCGAGAACTTTGTGCCGCTGCTGAAAGCCGCCGGGGATCGCGGGCTCGTTTACCGGGTGGAGCAGTGCCCGATGCCGGGCTGGACCACTGGTGACAATTGGCACAACAATATCGGGTACACGCCGGGTTTGTGGACAGCCTTGCATCAGATCGCAGAGCAGGCGGGAGTGGGGAACAATTTCAGAATCCATTACGATCCCTCCCACGCCATCCTCATGGGTCAGGATACCCGGTCGATTTTCCAGTACCTTCGCGACAGCGGCTATCCCTTCCTCATTGGCGGATTCCACGTGAAAGGGCAAGTGATCCACTCCCGAGGCGTGGCCGCGTGGGGCTACGGCGGGCAGACGGTTCTCAGGGGGGATCGAAAAGACGGGAAACCCGCATCCAATCCGGCGCATCAGGCCAGGGCCTGGATAAAGCAGACGGTACTCGCCGAGCACGAGCTTCCCGGTACAGCCCGGCACGATCCGCTGGCTTATTTGCAAAACCGCTCCGTCGACTGGCTGGACCACCAACTTGCAGCTCGAGAGCTTCTCGATCTCAAGATCGAGGAGACGCATCTGGTGGTCGAGCACGAGTATCCGCCTGCGCGAATTCAGGACAGGAACCGGCTGCTGCCCGTTCTCAAGGGATCGATCGCTTTCGCGCGCGCCATCGACCGAGCCGCGGGCTGCATGTACGCGCTCCAGCACGAAGTTCTGGCGGCGCAGGGAATTCCAATCCAAGGCATCGGCCGCGAGGCCTACCGCTCGTAGTCGGCCATGCACGCCCTCTTTCACCACGGAGGACACGGAGATTCACGGAGCAGCCCAACCGCAATCAAGTGATTCATCGCAGAGGACACAGAGAAGGAAAGCAGAAAAGCGAATTCTCTGTAACCCGTCAGTTAGTGTTGGGCAAATAGGACGGGGTGCACACGGATCTTCTTGGATCAATTGGTTCAGTTCCGTTTTTGATCCGCGCGACCAGCGTTCATCCGCGTCCTAATTCAAAAGTCACCTTCTGCAACTGAGGGATTACGATTCTCTGCGAGATCTGCGTCTGCAAGGTTTGCAAAGGATTTTCGGCGTAGTTGTAGAGAGGCACTCGTGTCCTCCGTGCATCTTCGTGCTCTCCGTGCCTCCGTGGTGAAAGCGGGTGCAGTCGAAAGATGTCAGGGACGGCGAAGAAAGGTAAAGGTAAGGATTCCGCCGATTATCAGAAACGGCGGGATGAGCAACACCAGAATCCCAAGGTTCATGGCCTGCATGGCCTTGTGACCCTGCGACATGGCGCTCGCAAGGCACATCGCGCACCCCTGGGCATGGGCGTCGGACGCGACTCCGCCGAGAATCACCGCGAGCAAGATTTTACGCAAGCCGGACATCCTTTCTACCTCGGCGTGAGCTGATGTATCCGGACACTGTCGGGGAAGCTGATGAACATCAGGCAGATCAGGATTACGAGCGCCGGAATCAGTGTCATAACGAGGCTGAGCCGTTCAAATTTGAGATGCATGAAGTAGGCCATGATCAACGCCGACTTCATCACGGAGAGGCCTAGCAGGATCACGATCATCAACTCGAGCGACATCCTCCGGTATGCGAAGAAAACTTCGACGAACGTAAGAAGGACCAGGAAAGACCAGACCCAGACGAAGACCTTCGTGGTTGAGACCGCATGCGTGTGACCGGTTGCCATAGGGGTGCCGCCGCCTCCTCCGCTAGATTCTGTTAGACAGCAAATAGACCATCGGCAAAATGAACATCCAGACCAGGTCCACGAAGTGCCAATAGAGACCGCTGACCTCCACGTCTTCCGCTGAGAATTTAGAGCGCCCGAAACCTATGGCAATCACTCCCAGGTATATCACCCCGATGGTCACGTGCGTCATGTGCAGTCCCGTGAGACCGAAGAACGTCGCCCCGAAGAGTGGAACACCCCAGGGATTGGATGAAGGCGTCACCCCTTCGTGAATCAGGCCCAGCCACTCGTGGATGTGGAGCACGTCGAACAGGACTCCGCCGGCCATGGTCAGAAGGATGAAGCGTACGGCTCTCTTCCTTTCCCCCTGACTGGCAGCTGCGACGGCCATGACCATCGTCAAGCTGCTGCTCAGCAAGCAGGCGGTCATGACAATCGCGTTGAGGATGCTGCTCCAGTCGAAGGAGTTTCTTGTCGCCGACCGCGTAGGGAGATGTTCCCCCTTCCCACAGTGATCCCGCAGCTACCGCGTCTGTTTTACCGTGGGCCACGAGCTACCTCCAGAAGATCAAAAGGAGTAGAAGAAGATAGATCCATAGTGCATCCATGAAGTGCCAGTAGACTGCTGTTGCTTTCAGGGCAGACCGGCGCCGCGCGCTGAACTGGCGCCGCAGTATCCGAATCGTGAGATAGAGGAGAGCAGTCATGCCTCCCAGCAAGTGAATCCCGTGCGTGGCCGTCAGAATGTAGAAGAAGGAGCTGCTGGGATTGGTCCCGACGAATACCCCTTGCGCGGCCAATTGCTTCCAGGCCAGGAGCTGGCCCGCAAGGAAGAGAGTTCCCAACGCGGCGGTGATGCCGACCCAGCCTCGCACTCTGTTGTCGGCCGCTTCCTTCATGGCTCGGCGCGCCATCTCGAACGTGACGCTGCTGGCCAGCAGAACAGCCGTATTCAGCCCGAGAATGCCGGGCAGCCGGCTCGAAATCCAGTCATCGGAAATTCCCTTGCGCACGATCATCGCGCTGGTCAGCCCGACAAAGAACATGACGACGGGAATCATGAACACCCACACACCCGTCATGTACAGGTCATATTGGCGGCCCTTTCCTCCTCCGCGGCCGCCGTCGTCACCGGGTTCCAGATCTATGAAACCGCTTCCGCCGCCGTCTGTTTCCGGCGGGGCTTCGATCTCCGGTCCAACCAAGGTGCTGCTCATAAAACCCCTACGTTCGAGTTCGCGCGCTTTCGTTCGGAGTTCAGGCTTGGGGTCTGTGACGAAATAATATGGACACTTTGCTGCTGGCCCCCAGGCCCGCTGGCGAGACGCGAGCGAC
>QHZE01000195.1 GCA_003225335.1 Acidobacteriota bacterium
TGGTACGCCCGCGCCACTGAAGACCTGCTTCCTGCGAACACCGTGTGCGCCAAGTGCGGCGGGAAAGAGTTTCGCAAGGAGTTCGACATCCTCGACGTCTGGTTTGACTCGGGGAGCAGCCATTTCGCGACTCTGGGTCGCCGGCCGGACCTTCCCTGGCCTTCCGACCTGTACATCGAGGGGGGAGACCAGTACCGCGGCTGGTTTCAGAGTTCGCTTCTTGTCGGCGTTGCGCTGCGAGAGGCTGCGCCGTACAAATGTTCGATAACCCATGGCTGGACTCTGGACGAGCAAGGGCGTGCCATGTCCAAATCCAAGGGGATAGGCATCGACCCCAATGACCTGGTTCAGGAGCGTGGCGCCGAGATAACCCGCCTCCTGGTCAGCTCCGTAAATTACGTCGAGGACCTTCGGATTTTCGATGAGCTCCTGGACAGGATGGGAGAGGCCTATCGAAAGATCCGAAACACCTGCCGGTTCATGCTCGGGAATCTGAGCAACTCGCAGAATCCGAAGCACCCGCATTTCGATCCCGCTGTGGATACGGTGCCCTACGAGCAGATGCCGGAGATCGCTCGGTGGGCGCTGGCGCGCACCTCCCGTTTGATTGGGAAGTGCCTGAAGGGATACGAAGATTACCAGTTCCATCAGGTCTACAGCGCCTTGTACAACTTCTGCACCGTGGACCTGTCATCTTTCTATCTGGATATTCTAAAGGACCGTCTCTATACACACGGCACGCGCTCCCTCACCCGGCGCTCGGCTCAAACCGTGTTGTGGCACATCCTGGACTCTTTCACGCGCCTCATGGCTCCGATCCTGCCATTTACCATGGAAGAGGTTTGGAAGGCGATGCACGAAGGCAAGGATAAAATCGAATCCGTTCACGTGGAAATGTTTCCGGTTTACCAGGAAAAGTACGATCTGGCAGGCGGCCTCGAAGAATGGGATCAAATCATCGGCGTGCGCGAAATGGTCTCCAAAGCGCTCGAGGAGCTCCGTCAATCCCGAACGATCGGGAACTCCCTGGAGGCGAAAGTAGTCCTGCGCGCCGGACCCGCGGTGTTCGCTCTGCTAAAACGGCGCGAAGAGGATTTGCGCTATATTTTTATGGTTTCCCAAGCCGAGCTTGTGGAAGATCGATCCCTGGAAGCGCCGGATGAGGTCCGGGTGGAGGTGGGGCGAGCCCTGGGGGAGAAATGTGAGAGATGCTGGAATTATTCCCCGAAGGTGGGCCGGGATGCTCAGTTCCCCACTTTGTGCGAGCGCTGCGCCCCGGTCGTCCGCGAAATCCTATGAAAAGAAGGGCAAAGGGGTCGAGGGGCAAAGGGTCGAGAAGATCAAGCGATCCTTCCAGCTGGATAGGGGTTTCGGCAACGATAGCAATTTCTCGAAAATGACAAATGACAAATGACAAATGACCAATGACAAATCCGGGGGGGTAAAACCGCCCCCAGTCATTTATCACTGGTCATTGATCATTTCAGTTCGGGAGGGGTCCGGTGGTCGATCTTTAGCAGAACGAATGCGTCTCCTGACGATCAGTTCCCCTTTGCCCCTTGACCCCTTGAAGTTGGCGAGCTAAGTTCGAGTTAGACGATGCGATACCGGTTTTACCTGCTCAGCGTGTTTGTTTTCATACTGGACCACCTCACCAAGTGGCTCATCAACTCCCTGAATGGAAGCCGTATGTTCTGGCGGGCATGGCGGTGGTTGCCGTGATCGTCATTTTGATCTACAGCGCGCGCATGCCTTCGGATCGTACCCTGTTGCAGGCTGCTCTGGCGGTCACCCTGGGTGGAATTCTCGGCAATTTTACGGACCGGGTCGTGCATGGGTATGTTGTCGACTTCATAGAGCTTCACATCCAGGACACGTTTCACTGGCCGACCTTCAATATCGCAGACAGCGCCATCACGATCGGGATTGCCATGCTCCTTTTGGACACGATTAGAAATCCAGAGTCGCACCGGCAGCAGAAGGAGATGGCTTGACCCGGGTGCTGTTGTCTCTTCTGTTTTTCAATGGCCCCGCCCTGGCCGCCCCTCAGGACGTCGGTGCCCTGGTTGCCGGTCTGCAGCGGCGTTATGCCTCGGTTGGTTCCATCTCGGCTCATTTCACCCAAATATATCGCGCTCCGGGTATTGAGCAAACCGAATCGGGAATCCTTTTCATGAAAAAACCTGGCCTGATGCGGTGGGAATACCGCCAGCCGGAGACGAAGCTCTTCGTCGCCGACGGGCGAAACACATATCTTTACACCCCGGGGGACCGCCAGGTGATCATCCGCCCCCTCAGCGCGAGCGAGTTGCGGAGCACGCCCCTGCACTTTCTCCTCGGACAGGGGGACATCGAAAAGGACTTCAAGGTGTTGCGCGAAACAGAATTCACGCCCAGAGTCGAGGCGACTTTTCTGCTGCGGTTTGTTCCGCGCTCTCCACAACCGGATTACGAGTTTCTGGTTGCGGAGTGCGATGAGAAAACATTTGACCTGAGACGAATCGCGATCCGCGAGAGTACAGGAAATCTCTCGTAATTCCTTCTTACAGATCTGGAGACGAACATAAAGGTTGGCGACAGCCGGTTCCAGTTCAAGATACCGAGAGGTGTCGAGGTCATTCACCTTGCGGACCAGGAATAGCGGGTGAGCCCCAGTCATTCACGGGCGAGACGGACCGTCGTGGCATGGGCCTCTCGGCCATAAGATCCTCACTTCCCACGTGCGAGACGCCCGTGCCACGAAGTGGGACGAGTGGGGGAAATGAGCGGCATCGGTGAGTTTGCGCGGGTCGGCACCAAGGCGGCGCTGGAAGCGGGGAGATTGTTAATGAAACACGTCCGCACGGATTTTGCCGTTGCCCACAAAGGCGACGTCAATCTGGTTACGGAAATCGACATTGCCGCTGAAGAGCTCATTGTGGGCCGCATCCTGGAGGCCTTTCCGTCTCACACGATCCTGGCGGAGGAGAGCAGCCCCGAAGCAAGAAGGGGGTCGCATACATGGATCATAGATCCCCTGGATGGGACGACAAACTATGCGCATGGCTTCCCTTTCTTCTGCGTCTCGATAGGGCTGGAAATCGAAGGAGAGCTCGAGTGGGGAGTCGTCTACAACCCGAATCTCGACGAGCTCTTTGCGGCACATCGCGGCCATGGCGCGTTGCTCAATGACGAGCCGATTCGGGTTTCAAAAGTCTCCTCCCTCAACTCCAGCCTTCTTGCCACAGGGTTCCCATATGACATTCGGACCAGCGAGCAAAACAACCTGGATTATTTTCGCGAATTCGCCCTGCGCGCGCAGGCGGTGCGGAGAGCGGGTTCGGCGGCGCTGGACCTGTGCTACGTCTCCTCGGGTCGCTTCGACGGATTCTGGGAGCTGAAACTCAGCCCTTGGGATTGCGCGGCCGGATATCTGATGGTCAGGGAGGCGGCCGGCCGCGTCACAGACTTCAAAGGTGAGCCTGGAACCATCTACGGCAAGGAATGCATAGCCAGCAACGGTCTCATTCATCACGAAATGCTGGATGTGTTCCGCGAGATGGCTTCCGTGACAACTTGAGGGAGCGAAAAAAATCGGCGTCCGCATGGGGGCGACATTTTGAGGTTGCCCTCGCGGCCAATAACAGCGCAGCCGCGCAGGGCCACCCCTTTCGGAATGTGTGATTTTTCCCACCCATAATATCCGCGAAAAAGACGGGAAGAACCATGAAGCTACGCGACAGGATCAATCAGGATCTGACTTCGGCGATGAAAGCTCGTGACGCAGACAGCCTCCGAGTTTTGAGGATGATGAAGACGGCCGTGAAGAACAAGGAAATCGAGGTGCGCGGCGAGCTTGACGACCCGCAGGTGGTTGAGGTCTTGTCCGCGCTCGTAAAACAGCGAAGGGACTCCATCGAACAGTTCAGCCGTGGCGGGCGCCCTGAGCTGGCCGCGCAGGAGGCGGCGGAAATAAAGGTTATCGAAGGGTATCTTCCTGCGGCGTTGGGGGAGGAAGAGATCATCGCCGCGGTGGAAGAAGCGATCCGCGCGACCGGGGCATCTTCTCCGAAAGACATGGGCAAGGTGATGAAAGAATGCATGCTTCGCTTTTCAGGCAAACCTGTGGACGGCAAGCAGGTAAGCGCGCTGGTGAAGCAACGTCTTGAATCCTCTTCGTGAACGAGCCCTTCTTTTCGCCACAAAGACGCGCAGGCGCGAAGAATTTTTGCCGTCTTCGCGTCTTTGCGGTGAATGCGGCGTGGGTGAATGACGATGGGGGAGCTGGAGAAAAAGCTGGAGAATCTGCCCGCTTCGCCCGGGGTATACATCTATAAGAACGACCGGGGCAAAGTCATTTATGTCGGCAAAGCCCGCTCCCTGCGGAGCCGGGTTCGGTCGTACTTCCAGGAATCCCGCCCGCTGGATCCAAAAACGGAGCGCCTGGTTTCCGAAATCGCCGGCCTGGAATACATCCTTACCGACAACGAAGTGGAAGCGCTGATCCTCGAGTCCACGCTGGTCAAGCAGCACCAGCCGCGCTACAACGTCCATCTCAAGGATGACAAGAGTTTCCCTTATCTGAAGCTCACGGTGAACGAGCCTTATCCGCGAATCTTCATCACGAGGCGCATCAAGAAAGACGGCGCTCTGTATTTCGGCCCTTTCCTTCCGGCGAGCTATGCGCGGCGGACGATCAAACTGGTCAACAAGTATTTCAAGTTGCGCACATGCAACCTGGAAATCGACGGAACGCTTCCGCGGCCCTGCCTCGACTACCAGATGAAGCGCTGTCTCGGGCCCTGCGTTTCCGGTCTTTGCAGCAAAGCGGAATACGACCGCGCCGTCGAGGACGTCAAACTGCTTCTCTCTGGGAAGACGGACCAGTTGATCCGCGAGCTGGAGCTCCGGATGGCGGAAGCGGCAGAGAGACTGAACTACGAAGCAGCGGCCATTTACCGGGATTGGATCACGATGGTCCAGGATATGTCCGAACGGCAGAAAATGATACTTGCCGGCCAGGACGATGCCGATCTGTTCGGTTATTTTCAGGACCAGAGTCGTCTTGCTCTCGCGGTGTTCGCCATGAGGGGCGAGCGGGTTGTCGGCCGCCGGGAGTTCTACTGGGAGGACCTGCTCTCCTTCGATCCCGGCGAATTCTTTTCCTCGGCCCTGAAACAGTATTATCTGCAGGACACATTCACTCCAAAGGAAATCTACATTCCTGTGGACATTGAAGAGGCGGACGTGCTGGAGGCCTGGCTCACCGAGCGCAGGGGCAGCCGGGTTTACATCCGTTCTCCGAAACGAGGGTCGAAGGCCGGCCTGCTGGATCTGGTAATGCGTAATGCGCAGATGTGCTTCGACATGCGTTTCAGGGTCTTGAAGCCCAGGGGCGAGCAGGTGCTCAAGCCGCTTCAGGAAATCCTGTGTCTGAGCTCTCTTCCCCGAAGAATCGAGACTTTCGACATATCCCACATCCAGGGGAGTGACACGGTGGCAAGCATGGTTGTATGCGAGAACGGTGACATGAAGAAGAGCGATTACAGGAAGTTCATCGTGGAGAGCGTAAAGGGCCCGGATGATTTTGCTTCCATGCGCGAGGTGGTCCACCGCCATTATGAAAACGTCCTCGAGGAAGATGAGGGCAAACTCCCCGACCTGATCCTGATTGACGGAGGCAAAGGACAGCTCGCGGCGGCGGTGGCCGCGCTGGAAGATCTCGGGCTGGAAAGCCAGCCCGTGGCGGCGATCGCGAAGAAAGAGGAGGTGCTGTTCGTGAAGGGAAGGGAAGATCTCCCTATCCGTCTGCCCATGGAATCGCCGGTGCTGCACTTGGTCCAGACCATGCGTGACGAGGCGCATCGGTTTGCCGTGACCTATCATCGCAAGCGGCGCGACCTGCGCGACTACCATTCGGAGCTGGACGAAATTCCCGGCATCGGTGAGGTGCGGAAGAAGGTACTGCTCCGCGCCTTTGGGAGTCTCGAAAGAGTCCGTCAGGCCGGGTATGAGGAGCTGGCGCCTTATGTCGGGCCTCGAGCTGCGGCGAGAATTCTCGAATACTTCGAGGGCCAGCAAAACCCACCCCTCAAGAACGGGTGAGTGGTAGTTTGACCCGTTTTATCTGTCGTTAAATGACAAATGAGAAATGACCAATGACAAATTGCATGTGCGAGCTGGCACCGAAATTTGCCATTGGTCATTGGTCGTTTGAGCTAGACGATACTATAGTCGCAGACGAGGGTTTTATCTCCCAGCACGCTGCCGGGGCGGATGCGAGCGCCTTCGCCAATATGGCACTGGCGGCCGATGATGGCGCGTTCGACGCGGGCGTTCGACCGGACTCGCGTGCCGCTCCAGATCACGGAGTCCTTTATGAGGGCCCCCTCTTCTATCCGGCACTCCTCCCCCAGAACCGAATTCTCGATTGTCACCCCCGGTTTGATCACGCACTTGCTCTCCAGCATTGAATAAGAATCAATCTGAACCTCATTCTTATTCCACCGAATAGGAGCGCTGGCCCGGTGAGGATAGGCAGGGAGCTTCATGCGGCCGGATATGATCCCATAATGAGCTTCCAGGTATTTTGAGGGGCTGCCGATGTCCTGCCAGTAGCCCCGGTTGAGATAGGCATAGAAACGCGCGCCATCCTGGAGCAGTTGGGGAAATACGTCTCGTTCGAAACTCTGAGGCCCGTCCGGGGAGATCCTGTTCAGGATCGATCGTTCCAGGACATAAATACCCGCGTTTATCGTGTCTCCGGTGACCTCGTCCTCGGCGGGCTTCTCGGTGAACCGCACTACTCGTCCGTGCGAATCGGCCTCGACAAGCCCGTATCCGGTAGGATTCATGACCCTGGCAAGGACAATCGTGGCCTCGGCCTTGTTGCTCTTGTGGTATTGAATGACTTCGCGCAAGTCGGTATCCGTGAGAACATCGCCGTTCATCGCCACTGTTGTATCGTCGATCAGATGTTCCCCTCCTTTCAAGGCTCCAGCCGTGCCTCTGGGGAGATCCTCGTGCGTGTAACGCATGGTCACGCCGTAGTTCATGCCGTCGCCGAAGATGTCTTTGATCTTCCGTGGCTGATAGGAGAGGCTCAGGATGATCTCCGTAATTTTGGCGCGCTTTATTCGATCAATCTGGAAGAAGAGAAAAGGGATATTAGCCAGAGGCACTATGGGTTTGGGCGTGTGGAGCGTCAGAGGACGCAGTCGCGCGCCCTTTCCTCCCGCGAGTATGAATGCCTTAATCACGCCTGTCCCTCCATGTGAAAACACAGGATTCTAGCACAGCGGCCCCCTCCGTCCCATGCCCGCCAAACCCCGTGTAAAACCCGTGCCGTGTTCTTTCAGTTAAATGGGGCTCGCAAGAAGAATCATGCCTCTTTTCACCACAAAGACGCGAAAGATCCAGCAGAATCTTCGTGTCTTCGCGTGTTTGTGGTGAAAAGGACGGGTTTTTTGTTACCTCTGATCGTGCGTGGTATATGATTATCCGATGAAGGTTCGGGGTCTCAGTCTTCTGCGAGTCGGCGGTATCCAGATCATCATCGACTATTCGTGGTTTGTCATCTTTTTTCTCGTCATTTACTCGATGACAGAGGTCTACTTCCTGCAGACCCAAGGCCGTTATTCGACTCCAGAGTACTGGATTATGGGACTGGCGGCAGCGACACTACTCTTCGTCTCCGTTCTGGTTCACGAATTGGCGCACTCCTTCGTCGCATTAAGACACGGTGTTGAGGTAGTCAGCATCCGCCTGTTCATTTTTGGGGGTGTGGCTCAGATAGCCTCGGAGCCCAAGTCTGGCCGCCACGAGTTCCTCATAGCGCTTGCCGGACCGGTCGCGAGCATGATCCTAGCCTGCTTTTTTGGGGGGATCTACTATCTCTTCTCCCTCCTCTGGTCTCCTTCCAGCGCATTGGGGGTAATAGCCGGGTGCCTGGCTTTAGCCAATGCCGGCCTTGCGCTTTTCAACCTGATTCCAGGGTTTCCTCTCGACGGGGGCAGGATCCTGAGGGCCATTCTTTGGGATCGCTGGAACGACACCGGTCGCGCTACGAAGGTGGTGAGTCAGATCGGCAATGTCTTTGCGTTGCTGCTCATTGCTCTCGGCGTCGTGCAGTTCCTGCTCGCCAAAAATCTGATTTCAGGACTCTGGTTCATTTTTATCGGGCTGTTCATGAAGCAGTCCGCGCTGGGGAGTTACCAGGCTGTAGTCCTTCGGGAAGCCCTCGCGGGTGTAAAAGTTCGCCAGATCATGACCGAGAACGTGGTTGCGGTGGACTGGCTGGCCTCTTTGGAGGAATTGGTTCGGGACTACATCTACAGGCACCAGTTCACCCACTTTCCGGTCTTCAATCGGGACGAGTTGCTGGGAATGGTTTCGCTGGCACAGGTCAAGGACGTCCCGAAGGATCTCTGGCCCTTCAAGCAGGTTCGGGACATCATGGCTCCTATCGACGATGTTCCCAGCCTCAAACCCAATGACGACGCAACGGAAGCGCTAAGCCGCATGGTCTCAGATGACCTGGGCAGAATGCCGGTGATCGAGGACGGGCGGCTGGTGGGGATCGTATCGCGCCGCGATATTCTCAATCTGTTCAAAATCAAATCGGACCTCGGTCTTGCCTGATTGCGGATTTGCGATTTCGGATTGCGGATTGACAGGCGTCCGCCGCAGTTTTCAATCCGCAATCCGCAATCCGCAATCACTTTAATCGGATACCGGTTGATGTTTTCCGGGCAGGGATCTAGAGTGGTAATCGGCTAATATGATCCAGTCAATCCTGCTTCCCCTGGTGGAAGGCCCTCTGGCCGAGACGGCGAAGTCGTATGCCTTCTGGCTTGCCAGGAAGGAGTCCGGGCATATTCACGGATTGGCCGTTGTCGATCTGAAGTCCTTTGAAATTCCTGTGCTGGGGACCCCGGATGGCTTCATGCCCTCTGTTGTTTTTCCACCTCAACAGGAGAGTCAATCGTTGCTTGCAGAGATGACCGCGCTTGCGCGGGAGCGTCTGCACCGATTTGCTGCGGAATGTGCGGCGCAGGGCATTTCGTGCAGCACCAATAGCGAGACCGGCATTCCCGGTGAGATAATCGCGCGCGAGGCTATCGCCCACGACATAGTGGTCATGGCTCGGGAAGGTTACCCTCAAGGAGGCGAGGGGCACAATCTGGATCCTTTGATCTCTTCCGTAATCCGCGGTTCGATCCGGCCGGTGCTGGTGGCGGGAAAAGAATTTCGTGAAGCGCATCGCATACTGGTTGCGTACGACGGAAGCATTCACGCCGCCCGCGCCCTTGTCGTGGCGGCAGTGCTTGGATCCGGGCGGGAGATGCAGTGTACACTGGCGAATGTGTCGAGCTCCCGGGAGAGCGGAGAGGAAATCCTCGCTCCGGCCGAGATCTATCTGTATCACCACGGCGTGACGCCGCGAAGACAAGTGATTATCGGCTCCAGGGCCTCGGATTTGATCTGCGAGCTCATGACCAGCACTGGCTCAGACCTTCTCATCATGGGCGCCTACGGACACAGTCCGATTCGAGAAATGTTGTTCGGGAGCACTACCGAGCGCGTGCTCTCCCATTGCGGTTCCACTGTCATCCTTCAGTCTTGACTCTGATCGCCCCTGACGATCGAGCTGTCTTGGCCGATTTCCTTTGCGTACTTAGCGGCTTCGCGGTAAAGACTGACCCGGAATTCACCGCAAAGACGCGAAGAACGCAAAGAACGAGGGTTACCCTTGGGCTCTTTTATTGATTCGCTCGCTGGGCTGTTTATGGTAAAAGTTTGTTTATGAACCTCCCCAATTCTCTCACCATTGCCCGCATTTTTCTTGTTCCTTTCGTCGTGGTTATACTGTTGACGACACAGATTCGCCACTGGGAATTCTGGGGCGTAACGGTTTTCTTGGGCGCTGCGGTTACGGACCTTCTGGACGGCTATCTGGCGCGCCGCCGAAAGCAGGTTACCACGTTAGGCCGGCTTCTGGACCCGATTGCCGACAAGCTGTTAATTTCTTCCGCTCTTGTATCTCTCGTGCAGCTCGGGATCGTTCCTGCCTGGATGGTGGCGATCATTATCGGGCGCGAATTTGCTGTGAGCGGGCTGCGCAACATTGCCGCGACCGAAGGATTCACGATCGAGGCTTCCCGCCTTGGCAAAGGGAAAATGGCTCTTCAGGTCGCTGCCGTCGCAGGTCTGATTCTCGGCCGGGTACGCGGGGGTTGGGTCTTGCAAACAGCCAACATTCTCCTGTGGGCCGTGGTGTTCTTCGCCCTGGTCTCGATGGTGCAATACTTCAGCGAGTTCTGGTCGAAGATTGACAGCAGCATAAAGTACCGTGAGCGCCGCCGCCTGCGAATCCGAGAGCGTCGTCAGATGATTCTGGCTGAATTGCGGGAGTTGCGGCGTTTGCACAGGCTGGAGCGACTGAAACGCAAAGCGGCGGACTCCGGCACGCCGTCGGTCGGGTCTGTCCAGCGCCCCGGGTAAGTCTTCGTTGTGCGGGTCTGAAGACGCAGAATGACTCTCGAAGCACCGCTCCTTGACGATTCAACTAAGCAGGAGCTTCTGACGCTGGCCCGCTTCACCCTGGAGACGTATCTCTCAACACGTCAAAGGCCAGACTACGCAACCGGGCGCCCTGAGCTGCAATCGCGCGCCGGGGCTTTCGTCACGCTGCGCCGAGGCGAGGAACTGCGCGGTTGTATCGGCCATGTTGCCCCCGACACTCTGCTGTACCACACCATTCAGAACTGTGCGATCAGCGCCGCCGTGGAGGACACCCGTTTTGCACCCGTGACCTATCCGGAGTTGCCGCAGTTGAGGATCGAGATTTCAGTCCTTTCCCCGCTGGAACGGGTCCAGGATCTATCCGGCATTACAGTCGGTCAGTACGGGCTGGTTGTTTCACGCGGGCACCGTCGCGGCCTACTGCTTCCCCAAGTGGCGACCGAAAACGGGTGGGACCGGGATACCTTCCTCGCGTACACGTGCAGGAAAGCCGGCCTCCTGCCAGACGCATGGCGAGATCCTCAGACCATTATAGAGGCTTTCAGAGCTCAGGTTTTTTCAGAAGAGAAGGCTCGAACGCAGGCAGACACTTAGCGTCGGACGACGATGTCGCCGATGTGGATCTCCGACCGGCTATTGATGATTTTGGCCGCGGACGTAGTTTCGCCCACCTCAAGCACGACCAGATCGCCAAGCACTCGATGGGGAATCTGACGTTCCGACAGTTTTTGAATAAGCTCTCCGCTGTATCTGCCGGACATGGTCGGTTGGTAATCTGTCGAGCTCTGGACGGCCCCGGTCCGAGCTCCCCCGATGCTCATTCCTTCAACACTACTGCGAACATGGGCCGTATTGACAATGAGGTCCTTCGCGTCGAAAGGTGGCTGCAAACGGTATATTGTAAAACGATCGCCTGGCTTCACCCCCTCGCGCGCGCCCACAGGTAGAAAGCAGACGGTCCCCTCTGCCATTTCCCGCGCGTCATCTTTTGCCAGAACGATGGAGGTCGCCAACCCCCCCTCGGGATAGGGTGTCATGCGGGTCGATTTGTCTCCCGTAAATTTGACCAGGGCTTTGCTTGCCAGAGGGAGGAGCAGGTCGCCTTTGAACATGAGGTTGCAGCCCAAGACCACGCTTCCCGTCGCCCCACCTGGACGGAGCTCTTCGATGCGCACGGTGCCCAGTTCCTTGTAATAGTGGCCTATAAGCTGCTGTGTGAGCCGGTCTCGTATCTTTGCTTCGGGACGAACTACCCTGAACACATCGCCGACCTTGGCGTTCTTCAAGCCCGGGCCGTTCAGGTACACCATGGAGTTTTCCATGACGAACGTGGCCAGCCCTTCCTCCTCGACTCCGGAGACGTAGAGGTCCATGGGGAGCATAGACGCCTGAATGAAACCCAGGCATTTCATCTCGTCGGGCATCCCCATCGTCCCTTTCAGCTCCTGCTGCTTGGTGAGGGGAACATCTCCGATCTTCTGAGCGTACACAGCGCCATGGGTAAGGCTGAACAGCAACAACGAAGCAAACGGGGAAAGCAGCTTTGCGTGGTTCATAGAGTTTAAATCGGTCAGCATCAATCTAAGCTTTAGTTTTTTTGACGTCCTTCTTGCTGCGAAGAATTATCTCCGTTTCTCCTCTTGCTTGCAAGTCAAACAAGCAAGAGGCAGCAGGCAGTGGGCAGCAGGCAGCAGCTTCATTCCGCCTTCTGCCTTCTCTTCCGGTCCGGGACGTGTGCCTGCGATTGGTGATTGCTGGATCCAAACCTAACCATGAGACCTTGATGTTGGGGTGCCAGCCCGATAATATCAGGGATCATGACGGACAGGCTGAGCGAGGATTTGAAGTCTTTAAGGATTGATAGAAGCAAAAGGACAGTCGAGACAGGCCGGAAAAGGTGGGTGCTCGCCGCCCTCCTCGTTCTCCTCATCGTTCTGGTTGCGGGCGCCGTCGCCTTCTTTCCCGAACGAGCCGGACTTTCCAGTCTCGGCGCCAAGCCCAGGGAAGTGGAGGTGGCAACGGTGGTCCGCCAATCCGGTGGATCTGATCAGGTGGTCCTGACTGCGTCAGGATACATAGTTCCCCGGCGCCGGCTGGACCTGGCTCCAAAGGTCGGCGGTCGCGTGGCGGAAATCTATTTCGAAAAAGGAGATTCAGTCCGCAAAGGGCAGGTTCTGGTCCGGCTGGAAGATCAAGATGTTCAGGCTCAGCTGGCGCAGGCGCGCGCGAACCGCGAGGGTGCGGAAGCCAGGCTGAGTGAGCTTCTTGCCGGCTCCCGGCCGCAGGAAGTCGAACGAGCGCGAGCAGCGCTCGATCAGGCTGAGGCCAACCTTCGCACAACAGAGATCAATCTGAATCGAGTCAAGCAGCTCAATCGCAGTGGGGTATTTTCCAGGCAGGCCCTGGACGAAGCGCAGAACAACTATGATTCAGCTGCTGCCCAACTGAAGTCGGCTCGGGAAAACTACGATCTCGTCCGCATCGGGCCTCGGAGGGAGCAGATTGACCTTGCTCGGGCTCAGTTGCGAGAGGCCGAGGCGGCCGTGCACCTGTGGCAAACGCAGCTCGAGAACATGGTGGTTCGCGCTCCCATTGACGGCACCATTCTCGATCGGCTCGTGGAGAAGGGCGAAATGGTCACCACCATGTTCCTGGGCGGAGGGCGTGGCGCGAGACCTGGACTAGGCGGCATGGCGAATCTGAAGGAACTGGAAGTAGAGTTAGACATAAACGAGGCAGATATTCCTCGCGTTCGCCTGGGCCAGGAGTGCACCGTCTCACCCGATTCCTATCCGGACCGCAAATACAAAGGAAAGGTTCGCGAGATAGCGCCCGAAGCGAACCGACAGAAGGCGACGATACAGGTCAAAGTCTCCATCCTGGATCCCGACCAGTATCTGCGTCCTGAAACCAACGCAAAGGTGAACTTCCTGGAGTCCGCCCGAGAGCTTTCCGCGGAAAGCAGGATCCTAGTCCCCAAAAATGCAGTAGTCACTACCCCGGCGGGACCATCGGTCTTTGTATTCAAAGACGGCAAGGCAGCCTGCCGGCCGGTGAAGGTCGGCAGAGAGCTCTGGGGACAAGCGGAGGTGGTCTCCGGTTTGTCGGGAGGAGAGCGGATCATCGTTAAAGGCTTGGAAGGCATCGCCGAGGGCGAAAGAGTCACGCTTAAGCAGCCCTAGTGGCCGTTCTCACGGGCGCCTTATAGGACACGGATTTACACGGATCTCACGAATCTTTACGGATGGATCGAGTCCGTGTTAATCCGTCGAATCCGTGAGAATCCGTGTCCCATCGCCTTGGTGGTTTTCGTGTCTGCGTGTTGACTCCCAGTCCATGAGAGAGGAAGCGGAATGGCAGAAACGCTGGTACGCATTTCGAATTTGAGCAAGGTTTACAAGCGTGACAATCAACAGGTGGTGGCTCTGCAAGACTGCTCCCTCGACATCCCGCGGAGAGAATTCCTTGCTCTCATGGGCCCTTCGGGATCCGGAAAGACGACGCTGCTGAACCTCATCGCCGGGATCGATCGTCCGACCTCGGGAGAGCTGGAGGTCGACGGGGTGAACATCGAAACCATGGCCGACCGGCAGCTCGCCAACTGGCGCAACCAGCACATTGGGTTCGTGTTTCAGTCGTTCAACCTGATTCCCGTTTTGACGGCGTTTGAAAACGTGGAGCTTCCCCTGCTCTTGACCAAACTGAGCAAACGGGAGCGCCGGGAGCACGTGGAGACAGCGCTGCGCTTGGTCGGGCTTCAGGATCGGATGAGTCACTACCCACGCCAGCTCTCCGGCGGCCAGGAACAGAGAGTGGCCATTGCGCGTGCCATCGTCACGGATCCGACACTTCTCCTGGCTGACGAACCCACCGGCGACCTCGATGCGCATTCCGCGGAGGAAATCATGAACCTCCTCTCGCGGCTGAATAAGGAGTTTGGAAAATCTATCGTCATGGTCACGCACGATCCCCGGGCGGCGCACCACGCGACCAGGATCCGGCACCTCGATAAGGGTGTCCTTTTACGGGAAGGGAGCCTCCCGGTGGCCTAAAACCAACCTGGCCCAAGCGCGGAGAAGGATTTTTAGGCAAATGAAAAATGAAAAATGAAAAATGACAAATTGCACGCGAGGAAACCATTTGTCATTTCTCATTGATCATTTGTCATTGGTCATTTGCGAAGACACTCTCAGCGTACTCTGCGTCTCTGTCCCATAGAGCATCAAGGAGTTCATCATCAGTGGTGAAAACCGATGAAGCACGCCTTTGACTTCTGTCCGAACAGAACGGGCAAAGCGGTCCACATTGCCATCGTTGACAGCGGCGTGCATGCGGAACATCCTCACGTCGCCGGGGTCGCCGGCGGGATCTTCATCCGTGCCGATGGAGCTCTTTCGGATGACTATGTGGATCGGCTCGGACACGGGACGGCAGTTGCAGCGGCCATCCGCGAGAAAGCGCCCGCAGCCGGCCTGTATGCAGTCAAAATCTTTTCGGACTCTCTTGCCGTCCCCATAGAGGCTCTGATCCGCGCGATCGATTGGGCGGCGGAGGCGGGAGCCCGGCTGATCAACCTCAGTCTGGGGACGTCCAGAGCCAAACATGAGGCAGTGTTGCTGGAGGCTGTCGAACGCGCCCGGGAGCGAAAGGCCATTCTTGTTGCCGCCTGCGAGGACTCAGGCGTGCGCTGGCTGCCCGGCAGCCTGCCAGGCGTCCTGCCTGTTCGTCTCGATTGGTCTTTGTCTCGCCACGAATACCACGTCGAGCAGGATGAGAGAGTCGTTTTCCGCGCGTCGGGATATCCGCGTCCCATCCCCGGCGTTCCAGCGGAGCGCAACCTCAGAGGCATCAGCTTCGCGGTGGCGAACATGACGGGCTTCTGTGCAAGAGCGCTCGAAGCGTATCCCGAGGCAGATCTCGATGAACTGATCGACCTCCTGGCCGAGCGGAAACCGACTGAGGGGTGAACTGTAAAAAGTCCTCAGACCTCAGACTTCGACTTCAGACCTCAGACTTCGACTTCAGACCTCAGATTTTTGAGATCAAGTCTCAGGTCTGACTCCTGAGGTCTGATCCCTGAGGTCGGAGGTCTCTGTTTTGTCGTGGCGTCCCGCCGGATAGCGGGATTAGAATCTCGCGCACCATGAAGCTCCGGTTGGCGGCGGCTCTGGCTGGCTACTTGATTCTGGCCCTGGTCGGCACCTTCATACTCGAGGGGGCCCTGCGAATCGCGCTCTGGATCTTCTTTGCCGGCCTGGCTGTCAAAACGCTGATTCACTCTAAAGACCCAGACATGGAATGACATTTCAGACCTCAGACCTCCAGACTCGCATCAGAGCACTTCGGGCTTGTGTCAGAGTTTCGGGTCTGAAGTCGGAGGTCTGATGTCTGAGGTCTGAAGTCTTGATCAGAAATGACGCGATTGAAACTCTATCTGGAGTATCAAGGGACGCGCTATAGCGGATGGCAGATCCAAAAGAACGCGCGCACCGTGCAGGGAGAGATCTGCGAGGCAATCCGCAAAGTCACAGGCCTCGCCGGCTTCGAATTTCACGGCGCCGGCCGGACCGACGCCGGCGTGCACGCATTGCGGCAAGTGGCGCACCTGGAGCTGACGACTTCCCCGGAGTCCGAAGTCTTGAGAAGGCGAGTCAACGAGCAGCTCCCTTCGGATATTCATATTCTGAAGATTGAAAGAGCCAACCCGAGGTTTCATGCGCGCCACCACGCCGTCTCCCGCAGCTATTTGTATCAGATCTCTCGAAGAAGAACGGCTTTCGGCAAGAGACTGGTCTGGTGGATCAAGGAAGACCTCGACCTCGAGCGCATGCGCAGAGCCGCAACGCTATTCGCCGGCATGAAAGACTATCGATCGTTTGCCGCGGATGCGCCAGATGAAAAATCCACGAAGGTGCTTATCGAACGAATCGTCCTGAAGGAGGCGGGCGGCTTAGTCTTGATCCGGATCGAAGGGTCGCACTTTCTCTGGAAAATGGTCCGCCGGATCGTTGGAGTCCTGACGGAAGCAGGCAAGGGGAGGCTCCCCATCGAGGAGATCGCGCGCTTCTTTGACACCACGTCCGACCAACCCGCTCGCCTGGCGGCTCCCGCTTCCGGGCTGTTTCTGGAACGCGTCTATTATGAAGGCGATCCCAGACTGGAACGGCTCGAACCCGTCATTCGGATTGACGATTGACGAATGAAAAGGCGAGCGCGGTAGTTGACTTCAATCGTCAATCGGCTAGTTGCCGGTGGTCAGTGAACGGTACGCGGGGATGCCGCCCTCGCCCGGCACCGGAATCACGGCTTTGATGTCGACCGGACCCATTGCATATTCCGTGGGACCGAGCCTGACGGCGGACTGCATCAGGTCGCCCCAGGTCACTTCCTTGCCGGAATAGGCCGAGTCTCGCCCCATGATCGCAACCAAAGTGGAAATCGCGGTCTCTTCAGCCGTGTTGACCGGCTTGTTTGTGCGAATGGCTGTGACCAGATCCACGTGCTCCTGGACAATGGGATTGTTTCGCGCGCCCTCGTAATTCCAGACCACTTTGCCCGCCCGGTCAAAAATCGTCCCTTCCAGCTTGCAGGATCCTTTGGTGCCCACGAGGATTTCCTCGTGAATATTCGCGCAGCCGTTGATCTGGCGTATCGTGCTGTGCATGTGCACGCCATTTTCAAACTGATAATCGACGCTGAAACCTGGTCGAGATGGTGGATGTGCTGTTCCACGATGTGATCGCCGGAGAGCCAGATCCAGTTCACCCAGTCGCGAATCATATACTCCATGTCGGACCAGCCGGGCTCCCGCTCCCGGAACCAGAGCGCCCCTTGATTGCGGAAAGCGCGCACCGCCAAAACCTCGCCGATGGCTCCGTCGAGAATGCGCTTGCGCGTCTCGATGCGAGCCTTGTCATGCCGCATCTGTGTCCCAGTCATCACAGAGAGTCCCTGCGCCTTGGCCTTCCTGGCAGTCTCCATTACCGAGCGCGACCCGACCGGATCGACTGCGACGGGCTTTTCCAGAAAGCAATGTTTCTTCGCGGCGACGGCGGCTGCAAAGTGCTCGGCGCGGAAGTGCGGCGGGGTCGCATTCAACATGATGTCCACGCCGGAATCGAGGAGTTTCTTGTAAGCATCGAAACCGACAAAGCAATTCGACGCGGGAATCTCCTGTTTGTGTTTCCCGTTTAGGACAGCCCTCGCCTCGTCGACGCGGTCCTGAAAGACATCCGCCAGCGCGGTGACCTCTAGATTTGGACCGGCTTCCAGGAAATTGCCCGCGGCCCCACGGCCACGCCCCCCGCAGCCTACCAGTCCCGCTTTCAGCACGGGACCATCCGGAGCTTTTTCCGTCACCGCCGGTTCCCCTTGTCTCTGGGAGAAGACCGCCCTGCGCGAGGTGACAAAGGTCGCGCCGGCAGCAGCCAGCGTGCCTATGAAACTCCGTCGATCGAGGTCCGAAAACTTGATTTTCATGGCTCGTCCTCCCTTTGTCGATTAATTTCGCAAGTGTAAGCCACTGCAGCCGAATTGTTAACAAAATCTTAGCGATTCTTCGAGCTTCGCGTCTTCGTGGTGGATCCTGTGCGCGGGATCCACCACGAAGACGCGAAGACGCAAAGAATCAGAAAGGGATGGCTCCGGGAAAGACGAAAGCGTAAAGCATGACAATCAAACCCACCAGCGAGGCCAGGACGATGCTGTGCACGAACACCGCTTTGAAAATTGCCGCCTCCTTTCCGACCTGTTGCGTGGCAGTGCTCGAAACGACGATGGATTGGGCGTCGATCATTTTCCCCATGACGCCGCCGCAGGAGTTCGCAGCGGCCATCAGAACGGCGCTGTAGCCGAGCTGTTCGGCAGTCACCTTCTGCAGGTTCCCGAAAAGCGCGTTCGATCCCGCATCGGTGCCGGTCAGCGCAACGCCCAGCCATCCCAGAAGCGTGCCGAAGAACGGAAAGGCGGGCCCGGTCCGCGTAAGGCTGAGGCCCAGCACCGTGTCCATGCTCGAATAGCGCGTGACGAAAGCAAGGCCAACCATGAAGCTGATGGCCAGCAGCGAGGGAACCAGCCGGGCCACGGTCTGGCCAAAAATCCTGAGCGTCCTGTTCAGAGGCAGACCGAGCAGCAGGGCAGAAAGGACTGTCCCGAAGGAAATCGCTGTGCCGGGAAGGGCTACAAAGTTCAGGTCCGCGATCGCAGCTTCCCGCGCAGGCTGTGGAACCACAGGCGGCACCCGCAGCACCAGATTATGCAGACTGGGCATAGGCTGCTTCAGGATCGAGTAGCTCAGGGCCTTGTTGGCGTCCGGCAGCCCCGCAAGAAAGATGAAAAGGGAGCTCAAGATGAAAGGGGACCAACCTTTCATAACTGCCACAGTGGAATGCCGGCGCAGCTCGATAGCCACAGCCGACTGCCCGATCCTGCCGGTTCCCATGCCACCCTCGTTCTCAATCACCCTCGCGGGCCTCCACACCTTGAGGAAAGCGACCATTACGAGAAGAGAGAAGATCGCCGCTACGATATCGACCAGTCCGGTCTCCTGGAAGTTCGACCAGTAGAACTGCATGCCCGCGAACGAGAGGCCGCTCACAGCAAGCGCCGGCCAGACGTCGCGCGTCTCACGCCAGCCCACCATGCTGCGCGTCAGCCACAGAGGCAGAATAGCGGATAGAGGCGGCAGGATCCTTCCTGCCATCATGTTCAGGGAATGCTCCGGCAGTCCGGTGACGCCTGCGAGCACGCGGATCGGGTTCCCCACGCCTCCCCACGCCACCGGAGCGGTGTTCGCCAGCAGGCAGAGGGTTGCGGCCTGGAACGGCGGGAATCCAAGCCCGATCAAAAAGGAACCGGCAATAGCCACGGGAGCGCCGCCGCCGCCGGTTCCTTCCAGAAACGCGCCAAAGCAAAATGCGATCAGAACCAGCTGCAGGCGCTTGTCCGAAGAAAGGCCCGCGATGGATTCCTTCATCACCTGAAACTGTCCCGTTTCCACAGCCACGTTGTATAGGAAAATCGATGCGACAATGATCCACGCGATCCGCAGGAGGCCGAAGACGAACCCAAGCAACGAAGAGCTCAGGATCATCAACGCCGGCATCCGAAAGACGACAAGCGCCAGAAGGACCGCCACGATCATCCCGCTCAGAGCCGCAACCCAAACGCGCTTCTTCAACACAAGCAGGACGAAGAAGAGCGTCAGCACGGGCAATGCGGAGACCAGGGTCGAGAGGGGCCAGTAGCCCAGCGGATCGTAATTCTGGTACCACGAACCCAATGTGTTAACTCCTCGCCCGAAGTGAAACAGGAATCCAGAATTCAGAATCCAGAATCCAGAATTTGCATTCCGAGAACGGCCCGCGAATTCGGAACGTTACTCTTCTGGATTCTGGATTCTGGATTCTTGGTTCCTCTTGTCACTTGTCATTAAGTACTCAAATCAGGGGCGGATCACTGTGCCGTCGCGACGCCGTGTCGTTCCCCAGCTATGATCGAAAGTCCGGCCGGGGGGAAACGGGAACTTCGCCGCCAGCTTCTCATCGACGTCAATGCCGAACCCGGGGGCTTCCGTGGCGTACATATAACCATTCCGGACCTCGGGGCATCCCTGAAAGACTTCGCGCGTCTCGGGCGGGAAAACATACCCCTCGTGGATGCCGAAGTTGTAGCTCGCCAGCTCGAGAGCGAGTCCGGCTGCGTGTCCCACGGGGGAGACGTCTCCCGGACCATGCCACGCCGTTTTGACGCCGAAAAATTCGCAGAGCGCCGCCACCTTTCGCGCCATCGACAGGCCGCCGACCTGAGAGATGTGAATCCGGATAAAGTCGATCAGGCGGTTTGCGATCAGGGGCACATACTCATGCTGCGTGTTGAAAAGCTCCCCCATCGCCAGCGGGATGCTGGTCTGCTGCCGCAGAATGCGAAAGTGGTCGTTTTCTTCCGGAGGCAAGGGATCCTCCAGGAAAAAGAGGCGGTATTTTTCCAGTTCTTTACATAGATTGACCGCCTGGTTAAGGGTCACGCGTTCGTGAACGTCGTGCAGCAGCTCCACCTCGTCTCCCAGCTTCACGCGCAGGTATTCGAACAACTTCGGCAGCATGCGAACATAGGGAGCGGATTCCCAGATGGACCGGGGATTAGCCGGGCCGGCCACGTCGGCATCCGGCGCCCCTCCCGCTCCCGGAGCCCCCGTTACGCCCCGCGCGCCGTACGAAGCCAGTCCCGGGACCGCTGCCTGAACGCGCACGTGTCGATATCCGCCTTCCATCGCTTTGCGGGCATTCTCTTCCACCTCCTGGAAGTCGCGCCCGCTCGCATGGAAATACAGGTCCGCCGCAAAGCGGCACTTTCCTCCCAGTAACTGATAGACCGGCATGTTGGCCCGTTTTCCCTTGATGTCCCATAAAGCCATGTCGATGCCGCTCATCGCATTGAACAGCACCGGGCCGTTACGCCAGTAGGAACTGACGTACGAGGACTGCCAGATATCTTCGATTTCGTCCGGATTCCTTCCTATCAAGAACGGCTTCAGATACTGCTCCACCGCAGTCTCGACCGCGTAAGCTCTCTGAGTAAATGTGGCGCAGCCCAGCCCATACAGCCCCGGTTCGTTGGTGACTACTTTGACAACCACGAGGCGGATCCCGTTAGGCGCCGTGAGGATTGTCTTGATATCGGCGATCTTCAGGAGCGGGAGGCCTTTCGTCGCAACCGGCTTCTGCGGCGCCCATGCGAAAGCAAGCGGGCTTTCTTGAGAGAATGAGCCGGAGCCTCCGGCAGCAGCACCGATCGATAGCCAGCGCAAAACGTCGCGTCGATCCATAGTGGCCCCCTTTTTAAAGATGTACTGCGATTCTAGTCCGGAATCGCACAGATCAAAGCAGAAATGCAGTGGGCAGTGGCCAGTGGTCAGTGGTCAGTGGTCAGTGGTCAGTAGGCAGGACTCTTGGCGCCCGCTGGCCACTGGTCACTGGCCACTGCCCACTGCAGTCGAGTTTGGCGGTGAGCGAAAAAAATCGTGGTAGGATCTGGATTATGAAAACCATAACGACGATGGGAGCGGTACTTTTCCTGGCCATGGTTGCTCCTTCCAGGGCCCAGGTATTTACCTTTACTCGGGAGCAGATGATCAAGTACACCGCGAAGAATCCCTACGACCGTTTCGAGGACGGAAGACCGAAGGTGCCGGACAGCCTGCTGGAGAAGGCTCGAGAACTGACTGCGGAGGAAGTCTTCGCGGTTCTGCCCAAGGCCAACTTCCCCAATCAGTTTGAAGGGAACTGGAAGTTGCTGCATCCCGGCAAGAAACTCGTGGGGAGGGCGGTAACGGCCCAGTTCATGCCCCATCGGCCGGATGTCGCGGACGTGAGCGAAGGCGAAGCCAAGACGAAAGGACTCGCCCCGAATGCCAACCAGCGCGTCCTGGATATGCTCGAACCCGGCGATGTTCTGGTTGTCGATCTGTTCGGCAAGATCGAAAACGGAACGATGGTGGGCGACAATCTCGCCACGTACATCTACGCCAGGGCGAAGACCGGCTTTGTCTTCGACGGCGCAGTCCGCGATCTGGAAGGGATCTATCCGCTGGAAATGGCCGGTTACTTCCGCGGCGTGCACCCCTCCGCAATAGGCAACGTAATGCTGACTGCCGTTAACACTCCCGTACGGATAGGCAACGCGACGGTCATGCCCGGGGACGTTGTGTTTGGAGACAGAGAAGGCGTCTACTTCATTCCACCCCACCTCCTCCAGGAGATTCTCGACAAGGCGGAAATCACCCACATCCACGACGAATGGACCAAAGCGAAACTTCTCACGGGCCGGTACAAGTCCAGCGAGATCTATCCCACACCGAAGAGCCCCGAACTGAAGCAAGAATACGAGGATTACTTGAAGAAGAAACGCGGCAAGTGAGCCCTATCCGATTGACGAATGACGAATGAACCGAGAAGGACTTGGCGGATCTCATCGTTCATTCGTCAATCGTAAATCGTCAATCGGAACCGCGAAAGGGCAGCCCCTGCGGACCGCGATTGGCCCGACTTAGACAAATGGGCATCGGTCATTCGTACCGGAGCGCGACCATAGGATCCACTTTCGTCGCCCGCCGCGCCGGGATGTAGTTGGCCGCGAGCGTCACTGCCAGAAGAAACGCGGATACACCGGCGAAGGTTAAACGATCCGTCGGTCGAATTCCGTAAAGCAGGCTCGACAGAACGCGAGTCAGAACAAGCGCTCCAATGACTCCCATTGCGAGTCCCAGGACTGTCGCGGCCACCCCTTCGCGGAGCACCAGTCTTATCAGATCAGCTCGTTGTGCTCCCAGGGCGAGACGCACGCCGAATTCCCGGGTACGCTGACTCACGGAATATGAGACTGCGCCGTACAAACCAACCAGGGCGAGGAGCAGGGCCAGCGCTCCGAAGGCGCTCAGCAGGATCCCGGTCGCGCGCGCCGTGAAGAGGGGCACGGCCATATACTCCTCCAGTGTTTCGGTGTGCACCAGGGGCAAAAAAAGGCAGGTACATGAAAGCCTGGCCCTCCTCTCGCAGGCTTTGATATTTGCCGGTCTTGACTACGCCGACAATTTCGCAGCTCTGTGCCTTGCCGGAATCCAGGGACAGGCGCCGCCCGATCGGATCTTCGCCTGGCCAGAAACGGCGGGCCATGGCGTTGTTGATGATGACCACAGGCGCGGCACTGGCGTTGTCCTGCGGGCCAAACTCGCGCCCGCGCAATACGGGGATTCCCATCGTTTGAAAGTACCCGGGTCCTACCGCCGCAGTGCCAATCAGGTAGGCGCTCTCGCCGGGCGGAGGCTGATGGCCCTCGATGGTGACGCCCATAACCAGCCTGTTAAATCCCAAAGGCAGAGGTTTGGCCAGGCTCGCCGATGTTACGCCGGGCACACCCTGGACGCGATCCAGCAATTCCCGGTAGAAGCGCTCCCCGCGGGTTTTCGAGTAGCCCAGAATCTGCAAATCGAAGGACATTCCCAGCCGGTTCTCGACCTTGAACCCCGGGTCGATGGAATGCGCGTTGAAGAGACTCTGCAGACACAGGCCCGCGCCAATGAGCAGAATCAAGCAAACCGCGATCTGGGTTGTCACGAGGGCGCTTCGCAAGCGCGATCTGCGATAGGCGCCATCGCCTCCGTCTTTCAAGCCCGTAATCACGTCGAGCCTGGAGCTGCGCAAGGCCGGCGCCAGGCCGAAGATGAATCCGGTGAGCAGCGAAACCAGCAATGTGAATCCCAGGACTCGCCAATCCAGAGAAAGATCCAGCGTGATGAAGGAAAGCAGGGCCGGTTTCAGGTTGAGGAGAAGCGGCGCTGCCCAGGCCACAAACAGCAGACCGGCCCCGCCGGCCAGGCACGCAAGCACGATGCTTTCTGTCAGGATCTGCCGGATGAGGCGGCGGCGGCTGGCGCCGATAGCGGAACGAACAGCCATTTCGCGCGAGCGCCCGGCCGTTCGAGCCAGGACGAGATTGGCCGAGTTCGCGCAGGCGATGAGCAGGACCAGACCAACAACAGCCATGAGGAGGGCCGTAAAGGGAACGACGAAAATCCGGAACTCCGGCGGAATTCCCGTCGCGGGCAGGACGGCAGCGGTCCATCCTTTGTTGCTCTTGGGGTACGCCCTCGCGAGCTGTTCCGCCAGGACGCTCAGGTCCGCCTGCGCCTGCGAACGCGTGACGCCGGGCTTCAGGCGCCCGACTGCGAAAATCCAGTAGCCCGTCCGGTTGCCGAGCCAGTCGTTACCGGGAATGATCTGGCGCAGCATCATCATCGGGACCCAGAAGTCCGGCGCAAATCCGGTCTCGGCGCCGGTGAATCCCGCAGGCGCAACCCCGACAACAACGAAGCTGTGGCCATTCAGTGTCATCGTCCTGCCCACCACACCCGGGTCGGAGCCCAGCCGCTGCCGCCAGAACGCATCTGCAAGCACCACAACCGGATTTTTGTCGGGTGTCCGATCTTCCTCGGGGAGGAAGGCGCGTCCAAGTCTCGGCGTGACTCCCAGCACCGAAAAGAAATTCCCGGAAACGACCTGGCCGTTGATGATCTCATTCTGCCCTGGCCTGCTCCAGCTCACACGGGTCGGGTCGCTGCTGTAGGCAAGCAGGCCTGAGAACACCTGATTGTGGTCCCGGTAATACACGTAATCGGGATAGCACTGCTGCAAGTACCCGCCGTTGGGGAGCCGGTTCCAGACGGCCATCAATCCGTCCGGCGCTTCGACACCCGCCGGCGGCCGAAGCAGCAGGGCGTTGATGAAGGTGAAAATCGTGGTGTTTGCGCCGACGCCGAGCCCCAGGGTCAGCACGGCAACGGCGGTGAAGCCCGGATTTTTCAAGAGCGTTCGAAAGGTGTAGCGAAGATCTTTGATCATGTCGAGTGCCCGGTGGAAAAGAGTGCAATTAGGGTGCGAGTCCATTTCTGCTGCGGGGATGCGCGCAACAGACGCACAATGATGAATCCCATACGGCGTGCGGCGACTTGCCGCCGCTATCGTCCGAGCGCCAAAAGGAAAGCGGCGACAAGTCGCCGCACGCCAAAAGAGCTGTGATAATCTATCTGCTTCTCATCAAAGCGCTACGCGAGGCGACTCGCACTTTTAGTGGCACCCGGTGGCAAAGGGATTGTTAGACGACGAATGAGAAAATGCCGCGTGTCATTTCCCCAATCAGTAATCATCGTGTTGTTCATTGGACATACCCGCCGCCCTCCTGGCAGTCGTGGATGCAATGCCCATGCCATGGGTTCTGCCGTTATAAGTAAGCTGCTTTGGAAAGTTTACGCCAGAGTTGGGGCCGGCAACATCGATGGCGTGTCCGGTTCTGGGACTGGTCTGTCCCGAAACGCACAGCGCGGCCAGTCTAGCCTGCCCGGGGCCAGTGCGCATTATGTCCTAAGTCGCCAATCTCGGATTGTGCCGCGCGAGGTAGCCGGCTGGAAGGCTTCAAGCATTCGAATAATGCTCAGGGCGACCTCGGCTGTCTGTCCCATCTCGTGCGAGCGCACATACTCCATCGCGTCGAAGAGGACAGCGTTCGCTTCGGCGAAAGTCACCGCATCGGCAAAACCATGGGCTGCGACCCAATCCCGCTGGGCCAGCGTGTCGTTCACGTGGGTCATGATCAGGTAGGTTGCCCTTCCGATAAGCTTCAGGTTGGTGGGGCTGACGTTGGTCATCGTGTTACCGACCACGCGCCCGACGGCGGCCATGACCCCTGTGGAATGCGCGTTCAGGATCATCTTGAGAGCGATCTGGCGGCGGAGGGTAAGCGGGTCGTCCTCCGCCTCCAGGACCGCCTTGACCAGGACGTCGCCTTCCCTGAGCCGTCGCTTCAAGCCATCCGCGGCATCGGCCAGGTTGCGCCGCGCCACGACGAGCGCCGCCAGGTTTGCGCCGCGCTCCTGGCAGACGTTTATGAATTTGTTGAAGCTGGAGTCCGGTCGATCGAGCTCGACCAACTCCTCGTCCAGCAGGACGAGTACGCCCAGGTCCCCCGGCCGGGGTCCCTTGCTTGCGACGTTGGATGGGGAAAACGAAAAATCGTACGAGAGTTCCTGGTCGTCCCCCGCACTGGTGAGGCTGCGCAAGGCCGCTTCCCTGAGATACGGGTCCGGTACTTGCCGCTCGAAGGCATTCCTGTAAGAAGACTCGCGCAGGCCCTTGAAAGGCCTGCCAAGGAAGTTGCGCCACGCCTCCCTGAGGTCCGCTGCTTCCGTCCAGACCTGGACCCAGCTGCGGCGTTCCGTTTCCTGCGCCCGGTCGAGCGGGTACAGCCGGAACGTGGGACTCCGCTCGGTGTTGTCGATGAAGACCGTGATGAGCGCAGCCTTGGCGAAGTATGTCGAGAAGCCTCCGCGCCGGTACGTGTCGGCCTCCAGTTCGGTGAAGCGCGCCATGTCGGGCACGCAGGCATCGACCGCGCTCTTGATGCGGTCGAAGGCGGCGATCCTTTCGACCAGCGAGACGGGCGCGCCGTAACCCAGCGCCTTCAGCTCGCCGCGCGCGAGATGCTCGCGCAGCACACGGGCGAGGGCCTCCTCCAGGATGGCCCCGACCACGAAGGTCTCGCTGGTCGTGGCCTGAAGCCGGGTCGAACCCGTGATAGCCTGCGGGCCCGTGGTGAGATTGATTTTCGTGATGGCGGGATTCTCCAGCACCGAGGAGCTGCGCTCGAAGGGGCGCAGCACGTTGTCGGGATTGTTGTAAACGAAGTAGAGGTGATTGCGGGCCTCTCCGCGAAGCGCTTCGTCGGGATCGCCGTACTGTCGAAGGGCGGCCAGAACCGTACCGATCACGGAAGAGGTCTCGCCCCCCTCCGTGACACAGATGACGACATCGCCTCTGGTCACACCATGATCTTCGAGTTGGAGCTTGCCGATCAGCTGGAGGTCCTCGAATCCTTCCAGCGAGCTGACCAGCGCGCGATCGGCTCCGGTCATCTCCCCGATCAGCCGATTCTCAATATCGGCGGGCAGGTGCGGCTGCAGCTTCTTCCATGAATCGTGCCGTCTTACCATCTTCCAGAAGGGACGCCAGAAGTTGCTCTCCATCTGCTTCGCCAGACGCCCCGTCGCGCCGCAGCCGTAAACGTAGATTTTGTGACCCGACATAGCGGCACTCGCCACGGCGCGGACCGCCTGTTCCGGCGCCTCCGGGTTCTCGACGAGCCACTTGAGCTTCTGCGAGATATCCCGGTCGACCGACAGAAGCATTCTGAGGCCCGCCTCAATGTTGGATTGGATGGCGAAGCTCAGGTTCCAGGTGTTGGGGTGGCGCTGCTCGGTGAGCAGGTTGAAGAGATGAAACTGCGTCTTGTTTCCGACGTAGTCCACCGATTGCGGCGATGGATTCAGGCCGAGCCACTGCAAGACCTCCGACATACCCGCTCCCTGGCGCGGTCAAATGACAAATGACCAATGAAAAATGACAAATGCCAGTTCGTTGTCTGGACTTCCGACATCTATTTGTCGAGGACGAAGAGCGCCACCGCAGCGTAGGAAATCACGGGCATCCCAGTCGGCGGACTCAACCCTTTACCTCTTTGCTGCACCAGGAAGACGGCGATACCCGCAAAGATGAGCACGCCGTTCAGCAGCGCCGCGGCGACGATCTGGGCAGTGCGCACGCGGGCGCTGGTGATTTCGTCGCCGGCATCAGTTTCGTGCATGCCTACATGGCGTGACAGGTTGCCGTTCTTGGCGCCTTCGCGTCTTTGTGGTGAAGGAAAGCCGGGCTCCTTTCACTGCCAAGACGCAAAGAATCGGCAAGTCTCAGGACCACAAGCGGTCGTTGGAACGCTCTTTGTCCCATTCTGGTGTGGGATCGAAGTACCCGGGCTCCCGAAGGTGCTGCTTGATGATTTCTTCGTCGATCTCTATGCCGAGTCCGGGCCTTTCGGGCACGGCCGCAAACCCGTCTTTCACAATCGGCTTGGGAATACCCGTGACCATATCCTCCCACCATGGGACCTCCAGCGAATGGTGCTCCAGGCAGAGGAAATTCTCCGTTGCCGCCGCGCAATGCACGTTAGCCATAAAGGACACGGGCGTACCGGCAAAGTGCATCGCCATCGGGACTCCGCCTTCCATGGCCAGGTCTCCGATCTTCTTGGTTTCGAGAATGCCGCCCGCGCTTGCCAGATCCGGGTGGATCATGTCCACGGCTTTCGCGTTGACGAGCTTCGCGAACTCTTCTTTCAGATAAATATCCTCACCCGTCAGAATCGGAACCTCCACGGCATCGGTGATCTTCTTGAGCAGATCCGTGTACTGCCAGGGAATCATGTCTTCCATCCAGGCCAGTTGGTGCTTCTCCATGGCCCGGGCCAGGCGGATGCAGCTGTTGACGCCTATGTGGCCGAAGTGGTCCGATGCCAGCGGGACTTCCATCCCGATGACTTCCCGAATCGCAGCGACGTAATCCGAGAGAAGCGCGATCCCTTTATCCGTGATTTCCACGCCGGTAAACGGATGCGGCACCCGGTCGCCGGCGCTGTATTCAAGCCGGAGCGGCATGCTCAGAGTGCCGGGCTTGCCTTTTAGCAGGTTGATGCCAATGTCCACCTTGAGGAACGTCAGACCTCGTTCCATCCGCGCCTTCAGGCGCTTTCCCTGCTCCGTTCCGTCGGGGCTCTCCGTTGTGTCCGCGTACAGCCGTATCCTGTCACGGAATTTTCCTCCGAGCATCTGATACACCGGGACCCCATAGGCCTTGCCGGCGAGGTCCCAGCAGGCCATTTCCACGGCGCAAACCCCGCCGGCCTGCCGGGCGTGGTGGCCAAACTGTTTGATCTTGCGGAAGATTTTGTCCACGTTGCACGGATTCTCTCCGAGGATGCGGCTCTTGAGGATCAGCGCGTAAGTCTTGCTGGCGCCGTCGCGCACCTCGCCATATCCGGAGATCCCCTGGTTGGTGTCAATGCGGATGATAGGACAGGTCATGGGAGCTTCTTTCACAACCGCGACACGCAGGTCACTGATCTTGAGCTGCGACGGTACAGAATTCCTGTTGACGTTCTGGACCGCCGCCTCCACGCCGGGCTCGGAGAGCAGACCCGCGGCGCCTGTGCCCGCCGCCATGCTGAATGATCTGAAAAACGAGCGCCGTCCTATCAATTCCCGCACCATTGTTTTCATCGGCATTCTCCCGCAGAGTCAACCCCTGGCGTTCAGGGGATCTCGCGCGCTATCTCCTTCCGCTTCTCGAGTTGGGCGTGCTTTGATCCAGAGGTTGAGGGCCGGCGGGGAGCATACTAAATTACAACACCCCGAATCAACGCCGAAAAAAAGGCCGCGATTCAGGGCCCACGAAAAAACCCTTCGCGGTTCCTTTGCGTACTTAGCGCCTTTGCGGTGAAACGGAGTCCGAACTGACCGCGAAGACGCGAAGAGCGCAAAGGGTCGCGAGGAATCTTGTGTCTCGCTGATGGGTTCTCTATCGACGGGGGGCACGGAGGCCGGGGTAAGGGGTGCGGTTCCGGTAGACGATGTAGAAACTCAATGCGAAGACGATTCCTGCCGCCACATAAATCCACCAATCCAGGCGGCCCAAAGGGAATTCCTGAAGGCCCGCCCACACCCCAAAAGCGTTGTTGCCGGCATGGACCACCATTCCCGGGAAAATCGAACCCGTGAGCAGCGCGATGGCCGTGAGGATCACTCCCAGGAAGCCCGTGGGAATGATCCGGAACAACGCGACGTGAAACAGCCCGAAAACAGTTCCGACGACGAGCGCGAGGGCCGCCGGTCGGAACTTGCGCCGCAGCCCGTAAAGAAGCGTCCCTCGAAAGCCGATTTCCTCACAGACGGCGGGAAGGACACTGAGGAAAAAGAACAGCTGCCACAGCGGAACGTCGCCGGGAAGGATCGAGCGGCTGAACTGTTCGAGCACTCGTTCGGACACCGGCACGAAAATATTGGCGAGCCGGAACACCCCGATTCCCACAAGGTGACCTGACGGAATCGACAGGAGCACTCCGATCCAGGCCATCGGATTCACCCCGCGCAGTGCCAGGGCGTCCCGCCAGTTCAGTCTGTATTTCCAGATCATGAGCGCCGGGGCGCCGAGGAAAATCACGATCTCGTTGAAGAGGAGCTGCCGGCGAAAGGTGGCCAGTTGAGGTATGTTTGCGGCCACCGCAAACATGACGGCCCACAGCAGCGCATACCAGCGCAAGACGTGCTTCGAAAACAGCGACGCTCCTCCTTCCAGATCCGCCACATCCGATTCGCTCGCGGTGATCAGCCGTTCCTTGGAGAGCATCCTTGTCGACGCACGGGCGATCCCGAAGGAAGTCAGTGCCATCACCAGAAAGGTCAACGCAATCATCGGCCAGTCGTATTTTCCCACCATAACCTCGCGGACCGCGACGCTGACATTTGCGAGGGGCACGACCGCAATGGCCGAGCGCAAGGACACGCCGGGAAGCACGGACGCAAGCGCGAACACCAGGCAGACGAGATTCACCGGAAAGAAATAGAACTGCGCTTCCTTGTAGGTCTTTGCGTAGGCCGAGACCATCAAGAGAACGGAAGCGACCAGAACGGCCACCGGAGTATACAGCAGCAAGAGTGTGAGGACCGCGGCGGGGGGAATCTCGATGACAAAATCTTTCGGGAGCTCTATCACCTTGAACGTAAGGTACACCAGAATGTTCGCCACTTGGATGAAGGTGATCCCAAGAGCGACGGCGAGGATGCTCAACTGCTTGGCCGCCACGATCTCGGCACGGCGGGCTGCCGTGGTGAGAAGTGTCTCCAGCGAGCCCCGCTCCTTCTCGCCTGCAATGCTGTCCATCGCCACGACCGAGCCCCCACTGAGCATCAACATGAACAAAAAGAAAGTAAGAAAACGGCCGACAAAGGATCCGCTTACCTGTCCCGGAGTCGCCAGGCTTCTGGATTCGACCTCGACTATCTGTTTGGGCTCCGCCGGAAAGCCGCGTCCGCGCAAAATCTCTTCGCTCCGGACGCGGCGCACTCCTGCCAGCAACCGCTGGACTCTGCCGCGGCCGGCATTCGACTCATCCTGGTCCCCCTGGAAATGAATCCTGATCAGAGGCACGCCCGCGACGCGCACAGGCCGGAGCGGGTCTGGCCGTTCGCCCTCCTGCTCCTCTGCTTGCTGTTTCCGGGCCTCCTCGTGCGCCAGGGCATCCGCTTCCTCACCGCTCAGAGCCTCCAGGTAAAAGTGAATTTTCTTTGCCTTCAGGTCGCCTTCGGGGTCATCCGTTCGCACCTCTTCAAATTTGAAATCGGCGAGGTCCGATTTTCTGTCTCCGTCACCCTCCTCCGGGAGTTGAGAGGCGATCTCGCGCGCTTTCTCCACGAGCGCCCTGGCCTTTTTTGCCTCTGCTCCGGCGATGCTGTATTTGTAGGTGACTCTCCGGAGGCTGTCCGCGCGGCGTTCTTGAACGAACCTGGTTCCCAAGAGCATCAGTGGCATTATGAAAACCGGCAGGACAATCGAAACCACCACCGTGCGCCGATCGCGCACCAGCATCTTCAATTCGTTGGCCAGAAGCAGCCGGACGATTCTCCAGTTCATTCCTGTTCCAAGAACTGGAATTCAAGAATCCAAGAATTCAAGAATCCAAGAATAACGATCCATTGGGATGTCCCATTCTTGAATTCTTGGATTCTTGAATTCTTGAATTCCATCAACCAAAGCCTGAACTCAAAGCACTCATAGACTCTTGACGTAGTGGACAAAAATATCCTCCAGGTAACGCGCGCCTGTAGCCTGCCGCAGTTTCTCCAAAGTGTCGCAGGCAAGTATGCGCCCGCCGTGGATGATGGCGATACGATCGCAGAGCTTTTCGGCTTCGCTCATGATGTGAGTCGAAAACACAATGGTTTTTCCCTGATTGCGAAACTCCTTGATGACCTCCTGCATCTCGAGCGCGTTCAGCACGTCGAGGCCGACCGTGGGCTCATCGAAGATCAACAGCGGAGGATCGTGGGCCACGGTCCTGGCGATTGACACCTTCTGCTTCATTCCCGTCGACAGTTTCTCGATCCGAGCATCCGCATAGCTGGCGAGCCCGAACCGCTCGACAAGATAACCCACGCGCTTCAGCACCTGATCGGAAGGATACTGGTTGATCCGGGCGAAGAACTCGATCGTCTCGCGCGCCGTGAGCCGGGGATAGAGAGCCGTGGAGGCGGAGAAGAATCCCAGTTTGCGCCGGACCGCGGCAGGCTCGGCGGTGACGTCGTGGCCCAGGATGGTCGCCGAGCCTGCCGTAGGCGCCAGAATGGTTGCGAGCATGCGTAACGTCGTGGTTTTCCCCGCACCGTTGGCGCCCAGCAGCCCGAAAATCTCCCCCTCGCGGCATTCGAAGTCCACCGCTTTTACGGCCTGGATCTCTCCCCTGTTCTCATCGTAAAACGTCTTCGCCAGACCGCGTACCTCCACCGGCTCGCTCACGCGCGGCCTCCTCGCTTGCCCCTTCCTGGCAGCAAGCGTTCCTTGAAAAATTTGCCGAAGCTTCCCCCGTAGCTTCCCAGGATGAAATCCTCGTATTTGAGAATGGTCGCAGCCAGCCACAGGGAAAAGAAGATGCAGCCCGTTTCTACCGCGAGCGTTATCGCGATCATCGGCCAGTGATAGACCCCTGCCACCGCTTCGCGAAACACCATGCAGATGTTGACTACCGGGATTGCCGCCAGCGCAGGAGTGAACTCCAGGCCCGGAACCTGCAGGAACATTACCGGCATCATGATGGCAAAGTAAAACGGCATTACCGTGGCCTGCCCTTCCTTGTAAGTCCTGGCAAAAGAGGCGAGAATCATCATGCCCGCGGAGATAAAGAAAGCGAGCAGCACCGTCACCGCGATGATGAGAGGAATGGAGCGCAGCGGAATCCCAAAGGAAAACGTGGAGATGCGCTCTCCCAGGAGCGGCGCAAGTACCGACTTCATAGAAAACATCATCGCCGCGAGGTTCAGAATTCCAGCCACCGCCGCCATTGTGGAAACATACAGGTATTTCGCCGCAACGATATTGACCCGGGAGGTCGCCACCGTCATCAGCGTTTCCCAGGTGGACTTCTCGCGCTCGCCGGCCGTGCAGTCAATCGCCGGATGCATGCTCCCGACGGCCACCATGATGATCAGGAAGATGGGAATCATGAGGCCCAGAATGAACTGCCCCATCTGCCTTTCGGTGGCGATATTGTTCGTCTCGACCCAGAATTGCTGAAGCTGCGCCGGTGTCAGACCCAGCTTGCCCGCTTCCTGTTCCAGGTAGCGGTCCCTGTAAAGCCGCAGCCTCTCCGCAATGCGGTCGCGCGCCATCCGGCTGCGGTCTTTTGAATTGTCATAAGTCAACCGGACGCGGAAGTTGCCGGTCAATCGCGCAGCTTCCCCCGCCGGGGGGAGGATCTCGACCATGAGGTCCAGATCTCCGTTCCGAATGTCCGCGAGGGGGTCGTTGGAAGTTTTCACTTCGAGGCGCGGGTCACGCTCCAGATCTATCTTGAAGACACGCTGCTCATTGGAAAACGCCAGAAGCGCCACGCGCGAAGCGAATCCTTCCGTCTGGCCCGCCACAAAAGACATTCCCGTGTAGACCAGCCACAAAAGTACAGGGTAGAGAAAGATCGGCAGGAAGATGCTGTTCATGACGATGCTCCGTTCCCGCAGCGCGGAACGAAGCTCGTTCAGGTAGAGGATGCGAACGTCCGAGAGCCGAATGGTCATAAATGGCCAGATATTTGCGATGGCTGGCGCATCGCTTCAGCACAACCGTATCACGGCGAATCTCTTGAGCTTTATCGCACCGGCCCTGCGAGACCGTGGATGCGAGGCGTTTGGAAGCGACTTTCGAATACAAACGCCTGGAGGTCTTTTCACGCACCCCGACCTGAGCGTCGTCCGTGGCGCAACCTTGCTCATCCAGGCCAGGCCGGACACCCTGACCAACCCCATTGTGCTCGTGGAAGTATTCTCGGACGCGACTCGCGAATACGATCGGGGTCAGAAATTTACCCTTTACAAAGAAATCCCTGCCTTCCGTGAATACGTGCTCGTCGAACAAGAACAGGTTCTGGTGGAAACGTTCCGATGGGCGGCCAGCGGCTCCTGGGAGCCTCGAACTTGTGAGAACCTCGACGCCGCCATTCTTCTGGAATCCGTGAACGTATCAATTCCGCTCCGCGACATCTACCGCCTTGTTTTCGATTAGCCGAGAATTACTCAGAGATCAGAAGCCATGAAATCCGAAAACGCCAATGTAAGAGGGAAGTCACCACAATACCCAAATTGATCGAGCATAAATCGAAGCCGGTTGAGGAATGGATTTAGGAATTTGGGTGACTGTCCCCCTTTTTCGTTTTCGAGCGCGATTGCGGTAATGATGGCGACTCTGAAATGGTTTCGTACGAGCGGAAATCGGCGACATGCCGGCGGAAGTCGGATTGATCTGCCGGCCTCCCGAGGTGCTGCCGCCAGAACCTGCGCTCGACGAGGCCGAGGACGACGTAGTCGTTGCCAACGACCTCGGGCGCGGCGTCGGCGAAGAGCTTGGCGAGAAGGTCTTCGAGCTCATCCTGGTGCGCGATAATCACATCGCAGTCCGGGCAATAGCGGCAATCCTTGCCCATCGCGACGATATGACCGGGCACGACGCCGATGGACAGCACGAACTTGCGCCGACGGGTCGGCCTGGCGCAGCCCGGGCAGCGACTCGCCCGGTAATCGACATGTGGGTTGAGGGCGAAACGGTGCCGGGCCGCAAGCTCGCCGAATCGGCCGGTCGTGGTTTTTTGTTTCGTCATGGGGTCTCGCATGTCTCCAATAATGGCGGGGCGCGGTTATATTTATATGATCCGCGTCCGGATATTAATTTCGGAAGTAAGCGTACGGTGCACCGGGCACTTGTTGGCGATCTCGAGCAGGCGGGCGCGTTGTTCCGCGGTCAAAGGGCCGTCAAGGCGCACATCCCGCTCGATCCGGTCGAGCATGCCTTCCTTCGTTTCGCACTCCGCGCAGTCGGCAGCATGTATCTTCGAATGTCGAAGCGCGACCGTAACGCGCTCGAGCGGCCAGCCCTTGCGGCGCGCGTACATCGCCACCGTCATCGATGTGCATGAACCGAGGGCCGCCAGCAGAAAATCATAAGGCGATGGTCCGGTTCCCGTGCCGCCCACGCTTTCCGGTTCATCGGCCGCCAACCGATGTGGGCCCGCAACAATCTGTTGTGCGAACCCGCCAGCTTCACCCCAGACAATTACGTTCGCCGCTTCAATCCCTTCCGGAATCTCTCTGACCTGTGCGCCACTCATACTCTCCTCCCGCTTTTTCAAGCAGTCCCAGCGGATCAGACTTCAGACCTCAGGGATCAGACTTCAGACTGCGCCCGGCACGAAGAGAAAAGCGCGCAGCAAGCGTTGCAGGTCTGAGGTCGAGATCTGAACCCTGCACGCTGAGGTCTGCCAAGCCTGGACAACAACAGTCATGAAGGCAAGCAAGGCACGCCGCCTTCCACGCCTAAAGCCAATAGCATCCACCGCCCCCACGGCCAATTACAAGAGGCACAGGGCGCCCGGGCAGGGATGCTACCAGGAGAGCCCAGAAAAATGCTGTTTTTCAATTTTGCGCAGTTTACGCGGACGAAAGAATTCTTTCAGCACTCGTCAAAAAACCGTGAGATGAGTGTTGACTAGGGACGTTGTCCTGGGTGAAACTCAGGCGGTTGCCGAGTAACGACAACCGGCTGTTTGGTCAGAATAAGGGCGGTGGAGCACTAGAGGTGAGTTCAGCATTGATGATCGAGTACAGACCCGCAGGGAAATTGCCCGTCGCACCTACATGATTTGTGAACCGGCCGCCGGGCCGAGCAGTGGTGGCGCGCCGAACAGCAACTTGGTACCCCTTTTCGCAGACCAGTAACGTATTTTTTCTAGAAAACGGCCTGTGGGACACGCAACCTCACGGATCTGACGGATGAACATGGAGCCGATCTATCCGTGAAGTTCCTCCAGATCGGTGTTGATCCGTGTCCCCACAAAGCCCCAAGGATCATCGTCGCCTGCGAGCATAGGCTTATAAGGCGCAGCGCCAGGCCGATGTA
>QHZE01000661.1 GCA_003225335.1 Acidobacteriota bacterium
GGAAGAAGTAAAGGATGAGTGAGAGAATTACGCTCAGCAAAATGCAGGTCGTGATGGGGAAGTAAAAGCTGAAGTTCTCTCGCTTGATGTGGATGTCACCCGGCAAGCGCCCCAACCGGAGGAAGGAAAAGAAGTCGGAATAGGCGAGTATCAAACCCAGAATGATAAGCACGAATCCCAACAGGATGAAAAAACGTCCAATCGGCGCCATGTTCTGCAGAATACCCGAACGAGTGCCTCAATTTCAAAGGGGCAAAGGGGTCAAGGGGCAGAGGGGCAAAGGGAGGGAAACGCTGTTGATTTCAACGTCTTATTCCCTTGATCCCTTTGCCCCTTGATCCCTTTGCCCCTTGATCCCTTTGCCCCTTTGAGTTTTTAGTTGACAGATTCGATTTGGCTGAAGAAGTAAGCAGTTTCGAAAGCTGCGGTTTCCTGACCATCGGATCCGTGAGTGGTATTCCGTTCGATGGACTGTCCAAAATCTCTTCGAATCGTGCCGGGCGCCGCCTTGACCGGGTCCGTAGCACCCATAAGGTCTCTCCACACCTGGATCGCGTTCTCTCCCGACAGGATCATCGACACGACAGGTCCCTCGGACATGAAGTCCGTCAGGCTCTGGAAGAAAGGACGTTCCCTGTGAACGGCGTAAAACGCTTCAGCCTGCGTCTTGGAAAGGTGGATCATCTTCATGGCCTGAATGCGCAGGCCATGAGCTTCGATGCGTCCGATGATTTCACCAATTAGATTTCGCGCCACTCCGTCCGGCTTGATGATCGCGAGTGTCTGTTGCTGCATCCGGCCACTCCTTTAAGCATCTCTAAGGGTCTGTGACGAAATAACAGGGACACATTGCTGTCCCGCAAAGCGGGAGCCCGCCAGCGAGGCGCGAGCGGCAAGTGGTACCCGGCGCGCTATGTGAGGAGCGAGCACAAAACCAGCGAGCCGTCCCGCTACGCGGGAGAGGGGCGCGTCCCGAGTTTCGCTCGGGATCCTCGACGATGTCCGACATGGCCTTCGTCGCACCCCCTCGCATCTGCCCGCCCGGCGCTCGCGCCAAAGTGCCCATATTATTTCGTCACAGACCCTAAGGCCCTGGCGGCGGCCTCCCCGATGTCTGCAGGGCTGGTCACCACGTGCAGCCCGCATTGGCGCATGACTTGCATCTTTTCTGCGGCGGTGCCCTTGCCTCCGGCAATGATGGCGCCCGCATGCCCCATGCGCCGCCCCGGAGGCGCGGTTTGCCCTGCGATAAACCCCACAACGGGCTTCTTCACATTCTCCTTGACGAACTGCGCGGCTTCCTCTTCGGCGGTGCCACCGATCTCCCCCATCATGACGATCAGACGAGTCTTGCGGTCTTCATTGAAAAGCCGGAGCGCGTCGATGAAGTTTGTCCCAATGATCGGATCACCACCAATTCCGACGCAGGTAGACTGCCCGATCTCGCGCCCCGTAAGCTGCCACACCGCCTCATAGGTCAGAGTCCCGCTGCGGGAAACCACTCCCACGTGGCCTTCCTTGTAAATGCGGCCTGGCATAATCCCTATCTTGCATTGACCCGGCGTGATAATCCCCGGGCAGTTCGGGCCGATTAACCGGCTTCGCGACCTGGAGAGGGCCGTGGCCACGCGCACCATGTCGAGCGTGGGAATTCCCTCCGTGATGCACACAATCAAAGGAATGTTGGCCGCGGCCGCCTCCATGATCGCATCCGCCGCAAAAGCCGGCGGGACAAAGATCATCGTGGCATTCGCCCCTTCCGTGTCTACGGCCTCGCTTGCCGTGTTGAAAACAGGAATCCCTTCGTGCCGCGTTCCTCCCTTTCCAGGAGTTACGCCGGCCACGACATTAGTTCCATACGCCACACATTGCTTCGTGTGGAAAGAACCCTCACGTCCCGTGATGCCCTGCACCATCAATCGTGTGTTTTTGTCAACCAGGATGGACAACTTGTCTCCCTCTGCTCGGCAGTCGTCTTCCGGCCCGATGCAACCAAAAACTTGGCGATTCTCGCGCGTCCTCGCGTTTTCCTGGCAAAGACTGCGCGCAATCCGTCACGAAGACACGAAGAACCACGAAGGACTACCTGGCCGCAGCTACAACCTTCTCGGCAGCATCTTTCATCCCGTGAGCCACGGTAAACTTCAATCCGGAGCTCTTCAAAATCTCCTGTCCCTGCTCGACGTTGGTGCCCTCGAGCCGTACGACCACAGGGATTTTCAATCTGACGGCCTTGGCAGCTTCGACAACACCGTTGGCCACGATGTCACAGCGCATGATGCCGCCGAAAATATTGATGAGGACGGCTCTTACATTTCGATCGGCGACCAGAATATGAAATGCGTTTCTGATCTGATCTGCGTTGGCCCCGCCTCCAACGTCCAGGAAGTTTGCGGGGGACCCGCCGGCCAGCTTGATGATGTCCATCGTCGCCATGGCCAGCCCTGCCCCGTTGACCATGCAGGCAATGTTCCCTTCCAGCCGAATGTAGTTGATCCCGTGGCGTGAGGCTTGAATCTCGAGCGGATCCTCTTCGTTGTAGTCCCGCAGCTCCAGCAGCTCCTTGTGCCTGAACAGGGCATTGTCGTCGAAATTCATCTTGGCATCCAGCGCGAGCAACTTTGAGTCCGCGGTAATTGCAAACGGGTTCACCTCCACGAGAGACGCGTCCGTAGCCTCAAACGCGCGGCACAGTGACAAGAAGATTTTGACGGCGGGATTTACCAACTCACTGCCTAATCCAAGAACGAAAGCCAGCTTGCGAGCCTGAAAAGGCTGGAACCCGACCGCCGGGTCGATGTACTCCTTAAAGATACGATGGGGCGTTTCGGCAGCGACCTTTTCGATATCTACGCCCCCTTCTGGAGAAGCCATGAACACAGGCCGCTGCGTCGACCTGTCGATGGCGATTCCGAGATAAAATTCCTTCATCTCCCGTGCCAGCGCCTCCGCCTCTTCTGGTGATTTTGCCAGCCTGACGCCGCCCCCCTTCCCCCTTCCACCCGCATGGATCTGTGCTTTCAGAACGACCGTGCCGCCCAGGTGCCGGGCGATGTCATAGACTTCGTGACAATTGGACGCAACTTCCCCGCGCGGTATCGGGACGCCGAACTGCGAAAAAATTTCCTTGGCCTGATATTCGTGTATCTTCACCTTCTGTCCTCGAGATGGATCGACGGTCGTCAATTGACGCTGGATCGCATGGGAAGTCGTCCATCCCTTGCGCGAAAGGCGGGATTTTATTTCATGGCCTGGTAGCAGGCAATCAAAAACAAAAGGCAAAGGGGCAGAGGGGCTGAGGGGCAAGGGGGCTGAGGAGCCGGAGTCAGTACAATCATTGGCACAGTTGCTGAACGTGCCGCCGTTTTGCCTACGGAACCTATCGGCCGGAAAAGAACGAGGGAGAAAATCTAACCCTGCAACCGAAACATCAGCTGAAGCTTAAAGTACTGGTAGCGCTACAGGGATTCGAACCCTGGTTTGATGGCTGAGAACCACTTCTAACGGGTCTAAGAAAACTCTTGAAAACACGCTGAAACCCGCGCCAGTGGCGGGTTTCAGCGTTTCTAGTGTGCTACTCGCTTTGCCCGAATTTGCCCCATTTTGCCCAATAATTCCCCTCCCAGATTCCCTCCACTCGCGAGGCGTCTTATGCAA
>QHZE01000196.1 GCA_003225335.1 Acidobacteriota bacterium
TCCCGATACGAACTCGCTCCGTTTCATTCCTTGCATTCCTCGGATTCCTTGGATTCCTTGATAACTGGTCACCGTATTTCTAGTTGTTGTAGTTCAGGACCTTCTGTTTAAAGGCATCGAGTGAGAGCTTGCCCGCCTTGTAGTCCATAACCGCGCTTTTTTGCACGGACAGAACTTCCCGATGGGACCTTGTGCTGTCCTTAAACATGTCCCCTTCGTCGCTCGTGATGAGGATTGTGATGTACTCATTCGGCTTCACGTGCGTCAGGGAGTCTCCGTGATTGGCCAGAGCTTCTACGAGATAGACTTTGATCTCCGCCAGTTGGTCCAGAAACTTCGCTCGCTTGGCCTCGGCTTGGTCGCGACGCTGCTTGACTTCTTCCTGGGCTTTGAAGAGCTTCTTACGAATTTCATCCTGGCTGCGCGCGGGCTTTGGCGCGGGAGTGGGGGCTGCGGCGCTCGGGACCGGCGGAGGCTCCGGGACCGGCGGAGGCTGAGGGGCCACCGGGGCCTGAACTCGGGTGCCCGCTTTAACTCCACCGGCAATGCCACCCTCAACCCCGCCTGGAACGCCTCCCACGACGCCACCCAGTACGCCTCCGACGACCCCGCCCGTTTCTTTCAACTCTGCAAGGACCTGTACGCCGGCCTCCGCGGCCATGACGGCGGCTTCAATTTCGTGCTCCTGCGCATCCCACAGCCGGCCTTCCTTATCGAAAAGGCTAAAAACACTTCGAAAGCTGGAGGCGGGGATGATAAAGATGGCCCCCTGCCCGTACAGATAAAAGGCGCTGACGTTCGTGAACCTCCAGGAGGTATGGAAGAAGTCATCCCTGGGTTCGGGAGCAGAGGAATCCTTGCCTCGAAGCTCTTTCATCACGAAGCCCAGCGTGGTGCTTAGAATCCCTCGCATGATTTCCAGCTCCTGCTGGGACTTCTTCAGATCAAACAGGTCCGTGCGCGTCTGGGTTGCCCCCCATGGGAGCAACCCCAACGCTATGACTAACAGTAGAGTCGCGTAAGTTTTTTTCATTCTTGTCTCCGAAGAAAACTATTTCAGTTTGAGCTCGGCTACCTGAAGCAGGGTCTCCAGAATCGCGTCGGTCTGGTTGCTCTTGATCTCCCCGTTCACGGTGATGCGATTCAGACGGTCGTTGACAGACGACAGGTCCTGGACGCGTTGCGTTTCCAGTGTCCGGTACATGTCTCCGAGGGACCGTTGGTTTGCGCTCTCGAGCGAGGCCGCGGCGTCGACGATTCGATTGTTAACCCTGGATTCCAGGCGGGACAGGGCGGTCTCCAGGACGAGACGCTGCTTGCGCGTCATGGCGGATTCCGACCTGGCCATCTCGGCGCGCAAGGTTTGAAGAATCTCGAGTTTGTCGTTTCGAGATCTGTTTTCGAGAAGCCGGGTCAACTCGGATTTCAGCGCCTCGAGGTCGATGCTTGGCGCAGGGCCGACAGCGACCGGTTCGGGCGCATTTCCGATCCGAAAAACCATACCACCCGGCTCGCTCCTTATTTCCATGCTCGTAAATGCCAGAGCGGACAAGCCTGCCAGGGCCAGAAACGCTGCTGCGAGCGACCCTTTCCACGCCAGGCTCAACTGCCCGAAAAGTTGCCGCAGGGTCGGACGGCTTTCGTCCGGATAGATGAAGAAGTGGCGCGGAACGGGCGCGTCATCTGCAGACCGGAGCTGGCTGAAGGTGTTGAGATAAAGCTCCCGCTCTTGCGCGCATGGAGCGCAATCCTTAAGGTGCGCCTCCAGAGCCTCCTGCTCCACGCGGGTCAGGTCACTCAGCAGAGCCCTGGGAATCAGGTTACGAAAATTGCTGCAGTCTATGGTCATTCTAATTCCTCCCACTCGGAGCGGGCGGCCACGCAGGGCCGCCCCTACGTTCGCGCTTCACACGGACGCGCGTCCCAGACGCACTTTCAAAATCTCGAGAGCGGCGTAAAGCCGGGACTTCACGGTGCTCAAGGGCACCTGGATAACCGACGCGATCTCTTCGAAGGTGAGGTCCTGGAAGAACTTCAGCTCCAGCACGGCCCGTTGCTCCGGCGGCAGGTGCTCCAGGGCAAGCCGCACCCGGTTCCGGGTCTCCTCGAGCAGGAACGCGCCTTCGTGGGACTCACTGGCAGGCAAGCGCGAACCTATTGAAGCGTCGCTGCGGCTGTCATCCAAAGAGTAATGGGTTTCCGCTGGCCGCCGTCTTAATCGGGAGATGCACTGATTCATGGCAATCCTGTAAAGCCAGGTAGAGAACCGGGCTTCCTGCCGGAAACGCCCGATGTTCTTAAAGGCCGACAGGAAGACCTCCTGCGTGCTTTCTGCCGCCTCCTCCGGGTCCTGGAGCATCCGGAGTGCGAGGTTATAGATAGGCCTCTCCCATTTGAGCACCAGTCGATTGAAGGCGAGCGTGTCGCCTCCCCGGCTCGCCGCCACCCAGGCAATTTCCTGAATCTGGTCGGGGGCATCGACGGGCTTGATACGGCTGTTCGTAAGAAGCACGGATTCGAAACTCTCTTCCATCACATGAGGGCTCACAAGAGAACCGCCGGATACGATAGTTTTGACGCCTCTAGCGTCCAAAAAGTCGAACAGACTTCGTGGTGGATCGGGCGCGGCCTTTTACCACAACGTCCATGATCCTGCGGCTCGCCACTGTCGAATGAAAACCGGGAGGGCACGACTTCAGTCGTGCCGCGACAAAGACGCACCTTCGAGAGGCTTTAGCCTCTGAGGAATATCTGTCGGCTTTAAGTATGTTCCGAAGGGCGCCTCAGGGGCTAAAGCCCTTTCTCAACACTCTCCGTGACGGCACGACTGAAGTCGTGCCCTCCCGTACTCACCGGTCCCCGAAGGGCGTATTTTCGTAGGAGCCGCGAAGACGCAAAGAATCACCGAGTTTTTGGCGAGGCGTCTTTGCTATACTTGCGCAGACCTAGGACATGCCCCGTGGCACGGGTCCCGCCCGTGGGAAGTGAGGGTCTAACTCTAACCTGGGGCATGGCCGAGACGGCCATGACACGAAGATTCAGGCGATGACGGAGGTGAGAAAGTAAATTATGCCCGGGAAATTCAAGGGTATCGAGACAAAGCTGATTCATTCGGGTGAACCAGATCCACGGATTCAGGGCGCGATCAGCATGCCGATATTTCAGACTGCGATGTTCGAATACGCGGGCGAGAAGGGCTATCACGCCATCCGGTACATACGGCTGAACAATACACCGAATCACCTCGCGCTCCATCAAAAACTCGCCGCACTCGAGAACGCTGAGGCCGCCCTCGTCACCGCGAGCGGCATGGCGGCCATTTCCACAACGCTTCTTGCGGTGCTGTCATCCGGCGATCACCTCCTGGCGCAGGATTGTCTCTACGGCGGGACCCACGATTTTGTCACCGAGGATTTCGCCTCGTTCGGCATCGGCTACGATTTTATAGACGGGGAAGACCCGGCTTCGTGGAAGAAAAAACTCCGGCCCAATACGCGGGCCGTCTATGTCGAGACTATCACGAACCCGCTGCTGAAGGTGGCGGACCTCAAAGCCGTTGTGGAGTTTGCAAGGGAACACGGCCTCATCTCCATCATCGACAACACCTTTGCCAGTCCTGTGAATTTCCGGCCCGCGGAGTGGGGGTTCGATCTGTCTTTGCACAGCTGCACGAAGTATCTCAACGGCCACTCCGACATCGTGGCCGGCGCGGTTATTGGCCGCTCGGCCCTCATCGAAAAGATCACGCACAAGCTGAACCATCTTGGAGGCTCTCTGGATCCCCATGCCGCGTATTTGCTCCACAGGGGGATGAAGACGCTGGCCGTCCGAATGAAGTTCCAGAGCGAAAGCGCTATGCGCATCGCGCAGTTCTTGGAGGGGCACGCGGCTATTGAGAAGGTGAACTACCCCGGGCTGCCCAACCATCCCGCTTACCAGAGGGCCCGTGAGTTCCTCAACGGGTTCAGCGCGATGTTGAGCTTTGAAGTGCGTGGAGGCGTGGAAGCGGCGGAGCGCTTCATGCAAAAGACGGAGCTGCCCATTGTGGCCCCAAGCCTCGGCGGAGTCGAAACGCTCCTGACGCGCCCCGCAACGACGTCGCACTCGGGCATGTCCCCTCAGGACCGGCTGAAGGCCGGCATCACGGACAGTCTGGTCCGCATGTCGGTAGGCCTGGAGGCTGCGGAGGACCTTATCGAAGATTTGGAGCGTGCCCTCGAAGGTGAAGGGAGCCAGCGGGCGAGGAAATCTGCGCGGAGTACGGCCATTAGGTGAGCGATGGCGACCGCTAGTCTGTGAACTGCACAAAAATGAAACCACCGATGAACGCGGATGAACACAGAGCAACTCAGCCGCAACCAATTCTTTGTGTCTTCGTGTTTTTCTGGTGAGTGCGGTGAAAAAGAACTCACCACAAAGACACGAAGACACGAAGAACCGTTCTGATTTGTGATGGCGATCGAGACTGAAGTAAAGCTTCCAATCGCAGACCTCGAACTCTTTCGCGCAAATCTCGGGCGTCTGAACCCGGTAAGAATTTCCGAACGTCATTTCGAAGACAACTACGTTCTCGATTTCCCCAATGCGCAGATGCGTTCGCGTGGCCGCCTGTTGCGGATTCGAATCACGAGCGGCGCCTCTTTTCTCACTTTCAAGGAAGCTGCGCTCCCTGAAGGCCCTTTCAAGATACGAGAGGAAGTGGAGACCCAAGTGCGGGACGGGCTCGCGGCGCTTGACATCCTCCGGCGGACCGGAATGCAAGTCTGGTTCCGCTACCAGAAATACCGCGAAGAATTCTCCGTCGTTCTGGGAAAGCGCGGCGGCGAGGTGCATGTGACCCTTGACGAGACGCCTGTAGGCACCTTTGCCGAACTGGAGGGGAAGGAGGAATTGATTCGCAGGGTGGCCGAAAAGATGGGCTTCAGCGAGTCGCACTTTATTAAGGACAGCTACTATTCTTTGTATCTGCGCCACTGCGGAGACCGGGGAGTAGTTCCGAGTCACATGGTTTTCGCCGCATAAAGGGACGAGATCCGTCAGACGCTGAATGGCTGCCACGAATTACACGAAGCATGGCTGCGCTGACGGAAAATTTCGTGCAATTCGTGGAATTCGTGGCCCCGCTTTTTCTGACGGATCCGAAAGGAAGGTTCATGGCGATTGACTGCATCGAAAACATCTCGGCGTATGAAGGGACTGAAGTCACTCTTCGCGGTTGGGTCTACAACAAGCGCAGCAGCGGAAAACTGCAGTTCATCCTGTTGCGTGACGGAACGGGGATTATTCAATGCGTGGCCTTCAAGGGCAACTTCACCGCGGAACAGTTCGATCTCTTGGACAAGCTGACCCAGGAGTCCAGCGTTCAAGTTCAAGGAAAAGTGCGCAAGGACAGCCGCGCCCCCGGCGGGTACGAAATGGATGTGACGGGGTTTCAGGTTTTCCAGCTTGCGGAGGACTATCCAATCACGCCCAAGGAGCACGGGACCGCGTTCCTGATGGAGCACCGGCATCTCTGGCTCCGGAGCTCCCGGCAGCACGCTATCTTGAAGATCCGGCACGAAATCATCAAGGCGTGTCGCGATTACTTCGATGAGCGCGGGTTCACGCTGGTAGACACGCCCATTTTCACGCCGAATGCCTGTGAGGGTACAACCACTCTGTTCGCAACCGAGTATTTCGATCAGAAGGCCTATCTCACGCAGAGCGGTCAGTTGTACAACGAAGCTACCGCGGCGGCATTCGGCAAGGTCTACTGCTTTGGCCCCACCTTCAGGGCCGAAAAATCCAAGACGCGCCGCCATCTGATGGAGTTCTGGATGGTCGAGCCCGAGGTGGCCTACGCAACGCTGGAGGACACCATGGTGCTGGCCGAGGGCTTGATTTGCTTCATTCTCGAGCGAGTTCTAAAACGCCGGAGGGCGGAACTTGAAGTTCTTGAAAGGGAAGTGTCGATCCTGGAGAAGGTAGTCCTGCCGTTTCCGCGCATCACGTACGACGAGGCGGTCGGGATACTGCGGGAGTCAGGTTCTGAGATCCAGTGGGGAGGAGATTTTGGCGGCGGCGACGAAACCATCCTGTCCCAAAAATTTGATCGCCCCGTCATGGTTCATCGCTATCCCGCGCAAGTGAAGGCGTTTTACATGCAGCCGGATCCCGAGCGCCCGAACCTGGCCCTCTGCGTGGACGTTCTGGCTTCCGAGGGTTATGGTGAGATCATAGGCGGCGGCCAGCGCATTCACGACTACGAGCTGCTTCTGCAGCGACTTCAGGCACACCAACTTCCTACAGAGCCCTTTCAGTGGTACCTCGATCTGCGCAAGTACGGCACAGTGCCGCATGCCGGGTTCGGCATGGGCATCGAGAGGGTCGTCGCCTGGGTTTGCAAGCTGGATCACCTCCGGGAAACGATCGCCTTTCCTCGCACGCTCTACAGGATTTATCCCTGATGGCTCCGGAGGACCGCCGGCTGAACGCGCGGGCATCGCGATTTCTCCTTCTGCTTGCGGCCGCCGTTGGGTTCGCGAGTTTCGGCTACTACTACTCCAGAGGGCTCACCACCGCACACTATGACGCGAAGGCCTCTTCCGCTGCCGGCCGCTTTCACGATGGGCGCCCCTCTTGTTGCTCTGGACACCGTCGCTCGTGAACATCTCCGCTCTTTACTGGGGATTGATTTATCGCGTGCGGTATTCGTCGCTTCTGATACCGGCTGTCGCCGTGTTCGCCAGCCTTGTGCTGCAATCCGCATCCCTTCTTCGGTTTGCCTTGATCGCCTCCAGCCTTGCGGTTATGGTTCTTCCGTGGCTTTCCTGGTACTTTCCGCCGGAGTGGGCGTATCGCTTCTTCCTTCCCGGTCCCGGCTGATAGGCCTGCCTGCGGTCGCTTTATTGGCATTCTTGATCGCGCGCGCTGCCGGAGGTTACCGCTGGCCCCTGCTCCTTTTGGCGGTTCTTGGAGCGCAAATGCCTGCCCTCGATGGGGAAAATCGCCCGATTCTGGCCGAGACCCTGGAGCACCAATCCCTCGAAGGGGAAAGGCAGAGGGTTTTGCTATACCTGCGCGAAAACTACGACGGCACGCGCCTGCTGATCGATATTGGGAAACTTGCCCCGCTGGTTTATGATTCAGGACTCCCCGTTCGTGGATTCGTCTACAGTGAAGGCGACAGGGTTCTTTGGGAGAGGGCGCGACGGGCGCCACACCAGGAAGTTGGCTGGATTTTGGCGGGAAAGGACGACGAGATCTGGACAGCCCTTCAGGTTGACCCCCATTGGGCGGACAGGTATTCTCTTGCGTTGAAGGCGGACAACTACCGGGTATATCGATTGGGATCGGCAGACCGCGACGCTCTGCTCAAATGACGAATGACCGATGAAAAATGACAAATGGGAAGGGGGCATGCCGGGGCCGCGTGTAACTGAGGGATTGCAGAAGAAATTTGATTTTTCTCCTCCCCGCCCGCGCCCTTTCCTGAGCAATCTCGGAGCTCGCATCGACAGATACGAGGAGGGCGTGGCTCGCTTTTTTCACTGGAGAACCGGGTTGGATTACTACGCCACTGTCGAGCAAATTGTGGATTTTGTGATCAACACCCGGCGCGTTAAAGTGATCGATCTGCTGGCCGACACCGGTACCTTCGCTCTGAATCTTGCGGGCCGAAAGGCGTTTCTGGGACGCATCTACTCGTTCGACAGCAATATCACACTGCTTGAACGAGCGAGACAGCGTGCCCGCCATTTGAAGCTCCAGCATGTCGTCGAGTTTCGCCAGTCCGAAGAAGTGCGTCTTCCCGTGGAGGACGGCTTCGCTGAAGTCGCGGTTTCGATCTTCCATTTTCACCGTCATCCGGCCCGTCAGTTTTTGGCCGAGGCCGTGCGCATCCTCGCGCCAGAAGGACACCTGGTGCTCGCTGAAATGCTGGAGCCGAAGTCTGTGCCGAACCGGCTAAGGTGGGCGTGGAGAAGGTTTCAACTGAAGTACGTGCAGAAGAATCCGGATGAGGCCGAGGGAATCTACTACGATCGCGAAGAGCTGATCGAGCTTCTGTTTGGCGCTGGTTTTCGCCAGGTAATCGTTCAGGGCTTGAAGAGAGCTTCTTCGCCTCACGAAGGGATCTTCAGTCTCGTCGCAGCGACGAAGTGACCTAGGGCTCGTACAGAAATAAATTCGCATTTTTGCTGCAGACCCCCGGGCCCGCTGGCTTTGTTGCTCGCGCCTCGCCGGCGAGCCTGGGAGCCTGCAGCAAAGTGTACAGGTAATTCTTTTACAAACCCTAAGCAGAGAGAGTCGTGGCTCAATGGATTGACGGCGCCGCCCTCGCTAAACAGATTGAGGCCGAGGTGGCTGCAGAGGTTCAAAAGGTACAGGCGGCCGGAGTCAACCCCGGACTCGCGGTGGTGCTGGTGGGCGAGCATCCCGCTTCGCAAGTCTATACGCGCGGCAAGGTCAAGACTTGCCAGTCGCTTGGGATGTACTCGGAGAGAATTGAAATGCCTGAAAGCGCGACCACCGATGAAGTCCTGTTTGCGGTGGACAGCCTGAACCAAAGGAGCGATATCCATGGGATTCTGGTTCAGGTTCCGTTGCCGCCGCAGGTGGTGGCACGCGACGTGCTCCAAGCCATTCTGCCCGACAAGGATGTGGATGGCTTTCACCCGGTCAATGTCGGGCGGCTGGCGGCCGGCAACGCGGTCCTGAAACCTTGCACGCCCGCGGGAATAATGGAAATCTTCAAGAGGCACAGAATTCCTGTGCGAGGCCAGCGAGCGGTCGTGATCGGCCGGAGCGACATCGTGGGGAAACCTGTTTCGCTCTTGCTGCTTCATGAGGATGCGACGGTCACGATCTGCCATTCCAAGACCCGGGAGTTGCCATCGGTGGCCCGGGAGGCCGATATCCTGATAGCTGCGATAGGGAGACCCGCGCTGGTGGACGATACCTATGTCAAGGACGGAGCTGTGGTTATTGACGTAGGAGTTAACCGGCTCGAGTCGCTGGACAAGATCCGGGAGCTATTTGGAGAGGGTTCTCAGAGACTTGCAGATCACGCGAGAAAGGGCTATACGCTCGTAGGCGATGTGCACCCGCGGGTCCATGAGAAGGCCTCGTACATGACTCCAGTTCCGGGAGGGGTCGGCCCTCTGACAGTCGCGATGCTGATGGCGAACACTGTTCGCGCCGCCGCGGCGCAGGCCCGAATCTCCGTGTTTGCGTAAGTAGTCGTTTTTCGCAAATAGGGGCGACGTGCCACGAGTATGAACGAAACCACAGATGAACACAGAGCAGCCAAGCCGCAACCCCAAAATATCTCACCGCGTCTCTGCGGTGAGATTCGTTTTGGTTGCGGCTATGCCGCGCCAGGTTCATCTGTACTACTAACCCGAAAATCCTTTGCTGGCAGGAAAGGATTTTTCTTCGCGAAGAAAAACGCGAAGGACTTTAGTTTGGTTGCGGCTTTGCCGCTCTGTGTTCATCGGTGGCTTCGTTTTGTGCAATTTTAGCAGAGACTCGTACCGCCCGGTCATTCACGGGCGAGATGCCCGTGCCACGATGGCTTCGTGGCATGGCCGTCCCGGCCATGATACAAAACTTGACCGACTTGTGAACTTTGTGTCCACCAAGTGAAGCTAAGGGCCCGTCAGAAAATAAGGTGTGCATTTTGGCGCGAGCGCCGGGCGGGCAGATGCAAGGCGCCGCGACGCAGGCGATGTGGTGGCATCGTCGAGGAGCGGCAACGCCGCAGATGCCCGCCCGCCGCCGCGCCCCTTCGGGCTGCGGCCCGCAGGCCCGCTGGCTGTGTTGCTCGCTCCTTACATACCGCAGCGGGTATGCTCGTCGCTCGCGCCTTGCCAGCGGGCCTGGGGGCCAGCAGCAAAATGTACACCTTATTTCCTGACGGGCCCTAAGGGATCGGATCCGGGTGATGAAACTTCGCCTTGTTGTGGCGCCTTTGCTTTTTTCTTTGTTCGGATTCTCGGCTGCGGGAAAAATCTACAGGGTAAAGAAGGTGGGAGAATACCCCAACTTTGTCGCGTTGGCGCCCGACGGGAAGACTGCGTATGTCACCTCCTACGGTACGGGCGAAGTGGTGGCGGTAGATCTCGTGGAACACAAGGTGAAACAAAGTGTAGTGGTGGGGAACAGCCCGCTGGGCATCGCTGTGGTGGACACCGACAATGTGGCGCTGGTCGCGTGCAAGGACTCGGGGACGGTAGCGGTTGTGAATCTGACGACGTTTCGTGTCGATGCCAACATCAAGGTCAGCGGTGCGCCTAACGCTGTGGCCATTGGTCGGAAAGGCTACCGCGCTTTCGTCACCAACTTCGCGCGGACCAAGGAGGGTCAGTTGCACATCCTGGATCTGCGGGAACGGAGTGTTCTGGCGACGCTTCCTATGGGCATGGCCCCCATTGCGGTCGCCGTCTCGCCGGTGACTGAGGCGGTCTATGTCGTCAACGGCGGCTCCAACGAAGTCTGGGTCGTCGATCCCGACCGCAGAACTGTAATAAACAAGATTCCCGTGGGCGAGGCGCCGGACGGAATCGCGATCGCGCCAGACGGGAGCCGCCTTTTCGTTTCCAACAGCCGCACCGATGATCTGTCGGTCATCGACACGAAACTCAACAAGGTATCGGTCACCATCCCTGTGGGCAAGAAACCTTTTGGAGTGGCCGTCAGCCCGGACGGCAAACGCGTGTTCGTCGTGAATACCGAGGACCGCAACGTCATGATGCTCCCCGCGGATTTAAGCAGCCTGGAGCCCCGGAGCTTCCCTGTGGAAAAAGGGCCCGTGGACATAAAGGTCGCTCCGGACAACCGGACGGTTCTGGTAGTGAACGAACAGTCTCACTCTCTCCTCATCGTCGAGATCCCGCTAACAAACTCCAAGTCTTGAACAACGAACAGTCTCACTCTCTCCTCATCGTCGAGATCCCGCTAACAAACTCCAAGTCTTGAACGCTCAGGGTTTCTTCGCGCCCTTCGCGTCTTCGCGGCGAAATTCTGGGCTGGACTTTAACCGCGAAGGCGCAAAGGCCGCGAAGAAACCGCAAAGGCCTGTTAAATCGCTTGCCGGGAATCGAGAAACCAGCGGGCGAATTTGAGGATTCCTTCGCGAATCGGGGTTGTGGGGTGGTACTCGAGCACGCGTTCGGCACGGCTGATGTCAGCGTAGGTGATTTCCATGTCCCCCGACTGCGGTGGCAGAAATCGGAGCTGCGCCTTTCTGCCGAGAGCATTCTCCAGCTCAGAGACAAGCTCGAGCAACGAGATGGTTTGGGATTCGCCGAGGTTAAGGATATCGTACACGGGGTTCACGCGCACAGCACCCAGGACTCCCGTGACAATGTCGTCGATATAGGTGTAATCGCGGCGGCTTTCGCCGCTGCCGTAGACCGGGATTTCCTTGTCTTCCCACATCAGGCGCGCGAACTTGTGAATGGCCATCTCCGGCCGCTGGCGCGGCCCGTATACGGTGAAAAAACGCAGGCAGCAAACGTGTAAGCCGTAATTATGTGAATATACCTGGCAAAGCAGTTCGCCCGCACGTTTGGTAGCGGCATAAGGCGAGATGGGCTGGTCCACCGGGTCNGTTTTCGGGCCAGTTCAAGCAGGTTTACCGTGCCTGTGACGTTGACTTCGGTATAAATCTCCGGTCTTTCGAGCGAAGGGCGCACGCCGGCCCAGGCGGCCAGATGTATTATCGCCTGCGGAAGGCACTCTGCGAAGACCTGCTGCAGCCTTGATGTATCGAGGACGTCCGCTTCGTAAAGAACCGCCGGACCGTCGTGCTGCAGGTCGCGGACGTTCCGGCGCTTGACCTGCGGATCATAGAAGTCGTTAAAATTGTCGAGTAGAAAAATTTCATGGCCCTGCTCGCGCAGCCTGGATGCAACATGGTAGCCGATAAACCCGGCGCCACCAGTGACCAGTACCCTCATGAATTATCCTGTCGTATCCGCAACTAAAGGACGCCCCGAGAGATCTTCAAATCCCGTCGATCCTGTTATCCTGTCAAAACGAGTCGCGAAGCTCTTTCAAAACAGCCGGTCCTGTTATCCCGTCAAAAGGCTCGCAAAGCTCTTTCAAATCCCGTCCATCCCGTTATCCCCGCAAATATCCGGCGGATCTCTCTAAATCCTGCCCATCCGGTTATCCTGTCAAACACGCGCGTAGAACAACTTATCGCATGGGCGAATCCGCCGTCAACGGCGGCTTGTGTTGTGCTATCATCGCCGGATGTTGCACGTGGGTTTGACTGGAAACATCGCTTCCGGCAAAAGCTGCGCGGCCCGGGTGTTTGCAGAGCTCGGGGCCCACATTATCGATGCCGATCTTATCGCGCACGACCTTCTGACGCCGGGTAAGCCGACATATGAAAAAGTCCGGGAAGCTTTTGGCGGCAACATAGTCCTTGAAGACGGCTCTATTAATCGCAGGAAACTTGGCGAGATTGTTTTTAACGACGCTGCTCAGAGAGCTTTGTTGAACTCCCTCATGGTCGAGTCGGGCCTTTACAAGCTGTACGATAAGCTGGTCGTCGTTCACTGCCACCCGGCATTGCAATTGGCTCGACTCGTCAGCCGCGACGGACTGAGCGTTAAAGAGGCTCGCGCTCGCATGGCTGCGCAGATGCCCGTGGAAGAAAAGCTCCAGGTAGCCGACTACAAGATAGATACGTCGGGAACCTTTCGGCAGACCAGAGAACAGGTCGAAGGCACTTACCGAGAGCTCGTACTTCTGGAGGTAAGCAGACAGGCAGAGTAGATTTCGGATTTCGGATTTCGGATTGCGGATTTCCGATTGGAAGGACCAATCCGAAATACCAGTGAATTGCACTTTCGCTCACACGCAATCGCTGCCATTGCCCGGGCGGTGCAATTGGAAGTGGAGTCAAATTTTTAGGCGCCACCGTCAGGTGCCTGTCAGTAGCCCGACCGTGAGTGACTGTGGAAAGATCGAATTCCAAACCGGCATCTAAATCGGAGCGATCGTTTTCGTGTAATTAGCTTTTTCGGTTAGTGCAATCGGTGGCGGGGAGAAGCTGCAATAGCTGGTGTTTGGTTGACAAGGTTGGAGATGCTGTTAGAATCCGCCTTTCGATTCTTGTTGGCGACATATGCTCGATAAGATCTGGCTGATACCGTTGGTGCCTCTGGCGGGGAGTGCCATTGCTGGGTTGGCGGGTCTGATAAACCTGCGCCTTACCGGGCAAAGGCTCGACAGGAGGCTCGTTTCGATCATCGCGCTTTCCTCGGTAGGGCTGGCCTTCTTACTCTCTGCGGGCGCTGTTTTCGAGCTCTTCTCGTCGCAACACAAAGGGTCTTATAGCCTGGAGTCTTATAGCGTAGACCTCTTTACCTGGTTCGAAGCGGGATCCTTACCGGTAGCGGAGGGCGGCCTTGCAAGGTTCACGGTGCCTTGGGGGTTTTTGCTGGATCCGCTCTCGGCGGTGATGATCCTGGTGGTCACGGGCGTAGGATTTTTGATCCACGTATATTCGACGGGGTATATGTGGGACGACTCCGGCTACTACCGTTTCTTTTCCTACCTTAATCTTTTCATGTTCGCCATGCTCACGCTGGTTCTGGCGAACAATTTTGTCCTGATGTTTGTGGGATGGGAAGGCGTGGGCCTGTGCTCCTATCTGCTCATCGGTTACTACCTGGAGAAGAAGAGCGCGGGAGATGCCGGGAAAAAGGCTTTTGTCGTAAACCGGATCGGGGATGCCGGGTTTATTCTGGGAATGTTCCTGATCTTCGTTCACTTTGGTTCGTTGCGCTACGACGAGGTTTTCAGCAAGGCCGCTGAAATGCCCGTGCAAGCAGGCCACGGCTTCCTGTTCTGGGCTACTCTTTGTCTGTTCATCGGCGCCACCGGGAAAAGCGCGCAGGTTCCGCTCTACGTCTGGCTCCCCGATGCCATGGAAGGCCCAACTCCTGTCAGCGCCTTGATCCATGCTGCGACGATGGTCACGGCGGGGGTGTACATGGTGGCCCGCTGCAATGCCTTGTACAGCCGGTCGCCGGAGACCATGACGATCATTGCGACGATAGGCGCTCTCACTGCTGTTTTTGCCGCAACCATAGGGTTTGCCCAGACAGACATCAAACGAGTCCTTGCCTATTCGACTGTGAGCCAGCTGGGCTACATGTTCGCTGCGCTCGGCGTGGGGGCCTTCGCCGGGGGCATCTTCCACCTGATGACCCACGCGTTCTTCAAGGCTTTGTTGTTTCTCGGTTCGGGCGCTGTGATCATGGCCATGCATCACGAGCAGGACATGAGGAAGATGGGCGGGCTGCGCAAGCACCTGCCAGCGACGTATCAGACCATGCTCATCGGAACTCTGGCCATTGCTGGGGTGCCGGGCCTGGCAGGATTTTTCAGCAAGGACGAGATCCTCTGGAAAGCCTGGAGCAACGGGCATCCCAGGATCTGGTTTGCGCTCTGGTTGGGCGCGGGGATGACCGCCTTTTATATGTTTCGCCTGATCTTCCTTACCTTCTGGGGCGAGGAGAGGATGGACGAAGATACGAAGCGCCACCTCCACGAGCCCGGAAGCAACGTCATCGGCCCTCTCGTGGTACTGGCGTTTCTCTCGGTAGTGGGCGGTTACGTGGGCTTACCCGCCTGGCTCGGAGGCAGCAAGTTTGAACGCTTCCTGGAGCCCGTATTGCGGTTGCCGGAAAACCCGGCACTTGCGGAAGCCCATCATCCCGCCCGGCAGGAAATCCTGTTTACTTTTCTCTCGGTCGCGATTGCCGCGGCCGGAATCTTTCTCGCGCATTACTGCTACGTAAAGAATCCTTCGGCACCCGAGAAGGCGCTGGGCTGGTGGCCGGCGCTGCACCGGCTCGTGTACCGCAAGTATTATGTAGATGAGATCTACGATGCTTTGTTTGTGAACCGGGCGAAAGACTTAGCAAACGCGTGCTTTTTTGTGGATTCGAAGTTTGTCGACGGCGCCGTCAATGGAACGGCCGCCACCACAAGAGGCACAGCGGCGGTATCGGGCTTCTTTGACAAGTACGTCGTCGACGGTTTGGTGAACCTGATTGGCTGGATCAACATGATGCTGAATCGGGTGGCCACTTCGCTGCAAACGGGGCTGATCCAGCGTTATGCCCTGGGAGCCGTGTTTGGAATTGTTGTTTTCATTCTGATTTATTTCAATGGGCTGTTGAACTTTTAGCTTAGGACGGCGCCTCACAACCGTTTCACGAACGTACAATGGGACACCGATTTTCAAGGATGCCACGGATCGACACGGATTTTACCCGATCCGTGGCATCCTTGCGAATCCGTGTCCCATTGCGGCATGCACGTAAGAATTCGTTACTGTAAATTAACCGTGATTATGAAATGGACCAGATAGCCCGGGCGATTCCTGCCGAAGGAGCTGGAGCGCATGGAACCCAACATGAGGCACATCCTGAACATCGTCTGCTATCTCCCGCTGCTGGGGGTGGCACTGATCGTGTTCGTGAAGCCCGAGAGAAAAACGGCCGTCAAGTGGGTAGCCAACATTACGGCGTTTCTGGGGTTCCTGGTTTCGATCCCTCTTATTACGTCGTTTAACGATCCACAATACATCGACTCGTCGACCGGATTTCGCTATGTCTTCGAGGTAAACTGGATTCCCCTCATAGGGGCCAAATATAAATTCGGCATCGACGGCATCAGCCTCCTGCTGGTCCTTCTGACGACGCTTCTCGGTTTCATCGCTATTCTTTCCTCCTGGAACGCCGTCACGGAGCGCGTCAAGGAGTACTACGCCTTTCTGCTGCTGCTCCAGACGGGGATGCTCGGCGTGTTCATGGCGCTCGATTTCCTTCTGTTCTACGTTTTTTGGGAAGTGATGCTGGTTCCGATGTACTTCTTGATCGGCGTCTGGGGCGGACCGCGCAAGCTGTACGCGGCGATCAAGTTCTTTCTCTATACGCTGGCCGGTTCCGTTCTGATGCTCGTGGGTATCCTTGCGATCTACTTCTACCAATACAACACGACCGGGATATATTCCTTCGACATCCTCCCGCTGCAGAAGCTGGGCTTCCCCCACGACCTGCAATACTGGGTGTTCCTGGCCTTCTTCGTGGGGTTTGCCATCAAAGTTCCTATGTTCCCCTTCCACACGTGGCTGCCTGACGCGCACGTGGAAGCCCCGACGGCAGGTTCCGTCATCCTGGCGGGAGTCCTGTTGAAGATGGGCACGTACGGTTTTGTTCGCTTCAGTCTGCCGATGCTTCCGTGGGCCACCATGCATTTCCTCAAGCCCATGCTTATCCTGTCGCTGATCGGGATCATCTATGGCGCCCTTGTAGCCATGATGCAAAAGGACATGAAGTCCCTGGTCGCCTACTCTTCGGTGAGCCACCTCGGTTTTGTCATGCTGGGCGTCTTTGCGGCAACGCCCGTCGCGCTGCAAGGAGCGGTCCTCCAGATGGTGAACCACGGCATCTCCACGGGCGCTCTGTTCTTGATCGTGGGAGTCATCTACGAGCGCCGGCACTCCCGTCTCATCACGGAGTACGGCGGCCTGAGTCAGGTCATGCCGGTCTATGCCACGGTGTTTCTGATCATGACTCTAAGCTCGATCGGGATGCCCGGACTGAACGGATTCATTGGCGAGTTGTTCATCCTTCAGGGGACTTTTGCTGCGCCCGGACTCTGGATGTATGCGGCCGTCGCAGTACTCGGCATCGTCCTGGGCGCAGCCTACATGCTCTGGCTGTACCAGCGCGTGATGTTCGGCAAGCTGGAGAATCCCCTGAACCAGAATCTTCCCGACCTGAACTTCCGGGAGCTGGCGACTTTTGTGCCTTTGATTATACTGGCGTTCTGGATCGGGATCTATCCTTCCTACTTCACCAGGTTCCTGGACCAACCGGTCAACGCGATCGTCGAGCGCGTTCGAACCGACTACTTCAAGGCCGGGCGCGCCGAGGGCCCGCTTCCCGCCTCTCCAGTGATTCACGCCATCCGGGCCGCACCTTGACAGTCGGAGAGGTTCAGTTGCAACCAAAAACAATCTCACCGCGGAGACGCTGAGAACGCGGAGCCTCCTTCCCTGGGGGAGCGCACATTTCCAGGCTCACCACAAAGACCCTAAGGGCGCAAAGATTCAGACATACAAGACTTGGTGGATCTTTGTCTTCTTCGTGTCTCCTATACTACTAACGTGAAAATTCTTCGCGGCCTGGCAAGGATTTTCCGTCAAATGACCAATGACAAATGAACCACTCAAATCAGTTCTTCATAACGACCCATAATCCGTATTTTCTCGCGGGCATCGCGGAGAAGACGCGCAGTACCGATCTCAATATTCTCGTCTGTTATCGGGACGATGATTCGGGTACGCGGCGCGGTCCTTAGACAGAGGGGAGGTCTCACGGCTGATTGAACAGGGGGCCGCAGTCTTTTTCAACCTCAAGGACTACGCGCGACGATAGTCGAATTCGGCTCCGCCCCTGTCAGCGTAGCGGGCTAGGTCGAGCGCGTGCCGGCCCAACACCCACCGTAGTGTGAGGAGCCGATGGGACTACAAGATGAAAGGGGTTGCTCGGCAGGAAACTTTGACTGACTTGCGCGGATTCGCCACCTGGGGCGGTTTCGGGAACAACCCCGAAACCGCCGCTCGATACAGGTGTTGCTTACAGCTTCACAACGTCTTGTGCCTGAAGCCCTTTGGGGCCCTTGGCCACCGTGAATTCGACCTTGTCACCTTCGTTGAGCGATTTGAATCCCGTTGCCTGAATGGCAGAATGGTGGACAAACACATCATCCCCGGAAGCGCGACTGACAAACCCGTAGCCCTTCTCGCTGTTAAACCACTTTACTGTTCCTTGTTCCTTCATTTTTTATTTTTCCCTAAGAATACCGCTCTGAGAGCGGGAGATGTTTTCGTATTGGTTTTCCTGTACTCGCGCTTTCGCAACGATTTGCCAGCCTAGCGAGGCTAAAACAAAAATGGCCGCAACTCCGTATTTCAGGAGTTCGCAGCCTCTCTTCACGACGAACAAGACACAAAAACCTGACTGACCAAGACTGAAGGGTACGCTTTCTCATTCCCTAATGCAAGAGTTATTTCGGGTAATTAGAAGTGGGAGTCAATTTTTTGAAATTCGTGCAATTCGTGGCCAGTAATCAGTAGAAACCGCCACGAATTTCACGAAAGGATCAATGCTTGTGTTAGCCCCTGTTGTCGCTCCTTGCATACGGGCCTGGACTCGCCACCGGCTCGGGGGCTGCCCCAAAGTGCTCACTTTATTTCAGCACCGGCGCTTAGCCGCGCCCAAAACGATCCGCGGCGCCTGCCAGACGGTAGATCTCCGCGGTGCGGTCAAAAGCCGCATCCTGCGCGCCGATGATCGTGAGCTGACGAGGCGCGAGGCATCCGAGAGCTTCGGGAATATCGAGCACTCGCAGCACGTTCAGGAGCGCCGGCCCGTAACCCTCACGATCCGGCCGCGGACGATGTGAAGCGGGCGGGTCCACGGCAATCACGGCCTCTATGGCGGGCTGATACAGCGCCGCATAGCCGGCCAGAATGCCTGAGCGCCCCCGCCCCGCGGCGCGCCAGTGGATGCCCGCGCCGGTGCGGCGGCCGGCAACCGTCATCACGTCCCACACGCGCCCGCCGTCAACCGTGCCGCCTAGCAGTGCCATCGCGCGCTCAACCGGATTGGGAAACTTGTCACGCGTCCACGCGCCCGGACCCACGCCTCGCGTGCACAGGA
>QHZE01000662.1 GCA_003225335.1 Acidobacteriota bacterium
TAAATCGAGAAGACGACCAGGTGAAGCCAGATCTTCCGCAAGGCGTCAATGATATTGCCGCGGATGAATATGAGGTGAAACAAGACCAAGACCGCCGGCAGGGTGACGGCAGCTTCTTTGGACATCAAGCTCAAAACAAAACAAGCGGCCGAACATGCGTACCACAGATGACGCCGTCTTCTTTCCCACTCCATAAAAAACCAGACGGCGCAGATGTAGAACAGTCCATAGAGCACATCCGGCATAAAGGCGAAGTCGAATGTGGTGTAAACGTTGTTTGAATGAACACTGAAATAAAACGCAGCGAGAAAGGCGACGTGGACGGCGCCGGTCAAGCGCTTCACGAAATGGAACAGCGCGCACGAAGTCAAAAAGAAAAAGCCGAAAACCACCAGGTGATAACCGTAGGGTCGCAAGCCGAAAAGAGGAAACAGCAGGCTGGGAATGGTCCGGTTGGAAAGCGGCCGATACCAGTGTGCGACGTCTAAAGTGACAAGGCCCCGCAGGAATTCACCAAATGTATGGAAGCGGTAATACATCCAGAAAATCGCATCTCCCTGGAAGAACTGCGAGAAATTAATCCGGAAGAGGAAGTACTGAGCGATGCCTAGCAGGAGGCAGCCTCCGATCGCCAGAAAAGCCGGATTTGCGCGCTGATCCCGCAGAACGCCCCTAAACATAGAAGGAGAGTACGGCACCCGAATGAATTGGTCCAGAAAACATTGACTCGCGCTTCCATTGCGCCCCGCCGCGATATTCCAACAGACTTTCCGGTCCGGTCTGTGCTATCTATGGTGTTTCCTGACCGGCAGCGAAAATCGATTTCCTATCGTTGGAGATCGCGGCGCATGGGCACCCCATTCCACGAGGCCCGATTACGGGGCCGCAAACACGGTGAAGGGAAAAAGCGCCTGGCTTGATGGAGTTGGTGCGCTCGGCTGCATCATTCGTTATCTCTGTTTCTGACATCGCATGATTCGCTCCGCGCTCAGCCTCTTCTTGATCACAATTCTGACTGTCGGTGCGTATTGGAACATCTGGAATTTCAAACGGTCCGCCGGAAAGCTTCCGCCTCGTGAACGCGACGAAGTCGTTGTCCGGCAGAATCAGTTCAAAGGTGTTCGTGAAAAGCTTGCGGAGATGGGTTATCGAAGTGGAAGGATTGCGCTCATCACGCGGCGTAATCTGGACCCCCAACCACAGACGGGTGTGGATGGCAAGAGGTTGTACGAGACCCAATACAACCTCGCTCCCCTGGTGGTATGGACACGGACAACAGATACTCCGCTAATCCTTGGCTGTTTTGTTGACGAAGAAACGCCGCCGGAGATACCAGGGTTCATCAAGATCTATGATGCCGGGAACGGCCTGATGCTCCTCCGGAGAAAGCCGTCACAGTGAGCCTCGCCTCGCTCTTTCTGATCGCTGTCGGGTTCGCGGTTTCCACACTGCTGGGCTACTTCGTCACGACCTTCCTGCTGCCGCCGAAGAGTGCCCGCGCATTAGCGTGGGCATTTGCGCCGGCAGTCGGTGCGGGCGCCAGCTCGTTGATTTTCTTTGTTTTTCGCCGGCCCATTTTTACGGTGGAGATCGCTCTTCTCACGTTGTTTGCGCTTGGGTTCCTTGCAAGATCCATGCTCTTCAGGGAGCCGGCGCCTCCAATCTCGTGGCGCCTGTCGCTCTTTGGCCTGGTCTTGTCCGGCGCTGTCGCACTGGCTGTGTACGGCCTGCTATTGAGAGCGGACCGAATGCCTCACGGAGACTGGGACGCCTGGGCGATCTGGAACACTCACGCCCGCTTCCTTTATCGTGGCGGCCGGACCTGGAGTGATGGCATTCCCTACACGGTTCACGGGGATTATCCACTGCTGACGCCCTCGTTGACGGCTCGACTCTGGCGTTACGCGGGCGAGGAAGCTCCGGAAGCAGGAGCCCTCCTCGGCATCATGTTCGCGCTGTCCGGAGTCGCCGTTCTCCTGTCAACCCTGTCGCAACTGCGAGACACCCAACTGGCCCTGCTGATGGCTCTGATGTTGATCGGGACTCCGTACTACCTCGAGCGTGGCGTCTCGCAATACGCGGACGTTCCACTGGCTGTCTTCACGATCAGCACTATCGCGCTGATCTGCTTGCACTTGGAACGGGAACCCGATCGATTCGGCCCCCTCGTACTCGCAGGCTTCACCGCGGGATGCGCCGGCTGGACGAAAAACGAAGGTCTTCTTTTCATCCTGGCTACCTGTATCGTCTTGCTGTTGCCGGTCTTTCGGAATCCCGCGGTAACATTTCGTCGATTCGCTGCGTTTTCGCTGGGTCTGCTTTTGCCACTGGCCGTCATCAGCTATTTCAAGCTCGCGATCGCCCCGCCATATGATCTCATTGAAGATCTGCGGTATCAGGAAACGATTCAAAGAATCACTAGCATCGACCGCCACGCCGTCATTCTGAAGAGTCTTGCGCGCAGCGCCTGGTTCTTTG
>QHZE01000197.1 GCA_003225335.1 Acidobacteriota bacterium
AAGTTCGGCACCAGCGTGAACGGGAAGCGGATTACCCCGAAAGAGTGGGTGCGGCTTCCGCCCAAGGCGCGCATCACAATGGCCGACAAGGTCGAGATGGACTTCGAAGCCTTATGACTAACGTGGCACGGGCGTCCCGCCCGTGAATGACTGGGCCGGTGTGAGGCTCACTCGCAGCAGGGGGTTGCTTTATGACAGGTCTCTACTGGACGAGGTACGCATTCCTGGCATTGCTTCTCCTCGTCGCGGGCGGCCTGGTCTGGGCGCACCTTTTTTCCGGAAAGCGCCGCGAATAGGGACGCCGTGCGGAAAACACAACATCAGGAAGAGTGGGTTGCATGGGGGGAAAGCCATCCCGGCCTGCGTCGGGAGAACAACGAAGACCGTATTCTCTGCGATACCGGGCCCGGGATCTTCGCCGTCGTGGACGGGATGGGGGGCGAGCCTGCCGGGGAGCAGGCGGCGGAATTGGCCCTGAGCTGCATCCGAAGGCGGCTGGAGCAGAAAACCGGAACGGTGTCCCGCAGGATCCGCGAGGCCATCACGGCGGCCAACAATGAGATTCATAGCGCCGCCCAGAAACGGCGGGAATGGCGGGGGATGGCGTGCGTTCTCACCGTGGCCGTCGTCGAGGACGGCTGCTTGCACATCGGCCACGTGGGCGATACGCGGCTCTACATGATTCGCGCAAACCAGATGCGCAAGCTGACGTCGGATCACTCCCCGGTCGGCGTGCGTGAGGAGGCGGGGGAACTGAACGAGCTCGAGGCGATGCGCCATCCGCGCCGCAACGAGGTATATCGCGATGTGGGGTCGGAGCAGCACCGCCCGGACGACGAAGACTTCATCGACTACCTCCAGGTCCCCTTCGAGGCGGACTCCGCTTTTCTCCTGTGCTCCGATGGTCTCACCGACATGGTTCCCTCCGGGGACATCCTGAAGACGGTTTACCGGCATGCCGGTGATGCTCGGGCCTGTGCGCAGGCCCTGGTCCGCATGGCCAACGATGCGGGGGGCCGTGACAACGTATCAGTCATCGTCATCGAGGGAAGGGACTTCACTCCCGCGGCCCGAGGGATCGCGGTGGCGCCAGCCCGGCAGGATCCTGCACCTGGAGCGGCCTCCCGGCGGCCGGGACTCTTGCATCTTATGGCGAGCCCATGGCTGGTCTTTGTCTATGGTCTTCTGGCGGGGCTTCTGCTCGCGCACCTGGCATCGTCGCGCTTGCAGGCTCCCGCTTCTATCCAGGCTACGGGGCCGCCGCAAGCAGAGCGCCAACGGCTTGTGCTTCTCGTGGACCCCGGCCGTTCCGAATACTCGACCATCGGCCAGGCGCTGGAGGCCGCCCGGGCCGGCGACCGAATAGAAGTGGCTCCGGGAGAATACAATGAAATGCTCCGGCTCAAGGACGGCGTGAGCATCGTGGCCCGCGCGCCGGGCGAAGCGATCATTCGAGTCGCCGAGACGATTCTACCCGACGAGGCTGCGGTAACTGCCGAAGCCATCCGCGAAGCCCGGGTGGCCGGACTGGTGATTCGACCTGCGCCCGGAGTCCGCCTGCCGGTGGGGATCCGCGTCACCGGTTCCTACGTCGAGATCTCCGGCATGGAGATCTCCGGCGCGACACGCGCGGGAGTATGGATCGATGGCGCGTCGAGCGGAATACTTGCCGGGAACTACATTCATTCGAATCCCGGAACGGGAATCCTGATCGGGGGGAAGGCGGCCGTTCGCTTGCTGGCTAACGTCATCCAGCGCAACGGGGCCGGCTCCGATCGGAGAGGCCCGGGGGTTCATATTACCGGGGATGCGGTTCCCGAAGTGCTGAGAAACGTGATTTCCGAGAATGCCGGCGAGGGGATCCGCATCGCCACAAGGGATCGGAAGGAACGGTACGTGAACAACTTCTTTACCGCGGGAGGCAGACCGAACCGGCTGGGAACCGTCGGATTCGCGACGTCCCCCTGAGAACACTTGTTCGTCTGAAACCACAGATGAACACAGATCGGTGTTCATCTGTACTACTAACGTGCAAATCCTTTGCCGCTTGGAAAGAATTCTTCTTCGCGGATTCTTTGCGCTCTTCGCGTCTTCGCGGTTAATTCCGGACAGCGCTTTCACCGCTAAGACGCGAAGGACGCAGAGAAAACGCGAAGCAGATAGTTTGGTTGCGGCTCGGCTGTCTCTGTGTTCATCTGTGGTTTCATTTTGTATTTACAGACCTGAGATCTGATGCGGACGTATCTCCAGAGCATCGGCCACTACCAGATCCACGAGAAGCTCGGACGGGGCGGGATGGCGGACGTGTATCTTGCCGTTGACACCCGAAACGAGCGCCAGGTCGCCTTGAAGCTCGTGGAGAACGGCGACGATGCCGATGCCCGTGAGGCCGTCGCTGCGGAGCGCCTGGGAGCCCAACTGCAGGCGAAGCTGGGCGCAGTAGATTTTCGAGTGCCGGCGATCCATGAGTTCGGCGACATGGATGGCCATTTCTACGTCGACATGGAATACGTCGAGGGGCGCGACCTTTCAGCCGTCATCGGGGAAGGGAAGCTCGCGGTCTTCGAGGCGGCAAGGATCGCCGCCGAGCTTTGCAACATCCTGGGAAAGGCCCACAGCTGCTCTCTGGCCGTCGATGGCAAGGAGCTCCGTGCCATTATCCACGGAGACATCAAGCCGCGGAACATCCGGCTGGACGCCAAGGGCCAGGTCCGCGTGCTGGACTTTGGAATCGCCATAGGCCTCTCGCTGACCCGAAAGCTTACCAGTAACTACTACGGGAGCGTGCTCTATTCATCTCCTGAGCGGCTCGAAACCGATCGGATTGACGAGTCGTCGGACTTGTGGTCCGTAGGAGTCGTACTGTACGAGATGATTGACGGCCGCCCGCCGTTCGAGGCTGAGACCACGGAACGTCTGGAAAGGCTCATCAGGGAACACACTCCGCCGAGACCGCTCTCGCAACGTTGTTCGAGGGAATTGCAGGCCGTCGTCCATAAGGCCCTGGCCTCCTCTGCGGAACGGCGCTACCGAAGCGCGACGGAGTTCGAAGCGGATCTGCGCACCTTCCTGGCCGGAGAAGCTCCGGAGGCCCTTCTGGAGATGGAAGAGACCCGGCGCTCCGGCGTCGCCAAGGAAGGGGGCGGGGAGACTACGGCTCGCACGGATGGGCCCGTTGCCGTCCCTCGACGGTCCGGTTTCGTCGTTCGTTTCCCGCGCTGGTCCAAGAGGCCGGCCCGGATGGCTGGGATCGTTGCGGTCGCGCTGATCGGACCGATAGCCATCTGGGAGTCCTTCGTATATCGAGCTGCGGCTCAGCTCGCGCCGGCGTTCAGCGTGCAGCAGCTGGACGGGGACCAGGCGTGGGAAGAGTACCAGCGGATACGTGGCCGCAGTCCGTTCGGACTGGCGCCGCTCGTGCTCCGTGCGCCGCTGCACGATCTCCTCATGTCGAGCAGCGAGCGTATCGTGGAGGAGTATCGCGACACGGACCAGCCGCGACTGCGAGAAGGGGACTGGCAGCGCTGCAAACGCTACGCCGGGCGCATCCGGCAACTGGACTCGTCCGACACGAGAGCCGCCGCGATGCTCGAATATGCCGATGGTCATCTGTTGCGCATCAACAAGCGCGATACCGAGGCGATCGCCGCGTTTCAGAGAGCGGCGGCCCTGGCTCCCAAGTGGCCGGATCCGCAGCTCGGGATGGCTCGTTCCTATATCTATGCCTTGAGGGACGCCGATCGCGGCATCGAGGCCCTCCGGCGTGCGCGGGATTTGGGGCACAAGCCGGGCCGTCGCGAGCGGCTGCAGCTTGCCGATGCTTTCAAGATGCGCGCCCTGCAGTATTGGAGCGGCGCCCAGGCTCTGGAGGACACCTCCAAGGAAAAGGACATGCTCTCAAAGGCCAAGGAGGACATGGAGGCGGCGATCGATCTCTACTCCGAGATTGTTCCGTGGGGTGACAGCGCGACACAGATCAAACAGTTGCAGGCTCTGCAATCACGGATCGAGAGCCGGCTTAAGATCCTCGAGGAACCCAAGTCCATCTGGGATTGGTTCAAGCGTTGAAGCATGTATGAATGAAACCACAGATGAACACAGATGAACACGGATCTGGGTTCATCTGTACCACAAGATGCAAATCCTTTGCCGCTTGGAAAGAATTCTTCTTCGCGGATTCTTTGCGCTCTTCGCGTCTTCGCGGTTAATTCCGGACAGCGCTTTCACCGCTAAGACGCGAAGGACGCAAAGAAAACGCTAAGCAGATAGTTTGGTTGCGGCTGGGCTGCATCTGTGTTCATCTGTGGTTTCATTTTTGTGCAGTTTACGCAGACGAAAATTGCGTCATGGCCGTCACGCGCAGCACACCCGAAGACAGGGAGCATCTCAGAGAACGGCTTGCCCACCTGGCGGCGCCCAGGAGCCGTTCGGCCGAAGGATTTTTCCTCGGTGCAGTCTCCGCCGTGATCGTCCTGGGACTCTGTCTCGTCTACAGGGCGAAGGTCGCCGGCTTCCGGGATCCGCAGCAGGCGCCCGGCGCAAGAATCCTGAATCTGAAGACGCTGAGCAGCCCCGACGCGCTCCTGCCCTATCTGGGTTTCCTTTCAGACCCGGACGACCGGCTGCTTGCCTCGAAGTCGATCTTCGATTTCGTGCGCGATCGTGGCATCGAAGGCATCGCCGACCTGCGCGCGGTTCGGATCCCTGCCGGCCGGATCGAGGCGAGTCACGGACTGGACTATTTCGCGTCCCGGCTGCGGGATCTGCGCAAAATAACAGGGACCGCGGCTCCGGCGGTGCCGGTCTTCGACGCCGCGCAGCTGCGCCAGATCCGTCCGTTCCTCGTCGTGCGGACGCAGGGGAAGTTCGGGCGCACGGTTCTTCTCCACTCGCTTCTCTTCTTCGCCTCCTTTTACGCGGTTCACCTTGCCTGGCGCGCCGTGGCCTTCCAGGGAGACATGCTGCTTCTTCCCCTGATCCACTTCCTGGCCGGGATCGGAAGCATTTTGATGATCAGCCTGCGAGATCCTCTTCGAGACGCCCTGTTATTTCCGGATTTCATTTACGGAGTAGCCGCCGCTGCCGGCGCGCTCTTTTTCTTCAGCCGTCCGGATTACGATCGAACGGGCCTCCGCCGCCTGTCTTATATACCCTTGCTGGCAGGCGTGGCCCTGTCGATCGTCCTGCTCGTCTTCGGCTCCGGTCCGGGCGCGAGCGAAGCCAAAATAAACGTAAACCTGGGCGCGATCTCGTTCCAGCCGGTGGAGCTGATCAAGATCCTGCTTCTGTTTTTTCTCGCCGGCTACTTTGCCGACCGATGGGATCTGCTGCGCGAGCTGCGGGAGCCGCGCGGCCGGCTTCCCGGCGCCCTTCAAGGCTGGAACGTGCCGCCGCTGCGTCATGCGCTGCCGGTAGCGGCCGGCGTTGCGATTGCGATCGTGTTCTTCTTCCTCCAGAAGGACCTCGGACCCGCCCTGGTGTTCACGTCGGTTTTCCTCACGCTCTACGCCGTGGCTCGCGGGCGTGTGCTCGGCGCGCTGGCCGGCTGCTCCGCCATCGCTGCCGCCTTCTGGATCGGGTATCTCATCCGGTTTCCCGCCACGGTCGCCGGCCGCGTAGCCATGTGGCTTTCCCCCTGGGACAACTTTGTTCGGCCCGGAGGCGATCACCTGGCCCAGTCTTTTTGGACCTTCGCTGCCGGGGCGGTGTTCGGGACGGGCCTCGGGATGGGGGAGCCCCAATCGGTCCCTGCAATCCACACGGACCTCGTCCTTGCCGCCATAGCCGAGGAGCTTGGCTTCGCCGGGCTGCTCGCGGTCTTCGTCGTCTACGCCCTCCTGATCCATCGCGCGCTGAAGATTTCGCTCCGCACTCGCGGCCACTACACCTTTTTCCTCGGACTGGGACTGACTCTTCTGATCGCTTTTCAGGTGGCGCTCATTTCGGGCGGGATCCTCGGGCTAGTGCCGCTTTCGGGGGTCGTGACACCGTTCCTCAACTATGGGAAATCCTCGACCATCGTGAATTTCGCGATTGTGGGAATCCTGGCGGCGGTGTCGGCGCGACAGGGCGCGCCGGAACGCGAAGGAAGCTTCCGGATGCCGCTCCGCTGGGTAGCAGGGCTTCTGGCGGCGATCGGGGCGGTCGTCATGCTGCAGGCCGCGAGGGTGCAGTTGCTGCAGGCAGACGAGATTCTCGTCAAGGGAGCGCTGGTGGTGCAGGGGGACGGGCACCGGCGTTTTGCTTACAACCCGCGGGTCGTCGAGGCCGCGGAGCAGATCCCTCGAGGCTCAATCTTCGACCGGAACGGCATTCCGCTTGCGACCAGTTCCCGGGCCCTCCTGGAGCACCATCGCGCCGGCTACCAACGTCTGGGCGTGGCGCTCGACAAGAGCGTCGAGGCCTCGGACCGCAGGCACTATCCTTTCGGCCCCGTGATGTTTCACCTGCTCGGGGATCTGCGGTCGCGCATCAACTGGGGCGCGTCGAACACTGCGTTCGCCGAGCGCGATTACAACGCGCGGCTGCAGGGCTTCGACGATCGGGCCACGGTCGTTCGCGTGGCGGACACTCCGGGCGGGAGTCTGAGACCCGTGCTGAAGCATGACTACCGCGAGCTGGTCCCGCTCGTGCGCTATCGCTACCGTCCCGGCCACGAAGACGTCCAGCGGATACTGAGCCGCTCGCGCGACCTGCGTTTGACGATCGACGCGCGTTTGCAAAAGCAGGCCTCAGAGATAATGGAGCGGCACATCCGGGCCGCCGGCCAGCAGAAGGGCGCAGCCATCGTCATTGACGCTGTGTCCGGAGAGCTGCTGGCCTCCGTCTCCTATCCGATGCCGGAAGCTCCCGAGACGGCGGAGAAAGTGGACCACGAGGGGTTGATCGATGCGACCGAGGGAAAGCGCGAGCAGCTGCTGGACCGGCCTCGCTTCGGGCTCTACCCGCCCGGATCGAGCTTCAAGCTCGTGACGGCCATGGCGGCGCTGCAAAGGCGGGGCGGCGCGGAGAACCAGGTGTTCCAATGCCGCCTTCTTCCCGACGGGCGGGTGGGAAACGTAGTGCGGGGCTGGAGCCGCCCCGTTCGTGACGACGTTCTGGACAAGGCGCCTCACGGAAGCATCGACATGGCGCAGGGAATCAGTCAGTCCTGCAACGCCTATTTCGCGCAACTGGGCGCGTACGTTGTAGGCGCTGAGGCGTTGCTCCGCCAGGCCGAGGCTTTCGGCATCCGGGTGGCAGATCCGAACAGCCCGGCAAAGCTGGCGGATGCTCTCCCCCAGGCGGCGTACGGGCAGGGGCAGGTGGTTGCTTCCCCGCTCGCAATGGCCTGTGTGGCCGCGACTGTTTCGAACGACGGCGCCCTTCCGAAGGTTCACTGTCTGCAGGCCGAGGAGGACCCGCCGGCCCAACGTGTGCTTCCCCAGGAGCACGCGAAGCTGCTGGCGCGTTACATGCGCGAAGTCGTGACCGCGGGCACCGGCCGGAGTCTGAAGAATCTGGAGATTCCGATAGCGGGGAAAACGGGAACGGCCGAGCTCGCCGGCAAGCCGTCTCATGCGTGGTTTGTGGGATTCGCCCCGTATGGCGGCGAAGCGCGGCGGAGAATCGCATTCGCGATAATTATTGAGAACGGGCGCTACGGAGGACGGGTGGCCGCCCCTGCGGCGGGGGAGATCGTGACGGCCGCCGCGCGCCTGGGCGTCATCAGGTCAGGGAACAATCTCGAAATGACCAGTGAGAAATGACAAATGACCAATAGACTGGGTCGGCTTGCGCCCAAGGCGATTTATCATTTGTCATTGGTCATTTGTCATTTGTCATTTTCCTGGGGGGACGATGGGATTGCTGGACAGCCTCGTTAAAGCGGAGCAGAAGATCCGCAAGCGAATCGACCGGGCCTTCGGAGAGGGCGCGGCGCGCGCGCCGCTCGAGCTACGGCGCGAAATCCTCGACAATGTCGAGGACCACGTCGTGATCGCCAAAGGCGCGAGGAAGTTTCCCTTCGACCAGATCGTCGTCCGCTTCCGGACGGTTACCCCCGAAACGCGCGAGATCCTCCGCGCCGCCTTTCTTGAGGATGCCGTTCTCGAACAGGACATCCGCCGCCTCCTGCGGGAATCCGGATGCCGCGTCCCTTCCAATCTCGAGGTGCTCCTGGACTTCACGGATTTGACCGCAGACGCCGCCGGCGCGCCGCCGAGGGTCGAAGTCGAGCTCTCGCGCCGCGAGGCGGGGCCCGTGTCCCCGGAGCCCGGGCGCCGCGCGGCCGAGTGCGGATTCACTGTCGTCAAGGGCGCGGCGGAGCTTTCGGACTACCGGTTGACGAAGGCCCGGATTTACGTTGGCCGCCTGAATGAGATCGTCGATCCGGACGGGCAGATCGTGCGGAGGAACGACATCGTCTTCGTGGACAACGGCGACGACATCAACAGCACCGTCAGTCGCGCGCACGCCACGATCTGGGCCGCCGAGGCCAGGGGCGAGTTCCGGATCGTCGACGACGCCAGCCGGTACGGCACGCGAATCTTCCGCGAGAACCGCTGCATCGAGGTGCCGAGCGGCAACCGGCGCGGCATCGGGCTGCGCAGCGGCGACGAGATCTACCTTGGCCGGGCCTGCCTGCGCTTCGAAACGGGAACCTGAAAAACGCGCCACGAAGTTCCGGGCGCTTGCATAGCCGCAACCCAAAGTATGAACCCAACCACAGATGAACACAGAGCAGCTGAGCCGCAACCAAAAAGAATCTCACCGCAGTCTTACATGTGCGGCGCACACCCAAGCACATGAAAATGCGGTGCCGCCGCCCCGGTGAATGGTGAAGCAATGGTGCGCCAGTAATAGCCAGCCTTCTCATACCGCCCAGTCATTCACGGGAGAGAACGGGCACATCGGAGAATCGTGCTTGCCGAAGCGTAAGCGTTTCAACGACAGTTTCGGAGTGAATCGATGAAGATCGCCGCGGTGCAAATGGATATCCGCCTGGCACGGGTAGAGGACAATCTCGACAAGATCGTCGAACGACTGCGTGAGACAACGGGCCACGGTGCCCGCCTTGTCGTATTCCCGGAGTGCGCCGTGACGGGCTATTGCTTCGGAAGTCTCGACGAGGCCCGGCCTTTTGCCCAGAGCATCCCGGGCCCGGCAACGGAGCGCGTCCGCCGCGCCTGCGAGGATTTCCAATGTCATGCAATCTTCGGCATGCTCGAGGCCGTTGGAGAGAAGCTCTTCAACGCCGCGGTCCTGGTGGGACCTCAGGGAGTGGCCGGCTCCTATCGAAAGGTCCATCTTCCCTTTCTCGGCATCGATAGGCACACGACCCCCGGTGATCGAGCATTCGCGGTTCATGACGCGCCCGGCGTCAGGATCGGTTTGAACATCTGCTACGATGCCTCATTCCCGGAAGCGGCGCGTTCGCTGGCCCTCCTGGGAGCCGAACTGGTGGCGCTCCCGACGAATTGGCCGCCGGGGTCCGAGTGTGTCGCTGCGCACGTGATCAACACGAGGGCCCTCGAAAACGGCATCTATTATGCCGCGGTGAACCGCGTGGGAACGGAAGAGGGTTTTACGTTCATCGGCGGAAGCCGGATATGCGATCCAAGCGGGAACACGCTTGCCGAGGCCGAAGGCCGGGACGAGAAGATCCTCTATGCGGAGATCGATCCCGAAAGGGCGCGGCGCAAACATATCGTGCGCGTCCCGGGCAAACACGAGATTCATCGATTCGCCGACCGCCGGCCCGAGATGTACGACGTCCTGACGCGGGGACACAACATCAAGAGAGTTCATTCGAACTCACAAACGGATTGACACGGCTCCCCGACCGAGTCGATGTCTCGCAAGGCGGCTATTCGGAAAATCTGCTTCGCCGAAGCCCAAGACACTCCAGGTGGTTCATCTATGTCCACTTGGTGGAAACAAAGTTCACAAATCGGTCAAGTTTTGTATCATGGCCGGGACGGCCATGCCACGAAGCCATCGTGGCACGGGCGTCTCGTCCGTGAATGACTGGGGCTCACGCTACACGTAGCGAGGAAGCCTCATACCGCCGAGGGTAGGAGACCGCCGATTCACGCCGATTCACGCCGATGAACGGCAGCGAACATCCGCGTTCATCTGCGTCTATCGGCGGTTTCAAACAACTGCGCTTGTTCGATTTCTCTTTTATCAACCATGCCTCTCGGACGAAATTTGACCAGTTTGTGAACTGGCGACCACCAAGTAGAAGTAACCGGAGTGGCCGGTTTCGATCTCGCCGGCGTTCATCGAAGTCCGGTTCCATGCTACTGTATACGCGCTTATGCGCCGCGCATTGTTGCTGGTTACGTTCGGCGCCGCCATCCTCGGCGCCGCGGAAAAGAAGACCTATACGTACAAGACCGTCGGAGATCTGGTCATCCAGGCCGACGTTTATCGCCCCGACGATGACGTTGTGCGGCCGGCGATCTTCTGGATCCACGGAGGCGCCCTCATCATGGGCCAGCGTGGTAATCTTCGCGCCGAACAGCTGAACCGCTATCTCGACGCCGGATTCGCCGTCGTCTCGATCGACTATCGCTTGGCCCCCGAAACCAAGCTCCCTGAGATTCTCGAAGACATCCAGGATGCCTGGCGCTGGGTTCGCGCCGAAGGTCCCAAGCTATTCCGCATCGACCCTGATCGCATCGCGGTAGTCGGCCACTCGGCGGGTGGCTACCTGACACTTGCGGCCGGCTATCTGTTCCGCCCG
>QHZE01000599.1 GCA_003225335.1 Acidobacteriota bacterium
GCTCAACTCTGGCTCAGCGCGGCGACCTCGACGACGGAATTGAGGCGCTGCAAGCAGGGCTCAAGCTCGCACCCAATGATCCGCAATTCCTTCTGAACCTCGCGATGGCGATGCGGTCGAAGGGCGACGCGGATACGTCGATTGGTCACTTCAACCTGGTATTGAAGCAGCACCCCGATGATCCTGAAGTGCTATATCAGCTGGGCCAGACACTGAGGCAGAAAGGCGATCTCGAGGGTGCGATTCGAGTCTTCGAGACTGCCCTGAAACATAACCCGGAACTCCGCGAAGCGTACTACGGTCTGGGCGTTGCGCTCAAGCAGAGCGCTGCGATCTCCCGCCCCAAACGCGACGCATCCGCGCATCGCCCGAGCCCGGAAGCCGAACAGCAGTTCCGTCACGCAAGTGAGTCGGCGGCGCGAGGTGATTTTGCCGGGGCGCGAGCCACACTGCAACAAGCGCTCGAAAGTGATCGCGAATACGCGGAAGCGTACAATCTTCTGGGCTTTTTGCTGGGTCAGAGCGGAAACCTGCCCTCCGCCATCGAACACCTGAACAAGGCTTTGACGCTGAACCCGTTTCTATCCGATGCCCATTACAACCTGGGTGTCGCGCTCTGGTATAGCGGTAACAGGGCCGCAGCCGCCACGGAACTGGACGAAGCTCTCCGTTTGAATCCGGCGGCGGCCGAGGCCTGTGGCTTCCGCGGCATGACCTTGCGCGAAGAGGGTCATCTCGATCGCGCGCGCTCGATGCTGCAGCGCGCGATGGCCCTCGCTCCGAACCTGCCGTCTCCTTATTTTGATCTTGGCGTTGTGTTCCTGAAGGCAGGCCAGGTCGGCCAGGCTTTAGGTCAGTTTGAAGCCGCCCTGAATCTTCCGGCCGCCCCGGGACGGATTCCCGGGCTCGATCTCGCCATATCGGAACTTCGTCGCGCCTTTTCTGACAAGCCGGACCGAGCGGAAGCGCATAACGTGCTCGGCAGATTGCTCGGCGCCGCGGGAGCCGATCCGCAACAGGTCATCGGTGAGTTTCGCAAGGCGATACAGCTTCGCCCGGATTATGCCGAGGCCCTGAACAACCTCGGTCTCGTGTATACGCAGACCGGAGACGATGAAAGGGCGATCGCGTCGTTTCGCGAGGCCACACGCCGGCGTCCGGATTTCGCGGACGCTCACGGAAATCTCGGAGCGGTGCTGACGGCCCTTGACGCCGTCGAAGCCGCCCGGGAATTGGAGAGAGCCGTCGAGCTACAGCCAGGGTCGCTCAAAGCGCAATATAATCTGGCGCTGGCCTACGCCGCCAGTCCGAACCACGGCATCGACAAACAGATCGAGCAGATGCAGAAGGTTCTGAACGTTGACGGCAACTACCCTCGCGCGCGCTTTGTATTGGGCAAAGCCTTTTCGCAGAAGGGAAAACCACAGGACGCAATCGAGCATTTGCAAGCGGCGGTGCAGCTCGAACCGGACTTCGGACCGGCTCACTATCAGCTTGGCCTCGCACTGTCGCGGGCCGGCCGCCAGCAGGAGGCCGCGGCCGAGCTTCAGAAGGGCAGGGACCTGGTCGGCGCGGAGCAGCGTCAGCAGTCGGCCAATCTCGACATGACGGAAGGCAAAGCGGCGCTCGATCGGGGGGATCTCGACCAGGCGATCGGCAAGTTCCGAAACGTCATCAAGACATGGCCTGATGCAGCCGAGGCGCACCATCAGCTTGGGTTGGCTCTCGTACGCAAGGGCGACAAAGCGGGAGCAATCGCGGCCCTAAAGAAGACGCTCGAGCTCGATCCGGTCAATGCCGCCGCGAAGGAAACGCTCGAGAGGTTTTCGGCTGCTTCCGGCAAGGATGACCCCCATGAGATGGAAGCCATCGAAAACTACATCAGAGAAGGCAAGCTCAAAGAGGTGGAGCCTTTGCTGGCAAGTTACGTGGGGAAACGGCCGGATTCGTCGTGGGGCTGGTATGCGCTCGGATACTGTTTGTTCGGTCAGCAGAAAGTCGGCGAATCGATCAAGGCCCTTGCCCGATCGCTTCAGCTGGACGTGAACAATGCAGAGGCGCACAAAGTGTTGGGCCGGAATCTGATGATCATCGGCAGATTCGATGCGGCGCGGATCGAGTTCGAGCAGGCGGCGCGCTTGAATCCGGAGTCGCCAGAGATTCACTACAACCTGGGGAAGCTGTTTTCAATTCAGGACGATTACCCGCCCGCGAAGCGGGAGTTGGAGCAAGCGATCCGGCTCGACCCTTCTTACATCGAGGCGTACGACGCGCTCGGCTTTGCTCTCGAGGCCCTGGGCGATGATGCGGGAGCAGTCGCAAATTACGAGCGAGCGATCCGGCTCAACGAATCCCGAGGCGGTACGTTCGTTGGAGGTCATGTCAATCTGAGCGCTTACTATAACCGGACTCAGAACGCGGAGAAAGCCCTCGAGCATGCTCGGAAAGCCACGGAGATTAATCCCAAATCCGATCGTGCATGGTTTCAGATGGGCAAGGCTTTCGAACGATTGGCCGGCCTCCCCGCGGCCGCGGATGCGCTGAATCGCGCCATTTCGATCAACCCGCGCGCTTCGTCTTATTACTATGTGCTCGCGACGGTCTACCGGCGGCTCGGACAGATGCAGGAGAGCCGCGCGGCGATGGAGTCGTTCAGCCGGCTTGACCGCGAGACGAACGAGCTCGAGAAGAAACGCCGTGAGATAAACAGGAATGCGGAGCCTGTGTCCGCGCGCCCGGATGGAGGCGGGCATGACTAGGTCCTCTTGGTGGACACAAAGTTCACAAAATGTTCAAATTTCGCCCGAGAGGCATATGGTTGA
>QHZE01000198.1 GCA_003225335.1 Acidobacteriota bacterium
TCGACACGCGCGTGCCCAGGCTCCCCGGAAGCTCTTTATGGGTCGTCCGTTTCTGTGGATGCGTTAGACTCCTTCCTTTGTTGTAGGAAACGCCGCGCTCATGACCGTATGAGGCAACTCGAGGCACTCCTGGGCTTGGTACTCGCGGCCGTGATCGTGGCCGCTTTGGCACGCCGCGTCGGAGCACCTTACCCTGTATTCCTGGCGCTCGGCGGCGCGCTCCTCGCGTTTCTGCCAGGCGCGCCCTCGTTCACTGTACCTCCTGAGCTCGCGCTCGCGCTTTTCATCGCGCCCGTGCTGCTCGATGCGGCGTACGACGCGTCGCCGAGAGATCTGAAGGACAACTGGGCGCCAATTACAAGCTTGGTTGTGTTTGCGGTGGTATTGACAACTGCCGCGGTCGCCCTGGTGGCTCGCATCTTGCTGCCCGAGATGCCTTGGGCGCCCGCGATTGCGCTCGGCGCCGTGGTCGCTCCACCCGACGCCGCTGCCGCGACCGCCGTGCTCCGCCAGCTGCGGCCGCCTCATCGCATCCTGACAATCCTCGAAGGCGAGAGCCTGCTGAATGACGCGAGCGCGCTGCTGATCTATCGGCTCACCGTAGGAGCCGTCGCAGCCAATGGTTTCTCCATTCGCACCGTTGCGCCGACTTTCATGCTCGCAGTGGCCGGCAGCCTGGTGGCCGGGCCCGCGCTGGGCTGGCTTTTCCTCCGCTTGATTGACCGTGTGCAGCATGTGCCGACGGCTATCATTCTTCAGTTCGTCAGCACGTTCGGCGTGTGGATGCTAGCCGATCGCGTTGGCCTCTCAGGTGTGCTGACGATGGTGTGCTTCGCCATTGCCGTGGCGCGGACCTCGCCTGAGCGCACTCCGGCACGCATACGCATACCGACCTACGCCGTGTGGGAGACGGTCGTTTTCGTGCTGAACATCCTGGCGTTCATTTTCATCGGCCTGCAGATTCGCCCGATTCTCGAGAGCTTGGAGGCAACGGACCGCGGGCGTTATGTCGTCGTGTCGGTCGCGGTCCTGCTGACCGTGATGGTCGTGCGCCTCGCCTGGCACATGTCCTTCAATACAGTCGTCAGATGGCGACACCGCCGGCGCGGTTTTCATCCGCCACGGCCTATGCTGCGGCCTACCATCGGGAGCGGCTTGATCATTTCGTGGGCGGGCATGCGCGGCATTGTCTCTCTCGCTGCCGCAATGGCGCTCCCATCGGTGTTTCCGTATCGCGACCTGATCGTGCTGACGGCGTTCTCTGTCGTCCTCGGCACGCTAGCGATCCAAGGTCTGACGCTCAAACCTCTCTTACGCGCGCTCGATTTGCATGATGATGATCCTATCGGCCGCGAACTGAGTGCGGCGCGTGAACGTGCGTTGCGTGCCGGACTCGCGACGTTCGAGCACGACCGATCGTCGGTTGCGGATGCAGTCAGGGAGGAGTTCACAACGCGTCTAGTACCGGGGCCTCGTGAAGGAGGCGGCGCCGGAGGCTCCGCGTACGCCGAAATCCATCGTGCGGCTCTTCAGGCGGCACGCCAAGCGGTTCTCGCGATGCGTGCCAACGACGAGATCGGCGACGATGCCTTTCATCTAATGGAAGAGGAATTAGACTGGCTCGAAATGGCAGTCCGTAGTGAGCCAGAGTGAAATCATCTCTATCGCCTCCATGAGTTTCGACTGCGGAAGCTGAACGATGGGCCCAGGGCGAAAACGCCGCAGTATTTACCAATCCCGGTCTCAACTCCTGGTGAGTCGGCTATCCGGACTTATGAATTCGAACCACCGTCGGGGTTTTTTGGCAGAGTAGGAGGAAAAATGCAGAAACGCAAATTGGGAAGCAGCGACCTCGAGGTTTCGGCTCTAGGGTTGGGCTGCATGGGAATGAGCTATGGCTACGGTCCGGCTGCAGACAGGCAGGAGATGATCTCACTGATTGGGTCGGCCGTCGAACGCGGCGTCACATTCTTCGACACCGCCGAAGCCTACGGGCCGTTCACGAACGAAGAACTCGTGGGCGAAGCCCTCGCCACCTTCCGTGGGCAAGTGGTGATAGCCACGAAGTTCGGGTTCGACATTGATGCCTTTCCAGGCCTGAATAGTCGGCCCGAACGCATCAAGCAGGTCGCCGAGGCCTCGCTCAACCGACTCAAGGTCGATGCCATCGATCTGTTCTATCAACACCGTGTTGACCCTAACGTGCCCATCGAAGACGTGGCGGGAGCGGTGAAGGAATTGATTCAGGAAGGTAAGGTTAAGCACTTTGGCCTTTCTGAAGCAGGCGCGCAAACCATCCGTCGCGCACACGCAATTCAGCCGGTCACGGCAGTTCAGAGCGAATACTCGCTGTGGTGGAGGCAGCCTGAAGAGGCGGTGTTACCAACTCTCGAAGAACTCGGAATCGGGTTCGTTCCTTTTAGCCCTCTGGGTAAGGGCTTCCTCACGGGCAAGATCAACGAAGATACGAAGTTCGATAGTACCGATTTCCGCAACATCGTCCCTCGGTTTACGCCAGAGGCTCGAAAAGCGAATCAGGCTTTGGTTGATTTGCTTAGAAGGGTCGCAGAACGAAAGAAGGCGACACCTGCTCAAATCGCGCTTGCTTGGCTGCTTGCCCGGAAGGCGTGGATTGTTCCAATCCCGGGTACCACGAAACTTTCGCGCTTGGAGGAGAACATCGGAGCAGTTGCAATCGAACTTACGTCCGAAGATCTCCGTGAGATCGATAGCGCTGCCTCAAAGATCACCGTGCAAGGGGCGCGGTACCCGGAAGACCTGGCGAAACTGACTGGTCGCTGAGCAGAAAAAATGTGTTTTCTGGTTGGATTCTGTAGCTCACTGAGCAAGGCAACACGTGCAAGGCAGATGCTAACAACAAAAGGCGAGGGAGAGTAGCATGCGGGTTGGCATTCTGGGTTCAGGGTTGATGGGCGGCAAACTCGGGACAATCTTTGCGCGAGCCGGTCATGAAGTTGTATTCAGCTACGCGCGCAGCAAGCAGAAGTTGAAGAGGCTCGCACGCGAGGCGCAGGGCAACGCGCGACCGGGCACGCCCGGTGACGCCGCGCGCGACGCAGATGATTCTTCCGGATCGCGCATTCGATGGGAAACATCCGAATTCGATGGACGCGCTGGTTGCGAGTCCCGGGACACGAATTCGGCCTAGACTTCACGGCCGCCGAAAACCGGGCCCTCGTCGCATTCCTGAAGGCGAGGCTCTGAGTTCACTCCTGACGAGCATCTACCAGAGTCGAACGACCCCGTACTGGTCGAATACTGCCTCGTTGGAAACAACCGTGAGGTTTTCGGCCTGGGCCTGTGCGATCAACATACGATCGAATGGATCTCTATGCGGCCCGGGAAGGTTTCCCGCGCGCTGTCCATGTTCGACAGTGATATTGAGCCCGGTGAATCCCTGGAGCGCGAGGTGCTCGCCGAATTCTTGCGCAATGAATTCGGCGCCTTGCAATTTACCCAGCCGCGCCTTTGTCGCGACTTCCCACGCTGACGCCGCGCTGACGTATATATCGTTGGCCTCGTCCGCAATGGCAGCCCGTGAGCGCGAGGTCATGCGCTTGTCACCGGCCAGCCACCAGAGGAAGGCGTGCGTATCGAGGAGTAAGCGCATCGTTCACCGCTGAGGTCGTACCGCTAGTGATGCCAGGCTTCGATCTCATCGCTCGTGAGCGGTTCCATGAGGTCATCGGGGACGACGAGACGTCCCTTGAGGCTCCCGAACTGCCGCTTTGCCTGCGGCCGATGCACAGGCACCAGCTTCACGACCGGTTCTGAGCCGCGAGCGATTACCACCTCCTCTCCCTTACAGGCTTCCTCGATTAGTTTCGACAGATTCGTTTTCGCTGCATGCACGTTGACCACTTTCATGACATTCCTCGGTTAGCTAAGCAGTATAGCTAAGTCACATACAGAAATGCAACGGCCCGTTTTGCGGAGCCCTGCACTCGCGCTCGACGCCGGGAAACTCGGTGGCGGCCGCTACGCGGAATTCCTGAAGCTTCTGCTCGATACACGCCGATATGAGAAGGGCGAGAATGACTTCCAGTTAATGGCTGACGTTAACCTCGAAGACGGAGAGCCGCCGGTCAGAGTGCACGTGGAGCTTTCTGGCACCTTCCGAGGTGAAGCTGCAGAAGAACCGCCCAAAACTGATAGAAGGCTTCCGGGTGCTGAAGTTCCCCGCATGCGCCGTCGCGTTCGAGAACCCCGAGGACATCGAGATTGAGGGCTCGATGATCTCCGGCAAGGGTGAACAGGGTGCGCGTCCGCGTGGTGTCGCTCTTGGACTTCATCGTCATGAAGGCGCACGCACTGGAGGGCCGGGACAAACCGAAAGATGTCTACGACCTCTGTTACTGCCTTGACGAGTATCCAGGCGAACTCGTGGCCCTCGCCGAAAATTGGCGATCACGCTACGGAAACGCGCTCGTGGTAAACAGCGCGCGGCAGAATGCGACAACTAGAGCATAGACCGTCCTCGCTTCAGACCAGTCTGCCCCATACAGCCCAATATCACCCCTGCCGACCCAGTGCCAGAGAAAGCAACGTCCTCTTAAAGTGCCGACAGCCTGGCGCAGCTCTAACCCCGCGCTTCAGCCATTCCCCCAAAACGGTTAAAGCACCCGATGTCATACCAGTCTTTGACTCGGACTACTCCTTTCGGGTATAATACAGTCTTCATGGAGGCAATATGGAATTTCGCGTAGGGGAAAAAGTGGTGTATCCGAACCATGGCGTTGGCGTTATCGAAGAAGTCACAAGCCGGCCCGTCAACGGTGTCCCGGAAGAGTTCTACATGCTCCGCATCCATGCCAATGCCTCCCTGGTCATGGTCCCCACGGCGAACGTCAAAAGCGTCGGTCTCCGTAAGATCATCAAAAGAGCCGACGTGGACGGTCTTTTCAAGCTTCTGGAAGAGCATTTCTACGAGCCGGAAGCCGACTGGAAGGGTCGCTACAAAGACCACTGCGAGAAGATGCGCACCGGTTCCATCTTTCAGGTGGCCGAGGTTCTTAAGAACCTCGTCTATCTCAGCTACAAGAAAAGCCTGTCTTTTCGCGAGAAGCGTATGCTCGATCGTGCCAAGCAGCTGATTGTCAGCGAGGTGGCAACGGTGCGTGGCTTGAGCGAGAAGGCGGTGGAAGAGCAGATCGACCGGGCATTGGCCTCCGCCTACCAGCGGTCGGTCAAAGCTTCCGCGTAAAGAATTGCACGAGCTAATCCTATATCTCGCCCTTCTCTTCTTCTTCCTACTCCTGTCCTTTTTCTTCTCCGGCGCAGAAACGGCCTTGATGACCGTCAACCGCCTCAAGCTCAAGTACCAGGCCGAGGCAGGCGATATGGAGGCCCAGACCATCAAGACGATTGTGGCCAATCCCGACCGATTGCTCGGCGTCATCCTCCTGGGAAATAATGTTGCGAACATCGCCGCGGCCACGCTCGTCACCTACGTGATTTCCACCTATGTGCCGCGGGATCACGTCGAGATGGCAAGCCTCCTGGCTTCCGCGATCCTCACAGTAACGGTCCTGATCTTTTGCGAGCTCACTCCGAAGCTCATCGCAGCCACGCGAGCGGAAGAAGTGTCGCGAAGGATCCTGTGGCCGGTTCGCCTGTCCATCTGGGTGCTATCACCTCTTGCGCGGCTGGCCGCATGGTGCGCGAACACGATCGTCCGCCTCTTCGGGCTCGCTCCGGACACGAGCCCCTTCGCTCACGCGCTCAGCGAAGAAGAGATCCGCGCCATCATCGCCGGGTCCACAACGGAAGGCATTACTCGAGAACGGCAGGAGATGCTGCACAATGTGTTTGAAATCGGAGATACTCAGGTGAGGGAAATCATGATCCCTCGCACCGACGTGACGGCCATCGACATCAACGATCCGCTGCCGGAAGTTCTCGCCACAATCGCAAAAAACAATTACTCGCGAATCCCTGTCTATCGCGACAACTTTGACAATATCCTCGGCATCCTCTATGTCAAAGACCTGCTCCAGCATCTCCACAGACCCGGGGACATCAGCCTGCAGGCCTGCCTGCGACCAGCGCATTTCGTTCCCGACACGGCGAGGCTCGATCACGTCCTACGACAGTTACAGCTGATGCACCTTCACATGGCCATCGTTGTTGACGAATTTGGCGGCGTAGAAGGGATTGTGACGCTGGAGGATCTTCTGGAGGAAATCGTGGGTGAAATCCGCGACGAGCACGACACGGAGATGGAAGCCATCCGATCTCTGGGACCCGATCTCTACTCGGTGGCGGGGAATCTGCCCGTCAAGGACTTCAACCGTTTCTTCACTTCCAAAATCCCGGAATCGCGGGAGTACACGACTGTGGTCGGTTTCCTCCAGACCCTCACGGGACGCCTTCTGCAGGAAGGCGAAAACATCCGGTATCAAGATCTGACTTTCACGATCGAAAAAGCCGAAAATTTCAAGATCCTCTCGATCCGGGTTCGGGCTCACACTCCGAAAGCCGGAGAGAAACCGCTTGCCGCCAGGAAGGCGGGCTGAGACACTCCGGACCGCGAAAGACTGGCCACAGATTACAGGAATCGCACGAAAACAGACTGGCAGAACCGCATTAAGCGGATGCGGGGGCTTCTTTAAAGGCTTCGCGCGCCGCGCGAATGGTGCTGTCGATGTCCTTTACGGTGTGCGCCAGCGACACAAAGCAGGCTTCAAACTGGGACGGCGGAAAGTAGACGCCGCGCTCGAGGAGCGCATGGAAGAAGCGCGCGTAGCGTCCCGTGTCGCTGGTCTTTGCAGTCTCGTAATTGGTGACTGGGGTCCCCGTAAAAAACGCGGTGAACATAGAACCCACGCGGTTGATCTGCACCGGGACCCCGACCACCGCTGCTGCGCTGCGCAGTCCCTCTACCAGGCGCGCCGCCAGTGCGTCGAGCTTTTTGTAGACACCCGGTCCCTTCAGCGCCTTCAACGTCGCGAGACCTGCCGACACCGCCAGCGGGTTGCCCGAGAGCGTCCCGGCCTGATACACGGGCCCTTCCGGCGCGATCAACCTCATGATCTCCTTGTTGCCGCCGTATGCGCCCACGGGTAGACCTCCGCCAATGATCTTGCCGAGACAGGTGAGGTCCGCGCGTACGCCAAAGTAAGCCTGAGCGCCGCCGTAGGCCAGGCGAAAGCCGGTGATGACCTCGTCGAAGATCAAAAGGGCGCCGTGCTCTCGCGCCAGCCTGCGCAACCCCTGGAGAAAACCGCGAGCGGGCGGGACCACGCCCATGTTCCCGACTACCGGCTCGACCACGATGGCGGCGACTTCACCGCGGTTCAGATTCAGAGCCTGTTGTACGGCGTCGAGATCGTTGTATGGAACTGAAAGCGTCCTGGCGGCTTCCCCAGGAGGAACCCCGGGGCAGTCCGGCAGTCCCATGGTCGCAACGCCCGATCCGGCCCTTACGAGAAGAGCGTCCACATGTCCGTGATAACAGCCGTCGAACTTGAGGATCTTGTGTTGGCCCGTGAAAGCACGCGCCAGCCGTATTGCGCTCATGGTGGCTTCAGTTCCCGAATTGACGAGCCGCACTTTCTCAACCGAGGGGAAGGCGTGGCATATTGTTTCAGCAAGGACGACTTCATTTTCTGTTGGGGCCCCGAAGCTCGTCCCCCTGCGAATCTGCTGGCTGAGCGCCTTCTGCACGGGCTTAGCTGCGTGCCCGAGGATGAGCGGGCCCCAGGAACACACAAAATCAATGTAGGGAACCCCATCTTCGTCCACTATGCGGCTGCCCCTGCCGGCCCGGATGAAGATCGGATCGCCGCCGACGCCGCGGAATGCCCGCACGGGGCTGTTGACACCCCCCGGAATCGATCTTTGAGCACGAACGAACAGGGCCTTGGAACGCTTGCGCATCGGTATCCTCAACGGGACAAAGTATCCTGCCTCTTCAAGAAAGCAGCTTTGCGGCCTCCTTGGCGAAGTACGTGATGATAATGTCGGCGCCGGCGCGCCGGATTCCTATCAGCGTTTCCAGCGCCGTTCTCTGGAGATCCAACCAGCCAAGGCGGGCCGCAGCCACTAGCGCCGCATATTCACCGCTGACCTGATAGGCTGCCACGGGAACCGGGTAACGATCCCGGACCATTCGAATGATATCCAGATACGGCCCCGCCGGTTTTACCATCAGGATATCCGCGCCTTCTTCGATATCCAACTCCACTTCCTTCAGGGCTTCTCGCGCATTCGGGGGATCCATTTGATGGCTGCGGCGATCGCCAAACGCCGGAGCCGATTCTGCGGCCTCGCGGAACGGGCCGTAAAATGCGGAGGCGTATTTCACCGCGTAAGACAGTATGGGCGTGTTCTTATGCCCGCTCTTCTCCAGGATTTGGCGGATTGCGACCACGCGCCCGTCCATCATGTCCGACGGGGCGACCATATCGGCTCCTGCCTTCACATGTGAGAGCGCCGTCTTGGCGATGAGATCGACGCTCGCATCGTTACGGATTTCGTTATTGAGCACGACCCCGCAGTGTCCGTGGCTGGTGTATCCACAAAGGCAAACATCGGTGACAACCAGAAGATCCTTGACTTCACGCTTCAAAGCTCGCACGGCGTCCTGAACGATCCCATGGTCTTCGTATGCGGACGTCGCGTGATCATCTTTCTTTTCAGGGATGCCAAAGAGGATTATTCCCGGGATTCCCAGGGACTTCACGGCACGCGCTTCTTCCACCAGGGTGTCGATGGAGAACTGATGGTTGCCCGGCATGGACGAGATTTCTCTCTTCACGCCTTCTCCGGGGCATACGAACAAGGGGTAAATCAACTGTTCGACAGACAGGCGAGTTTCCTGAACCAATCCTCTCACAACAGCGTTCATGCGAAGGCGCCGTGGCCGCGTCTCTGGAAACTTCATGGAGATACCTCCTCCCCTGCCGGCACAGGATTCCGGACAAAGGTCGGCATTATATCACGCTGTGGCAGGGATGTAGTGACACTGAAACCACTGATGAACATGGATAAACACGGTGCAGCCGAGCCACAACGAAAAGAATCTCACCGCAGTCTCACGTGTGCGGCGCACACCCAAGCACTACCGAAAATGATCTTAGCTGGCACCGGGGTCTACCACCATAGTGGCTTGCTGGACCAACGGTCCGCGGATACTCTCCCGTGCGCGGGCGACAGTATATCTGGTGGTTACTGGAGTCAACTAAATCCCCCTATTTGCGCAAATTCGCTTAGATGAAGGTTCGGTGCCTGCCCGTATTTGACGCGATAAGTGATACAATTCGGTTTCTCATCTTATGGCTACGACGTCATCTGTGAACAGGCGACCGCTCGAGGTTCAGGTGGCTCGGACATTGACGAAATTCGGCATGATCCGGGCTGGAGAACACGTGTTGGTTGCCGTCTCCGGGGGGGCCGATTCAACGGCCCTGCTGCTGTGCCTTCTTCAGTTGGCCCCCGCCCTCGGAATACGACTGAGCGCGGCTCACCTGAACCACTGCCTGCGCGGGGAGGAGTCCGAGTCGGACGAGGTCTTTGTCCGAAACCTGTGCAAGGGCCTGGGACTCTCCCTGATTTGCGAGGCGATTCCTGTTAGCCCCAGCGGCTGTGCCGCCCGGGGGAATTTGGAGGAGACTGCGCGCGAGGTTCGATACGACTTTCTGAGTCGCGCCGCGCATCAGGCGGGCGCGCAGAAGATTGCGTTGGGTCACACTCAAAACGACCAGGCCGAAACGGTTCTAATGAGACTCTTTCGCGGGAGCGGCCCCCGAGGACTCTCGGGGATTCAACCCGTTCTCGGCGGACTGTTCATCCGTCCCTTGCTGGAGTGCCAGCGCCGGGAAATCACCGCCTTCCTCAATGGTCAGGGAGCCGATTATCGCGAGGACTCCACGAATCGAGACGTCCATTATCGGAGAAATCGCGTGCGGCTCGAACTGCTTCCCTACGTCGAGAAGCATCTCAACCCCAATGCGGTCCGGACTCTGGCGCGTCACGCCGCTGTGGCTCGCGAAGTCTCAGATTACCTGGAGAAGCACGCCGCCGATGCACTGGAAACAGTAAGAGAGCCAGCCAAGGAAGGAGTTTCGCTTTCTGTAAAGAAGCTCCTGGAGCTTCATCCTCTGATGCGGAAGATGAGCCTACGCCTTGCGCTTCGGGAGATTCGCGGGTCGCTTCGCGGTATCAACGAGCGTCACGTGGAGGCTATGGTGTCGCTCTGTCTCCCGGGACAGAGCGGCCGCAAAATCGAGTTGCCAGGGGATCATCTGGCGGCGCGGCAGTTCCACAGCCTGGTTCTCAGCCCAAAAGGGGAACCTCCTGCCGGTTTCTCCTACGAGCTGACGCTTCCCGGACGACGTCGCATACACGAGGCCGGGATGAATATCTGCGCGGATTTCAAGGACCGGCACCAGCTTCCGGCCAACCTGGAATCCACGGCGTCCTGCGCGTACCTTGACGCCGACCGGCTTCCAGAAAGCCTGACGGTCCGGTCCCGGCTCCCCGGAGATCGCTACGGGGGACCCGGCCGAAAGAAAGTGAAAAGAATGCTTATCGATGCACGCGTTCCACTGCGCGCCCGATCCTCCTTACCTATGGTTGCGGTCCCGGGTGGCGTGATCTGGATCCCTGGGTTTCAGCCCTCCAAATCGGTTGCAGTGAGCGCCCAAACTGTGCGCTGTCTCGTGCTCGAAGTGAAAACCTGCTAATCCGCGGACCCCTCCTGGCCGATCCTTAAGCGTGGTAGCGGTATTTACTCGTGCACTGTGCCGCCGGCCGCGAGGGACGGCCGCATCAAAGTGCTACAGGTAATCCCTCACCGAGTCTTACTTACGGGAGTTTGAACGCCGCATCAAGTATCCGGCTTCGACCTTGCTTCGCCACAACAAGGCGTCGTTGCAAGAGGGATCGAACGCACTCGCATGGAACGGCCGCAAATAACCCAACCCTCTGGTGAGGATATGCCTTTCGGCGACCGGTGAGGGACGACGTCAGTCTTGCCCTCAGGGAACATATCAGGGACGGACCATCAGCGCTGAGGACATCGTCAGAATGCTTTAAAGCCCCAAAGATCACTTGGCGGGCACAGGGTTCAGAAATCGGTCAAATTTGCATCAAGTCGTGGCACGGACGTCCGGCCCGTGGGAAGTGATGATCGAACCTGGTCATGGCCGAGACGGCCAACGGTCTTCATTCGCGGTTGCAAGCCATAGGGTCATGGAAACTCTCTTATGAAAACTCGTAGCTGGTCTCAAAACCGGAAACTTAACGCCTCGGAAGTCGTCTAATATTTGGTGGTTTTGAGAGGTAAAACGAAAAAACATTCTCTCCGACGGAGGATTGGCTTCCGCTCGCCGCATGTCCGTTGTACGCCTACGGTCGAGCTTGCCGATAAAGTGAGAGGGCAACCCGTCAGTTAGCGGTGGGCAAACGGGACGCGTCCGACAGGATGACAGGACTTATCAGACATGATTTACTGGATTTTGGTGGATCCTGCAAGCGCATGAGACCTGTCAATCCGGTTATCCTGGCCAACTCGTTATCCCGTCAGAATAGGCGGATGCACGCGGATCTTTTTTGGATCAATTTGATTCAGTTCAGTGTTTGATCCGGGTCCTAATTCAGTAGCCACTCCACGTAACTGAGGCAACAGAGGCGGATCGAATCAGTGTTTGAGGGGCGCGCGCTCTCTCTGGTATAATACGCGAGTTGATTCCGCATCACGGAGGACAGTAATACCTTGAGTACCAATTTAAAGAATATCCTGGTCTGGCTGGCCGTAGTTGTCTCGCTGGTCCTGTTATGGCAACTGTTTTACAACGTGCGGGATGCCGGCCATGAGGAAAAGGACTTTACCACCTTCTACAGAGAGATGACAGAAAAGAAGATCAGGTCTGTCAAGATCATGGGAGAAGACATGGAGGGGGAGGACATAAACGGCAAGAAGTTTAAGACCGTCATCCCCGCCGATGCCGGATTCAAACTGGCCCAGGAACTAAATCAGAACGGCGTGACCGTAAAGCTGGAGAAGTCTACCAACTCGTCCTTCATGTATATTTTTCTTTCCTCGTGGCTGCCTTTCATCCTGCTGATAGGGTTCTGGATCTTCCTGATGCGGCAGATGCAGAGCGGCGGGAACAAGGCACTCTCTTTTGGGAAGAGCCGTGCCCGGCTCATGTCCAGCCAGCAGAAGAAGGTCACTTTCAAAGACGTCGCTGGAGTTGAGGAGGCGAAGGAAGAGCTGACAGAGATTATCGAGTTTTTAAAGGAGCCCCAGAAATTCCAAAAACTCGGGGGAAGGATCCCCAAAGGCGTGCTCCTTATGGGACCTCCCGGTACCGGAAAGACCCTTCTGGCGCGCGCTATCGCGGGTGAAGCCAACGTTCCCTTCTTTACCATCAGCGGATCCGATTTCGTGGAGATGTTCGTCGGCGTTGGAGCCAGCCGGGTCCGCGACCTCTTCGAGCAGGGAAAAAAGAATGCTCCCTGCATCATTTTCATCGACGAGATCGATGCTGTGGGACGGCATCGTGGCGCCGGTCTTGGCGGAGGTCACGACGAGCGTGAGCAGACATTGAACCAGTTGCTGGTCGAGATGGACGGATTCGAGTCTAATGATGGCGTCATTCTCATTGCGGCCAGCAACCGGCCCGACGTCCTTGATCCCGCTCTCCTGCGACCGGGGCGGTTCGACCGGCAAGTCGTGGTCCCACTCCCTGACATCCGTGGACGCGAAGGCATCCTCAAGGTGCATACGAGGAAGATACCCTTGGGCGATGACGTAGACATTTCCGTGGTGGCACGCGGCACGCCGGGATTCTCCGGGGCTGCTCTCGCAAACCTGGTGAACGAGGCGGCTCTCAATGCAGCGCGATATGGCCGCAAGTTTGTGATCATGACGGATTTTGAGGGGGCCAAGGATAAGGTGCTCATGGGGAAAGAGCGCAAGTCCATGGTCATTACCGAAGAGGACAAAAGGGTCACCGCTTATCATGAAGCCGGGCACGCCGTGGTTGCTTACATGGTTCCGGGTGCCGATCCGCTCCACAAGGTAACGATAATTCCGCGAGGGATGGCCCTCGGCCTCACGCAGCAATTGCCGGAGACGGACAAGCACAACTACAAAAAGGAGTTTGTGGAGGGTCAGATCACCATTCTCATGGGCGGACGCTGCGCGGAAAAGATCTTCCTCAGCACTGAAACTACGGGTGCGGCCAACGACATCGAAATCGCTACGGAACGAGCCCGCAAAATGGTGACAGAGTGGGGGATGAGCCCGGTCATGGGACCGCTCACGTTTGGAAAAAAGGAAGAACAAATCTTCCTGGGACGTGAGATCGCCCAGCACCGGGACTACAGCGAGGACACTGCGATAAAGATCGACCAGGAAGTGAAGCGAATCGTGGAAGAAGGATACCGCAGCGCCTACACCATCCTGGAGGTGCATCGGGACTCTCTGATTCGCCTCGCGGAGGCTCTGCTCGAGTTCGAAACCCTGAATGGCGAGGAAATAGACGCATGCATTAAGGGTGTTAATCTCGAGGGGAAGAGGCCCGCCGCTGCCGACATCGATTCCGAAGGACGGCCGGTAAAGGAAAAAGTTCCGGGAACCCAGCCTTCGTTGCCGCAGCTGATCAATCCCAAGGGAAAGCCCGCGCCCGCCTAGACTTTCTCTGCTTCGACCTTTGAGTCGTCGTTTGGAGTTCAGGCCTTAGCCTAGCGTTAGCCTGCCCGGGGGCCAAAAAACTCCAAACCTGATCGCGCTTGGACTTACGTGGAGTTCAGGCTTTAGCCTGCTCAGGGACCAAACTAAGTACATGATTTCATGAATACGGTAACGTATTCCGCCCCAGCGGGGCGAAAGGAAATTAGCCGGGGGTGAGCGAAGCGAACCCCTCTGGGTAGAGGAGGAACAACGATACGCACCACCCCGGCAGGGGTTGCAGGACCTCCCCGCGCCCCTGCCGGTGCCGGGGCGCGTTGGTCACGTAGGGACGGGTTCCAGGGTTTCCCAAAAAAGCACTCACCCCTGGCTAAGTTCCTCCCGCTCCGGAGCGAAAGACCACAACTTTGCCTGTTTTGTAAAAGCGGCAGCCTAAAGCCTGAACTCCAAACCACTCAATTGAATGTACCCCCGAGAGCATTTTCGGATCCCATTAAGGGACCGTGTTCTTGAACTCGGTCCGCGCACGCTGATCCTGGGCGTGCTGAACGTTACTCCGGACTCCTTTTCCGACGGAGGCCGCTATTTCAAGCTGGCGGATGCAGTCAAGCGTGCCTGGGAGATTGCTGACGAAGGTGCGGACATCCTCGAGCTTGGAGGTGAATCCACGCGGCCAGGGTCTGAGGGGGTGACAGCGGAAGAGGAGATGCGCCGAATCGTCCCCGTACTGGAGGGACTTCGCGGCAGCTATCCTCTTCCTGTGTCGATTGATACTTCCAAAGAAGAGGTGGCGCAAGCGGCGCTGGAGCGCGGCGCAGCGATAATAAACGACGTCACATCTCTCAACAAAAGCCCGGGGATTGGTCCGCTCGCAGCCCGTTTCGGCGCCGCGCTTGTCCTCATGCACATGCGAGGCCGGCCGAGCAACATGCAACTCCTGCCGCCCAGCCCCGACATTGTCGCCGAGCTTGAAAAATGGTCGGTGGAGGCTGTCGCTAGGACTAGAAAGTTGGGTGTCTCTTCCGATAAAATAATTCTGGATCCTGGCATCGGCTTCGGTAAGACCGTAAGTCAAAACCTGGAAATACTCCGTAACCTGAACCGCCTGACTAAGGCTGGCTTCCCCCTCCTGGTGGGTACCTCGAGGAAGTCCTTCATAGGAACACTCCTCAATCGTCCCGCTGGAGAAAGAATTTTTGGTACCGCGGCTTCCGTCGCGGTATCTATTATGTACGGGGCGCACATCGTACGCGTGCACGACGTAGCCGCCATGCGCGATGTCGCTGCGTTCATGGACGCGCTGGCCAGCGAAAGGTCGGAAGCGTGACTGCGTATTTTGAATCGATACTCCAATTTCTCCGGGTTACACATTTTGATCTTCGTGATGCTATCGACATCGGGCTGGTCTCGTATTTCATTTACCGCGTCCTCCTTCTGATGCGCGGAACTCGGGGAGCGCAGATGACCTACGGGATCATTGTGCTCCTGCTCTTCTACTACGCGACTCGGTTTTTCCATCTCACGGCGGTCCAATGGCTTCTGACCAATCTGCTTACGTATATCGTCTTTGCGATCATCGTTCTCTATCAGAGTGAGATCAGGCGCGGCCTTGCAGGCCTGGGTAAGACACCGTTGATCCCCCGGCATCGCCGCCGGGGGAGCAAGGAAGGCTACGAAGAGATCATCCTGGCAGCGACCACATTGGCCTCGAAGAGGATCGGCGCCCTAATCGTGGTGGAACGTGACATCGGACTGAGGAACTATGCAGAAAGCGGGATCGCCTTGGACGCCATCCTGACCTACGACGTTCTCGTTACGATCTTCAGCCCGAACACCCCCCTCCATGATGGTGCAGTGATCGTCCAACGCAACCGCATCGTGGCGGCAGGGTGTTTTCTTCCCCTTACTCTAGACCCTCATCTGAGTAAAGAACTCGGGACCCGCCATCGCGCGGCGATCGGGATTACGGAGGAGACCGATGCCCTTACGGTGATCGTTTCGGAAGAGACAGGAATCATTTCCGCTGCCATTGGGGGCAAGATCACCCGAAACCTGGACGGAACGCAGCTGCGGAGTTTGCTGGAGAGCGTGATGGAGGGACACTCGGCGCGCATTCCTGAGCCGTTGCGCGAGACGGAAGAACCAGTATGAGGGACCTCAAGGACGTTGTTCTCGAGAACTGGGGACTGAAGGTGATTTCCCTCCTGCTTGCCGTAACGCTATGGTTTGCGGTCCATGGAGATCCCGCCACGGAAAAGACGATCAGCGTGCCGGTCGAGACTCACAACCTGCGGCGCAACTTTGTAATTACCAGCGAGCAGCCCCAGTCGGTACAGGTGACCTATCGTGGAGGCGGTCCGAGCGTGTGGTTTGGCGAGTCCGTTCCCGTTTGCGTCATTGACCTGTCTGACGCGGATGAAGGAGAGCACATCATCCCGCTGGGAACCGAGAATTTGCGTCTTCCACGGGGCCTGGTGTTGGAAGTGCTGGCGGTTCATCCCGCTCGTGTGCATCTGACCCTCGAGAAAACAGCGTCCAAGGAGGTGCCGATCCTTGCCGTGGTGACCGGGGAGCCCGCGGCGGGATTCGAAGTGTACGAGATTGCGCACTCTCCCCCGAGAACCACCATCACAGGGCCCTGGACCCGCGTCGAAAAGGTTAGCGAAGTCATGACCGAGGCTTTGTCCATCCAAGGAAAACGCGAGTCGGTGCATCTCCTGGCTAACCTCAACATAAAGGATAGCCTGATCCACAGCTCTCCGCCGTCGCAGGTAGAGGTAAAGGTGGAGATCGGAGCGCGCCGCAGGCGCATCACGATCCACGAAGTCCCCGTGCTCCCGGACGACACGTCCCTGATCGTCACTCCGTCGAGGGTGTCCATTCAAGTGCTGGTGCCGGAGACGTTCGCCGGCGTCCTGACCGCCGCGGATTTCAACGCCACCGTTTCCGCGCGCAAGGTCGATTTGACGCTGCCCGTGGTAAAAGTGAGACCCGACATCTCCTTTGCACATCCCATGCAGCCCGGAATAAAGGTCGAGGATGTGCATCCTTCCCTCGTGACACTCCACCGGATGGAAAAAAGCTGATGGTTGCTCTCTTCGGGACAGACGGAATCCGTGGCATCGCCGGCAAACCGCCCCTGGATCGGGACACGGTGTATCGAGTGGGTTACTGCCTCACGGAGTACCTGCGCCACCTGGCTCCGAGCCCGCACATCCTCATTGGCCGCGACACCCGAGAATCGGGACCATGGTTGGAGGTTGTACTGCGGCGCGCCATCCAGGAAGCTGGCGGACTTCCCGAGCTTTGCGGCGTCATTTCGACCCCGGCCATTTCTTTTCTCACTCCCAAAACCGGAGCCCACGCGGGAATTATGATCAGCGCATCGCACAATCCCTACCGGGACAATGGGATTAAGGTTTTCGCCTCCACAGGAATGAAATTCAACGACGACGTCGAGGAAGATCTGGAGCGCAGAATTGCCTCGTCTTCACTGACAGCGCCGCCAGAATCTGCCGCCACTGGAGCGGCGCTGCTCGCAAGCGTTCCGGAATACTGCCGGCTGTACTCGTCCTTTCTGCGTCAATGCGTTTCCCCGGACTGCAGTCTTGAAGGCGTTCGCCTCGTGGTAGATTGCGCTCACGGCGCGCTCTCCGCCATTGCGCCCGAATTCTTTCGCGCGCTCGGAGCCGAGGTTCGGGCCCTCCACTGCGAGCCGGACGGACACAATATCAACCGCAAGGCCGGAGCCTTGCACGTCGAGAGGCTCCAGCAGGAAGTCTTGGACTTCAAAGCGTATTTGGGGATTGCTTTCGACGGCGATGCGGATCGCGCCATGTTTGTGGACAGCCGCGGAGTGCGCCGAGACGGAGACGACGTCCTTTACCTCCTGGGCAGGTTCAGTGATTTTCAGGGTGGACCTCGTGTAGTCGTCGGTACCGTGATGGCGAACTTGGGTCTGGAAGTTGCCTTGGAGAGTCTCGGCATTCGTCTGGTGCGCACCTCCGTGGGGGACCGTTACGTCCTGGAGGAAATGCTGCGCCTGGGCGCCATGGTAGGCGGTGAACAGTCCGGCCATGTGATCCTGTTGCGGCTTGCCCGAACGGGGGACGGGCTGCTGACTGCGCTTAAAGTTATCGAGGTCTTGCGACAGCAAAAGGCGGGGATGGAAGACCTGTGGGGTGCGATGAGACGCTTCCCTCAGGTCTTGCGCGACGTTCCCGTGCGCTCCAAAGTGCCGTTCGATGAAATCCCTGGCCTCAGAGAGACGGAAGCATTCTACAAGGAGAAACTGGGACCTAGAAGCCGCATCCTGATGCGTTACTCGGGCACAGAAAGGTTGGCCCGCATCATGGTAGAGGGGGAGGACCGGGGCGCCGTCACTGAAGCCGCCGCCCGCCTTGCGGCCCACTTTGACTCGCTCCGCCCTTAGTCCCTGATCTCATAAATACGGTAACGTATTTTTCGAGATAGCCAGGCGCCCTGGAAGGGCGCTGGCAGCTTAGCCGGGGGTGAGCGAAAGCGAACCCCCGGAATGTTTCAATAAAGGAATGCGCCCCGGCAGGGGCTCCCTTCGTCCCGCTGGGGCGGAATACGTTGCCGTATTTATGAAATCAGATACTTAGTTTGTTTCCCAAGTTCTTTGCGTCTTCGCGTCTTCGTGGTGAAGTGGGTGCTGTTTTTTACCACCAAAACGCGAAGACGCAGAGAATCAACAGTCCTTCGCAGTAAGCTTTCACGTGGCGATGACTTCCGGGAAGATCAAGAGTCTTGACGAGATGGTCAAGATACGGCGGCAACTCCGCGATCAGGGTAAGAAACTGGTCTTCACGAACGGTTGTTTTGACCTCCTGCATGTGGGGCACGTGCGGTATCTCCATCAAGCGCGTTCACTGGTCCCGTTGTTCCTGAAATGGAAAGAGCGGAGATTCTTTCGGCGCTGGCATGCGTAGACTACGTGGTAGTCTTCGACGACCTCACCCCCCAGCGAGTCATCGACGCGCTTGTGCCTGACGTGCTTATCAAAGGAGCCGATTGGGAGATTTCGAAAATAGTGGGCCGGGAAACGGTGGAAAACGCCGGAGGAATCGTCCGAAACATTCCTCTAACCGAAGGGATCTCGACAAGCGGCATCATCAACAGGATCGTCAAGGGATTTGGAAGTAAGCCCTAGGCGAGACCCAGAGCCTCTGCTAACCCGAAAATCCTTTCGCCGACCGGAAAGAATTTTCGTTTGCGTAAATTGCACAAAATGAAACCACAGATGAACACCGATGAACACGGATCAGCAAAGCCGCAACCAAAGAAATCTCACCACGAAGACACGAAAACGCGAAGAAATCCTTTGCGATTCTTCGCGTTTTCGTGTCTTCGTGGTGAACAGGATGCGTGCGCTCGCAGGAGAACGCACAAAAATCCTTTGCAAAAAGCAAAGGATTTTCGGGTTAGTAGTGCAGATGAACATAGATCCGCGTTCATCCGTGTTCATCGGTGGTTTCGTTCATACTCTTGGCTGCGGTCTTGCCGCGCCGGGACACCGAGTTTCCGCGGCTTGATCTGATCGAGACCAACAATGGTTACCGGGATTACTGCCAGGGTAAATGCGCTCGAGGCGGTTCTGCAGAACGCGCTGGAAACCCCCGCGCTCAAACAGCTGGCGGCACGCGTGCGCGAGGGGACCGGCGACCTCACGATTTCGGGAGTTACCGGCGGGGCCAGGGCACTCGCGATAGCTCAAGTGATCCTGGCCGGACACGGCCCCGTGGCAGTCTTCGCCGTCAACAACAAAGATGCCCAGAATCTGTCTCGGGAGCTTCGCTATCTTCTGCGAGTCCTCGCATCTCAGGCTCCTCCCGTGGTCCATTTTCCGAGCCCGGAAGTAGACCCTTACCGCGGATTGTCGCCGCACCCGGAGGTTTCCGCCGCGCGCGCCGAGGCGTTGTGGCAGCTGTTGCAGGACGGGCCGAGAGTGCTGGTGGCTTCGGCACGGGGCGCCTCGGTCCGGCTGCCGGACCCGCAGCATTTTCTGTCGTACTGCCTCGAATTGAAGACAGGGGAGGACTTCCCGCCGGAGTTGCTCCGCCGGCATCTGCACGACGTAGGCTACGTGGAGGACGATCCGGTCACGGAGCCGGGGGAGTTCTCCCTGCGTGGAGGAATCCTCGACCTGTTCTCGCCGCAGATGGAACATCCGGTGCGCCTGGAGTTTTTCGGCGACCAGCTCGAATCCCTGCGTACCTTCGACGTGGACTCGCAGCGCTCCGTCGCATCGGTTGAGCGCGCGCAGGTGCTGCCCATGCGCGAATTCTGCCCCGATTCCAGCACATTCAAGCGCTGGGCGGACGAGGCGCCCCGCCAGTGGAGCCCCGCTTTTCTCCCGCATCTCGAGGAAGAACTGGCGCTCGCCCGCCAGGGTGAGCCCTTTGCCGCCTTCGAGTTCTTGCTGCCCGCGGTCGCGCCCTTGGAGCACTCGCTCTTTGATTATCTCAGCGGGTTCCGGCTTGTCGTCAACGACCGCGATGTGCTGGAAGACACGATTGCCAGACATCACGCCGAGCTATACGAGCGTTATGTCGATCGCATCGAAGCCTGCAAGCCGGTACTCGCGCCCGACAAGATCTACATGACGGCGGAGGAGTTCAGCGGGCGCCTGGAACGATTTCCAAGAACGGAAGTGGAGGAGTTGAGCGTCCAGCAGAGTGAGGCAAGCTCCACGGTCTTTGTCTCCGCGCAGAGCACCCGCAACTATCACGGAAACGTTCGCGCGCTGATCGCCGAGTTGACGAAGTCTCTGGAGGCCGGGGAGCAGCTGGTTTTCCTCTTCTCCAACCTTGGGCGCGCGGAGCGAATGAAGGACGTCCTGCTGGAATACGGGGTCCCTTCCCATCTGTGCCGCTCCGAGGACGGCCATGACGACAGCGCTCTGACGTCCGAAGGCGCCGTCCTCGTGGGCGTCGGATTCATGCATGACGGGTTCTATCTGCCTGCCTCGGGTCTGCGCGTCCTCACGGGGTGCGACGTTTTCGATGAGTTCGAAGTCAGCCCGGCCCCGCGGCGTTCCAAGAGCGCCCAGCGGCAGCTCTTTCTATCAGACTTCCGGGACCTGAAGCCCGGCGATTATGTGGTTCACATCGAGCACGGCATTGGCCAGTTCCAGGGCCTCAGCAACCTCCAGCTGCAGGATGGAGCGCGAGAGTTCGTTTTGCTCACCTACACGGATGACGCCAAGCTGTACGTGCCCGTGGAGCGCCTCGACCTGATCCAGAAATACACCAGCGTTGGCGGCGCGAAGCCCGCGCTGGACCGGCTCGGAGGGACGAGTTGGGCCAGGACCAAGGCCCGGATCAAGAAGTCGATGCGCGATATGGCCGGTGAGCTGCTGCGGCTATACGCCGAGCGCCAGAGGGTGCAGGGTTTTACGTTCAGCCAGGACACGACCTGGCAACAAGAGTTCGAAGATGCTTTCGAGTTTGAATTGACACGGGACCAGATCGACGCCATCGAGGCGGTCAAGCGCGATATGGAAAATTCCCGCCCCATGGACCGCCTCCTCTGCGGAGACGTGGGATACGGAAAGACAGAGGTGGCCATGCGGGCGGCTTTCAAGGCCGTCATGGATGCCAAGCAAGTGGCTGTGCTTGCTCCCACCACGGTTCTGGCGTTCCAGCATTACAACACCTTCAAGCAGCGCTTCGTTGCATTCCCGGTGCGCATCCAACTCCTGTCGCGCTTCCGCAGCCCCAGGCAACAGAAAGAGACACTCGAAGACCTGGAGACGGGCCGCCTGGACATCGTCATCGGCACCCATCGGCTGCTTTCCAAGGACGTCGTGTTCAAAGACTTGGGGTTGGTGGTCGTTGACGAAGAGCAGCGCTTCGGCGTAACGCACAAAGAACGGTTGAAGGCGCTCAAGACCAAAGTCGATGTTCTCACACTCTCGGCGACACCCATTCCCCGCACGCTGAACATGGCGTTCCTGGGTCTGCGCGACATGTCCACCATCGAGACCCCGCCCAAGAACCGCCTGGCAATTCAGACCTCTGTATTGAGGTACAGCCCGGACGTCATCCGTTCGGCGATAGAGCTGGAGCTGGCGCGCAAGGGGCAGGTCTATTTCGTCCACAACCGTGTGGAGACGATTCAATCGGCAGCGGCCCTGGTCCAGCAGCTGATTCCGGAGGCCCGGGTAGGGATCGCCCACGGCCAGATGTCGGAACGGGAGCTGGAGCGCGTAATGCTGCGCTTCGTCCGGGATGAACTGGATGTTCTTGTGGCGACCACCATTATCGAGAACGGCCTGGACATTCCCAGGGTAAACACGATCATCATCAATCGCGCGGACCTCTACGGACTCTCCCAGCTTTACCAGCTGCGCGGGCGAGTCGGACGCAGCGACCGGCGCGCGTATGCCTACCTTCTGATTCCTTCGGAGGAGACGCTTACCGGCATAGCGCGCAAGCGCCTGGCCGCCATTAGGGAATTCAGCGACCTGGGCACCGGCTTCCGCGTCGCGGCTATGGACCTGGAAATACGCGGCGCGGGGAATCTCCTGGGGGCGGAGCAGCACGGTCACATCGACGCGGTGGGTTTTGAGCTCTACTGCCGTCTGCTCGAGCAGACGGTTCAGGAGCAGCAAGGGCAGAGACCGGCGGAAGAAATTTCGACGAGCATCAATCTCAATCTCGACATCCGGATCCCGGAGAGCTACATCCCGGATTCCAGCCGGCGCTTGAGGATATACAAGCGGATATCTTCAGCGGCGGATCCGGACGAGCTGCGAGCCCTGCAGCATGAGATGCTCGATCGCTTCGGCAAATATCCGGAGCCGGTCGAGAACCTCTTCCGTTACGCTCGGCTGCGCCAGGAGGCGCTGGCGCTTCAAATCCAGTCCATCGAGAAGAACCGAAGCCAGGTCTTTTTCCGGTTCAGCGAGCAGTCCAGGGTGGAGCCGGAAAAATTGATGCGTCTGGTCACACGCAACAAGAAGATCAGCTTCTCTCCTCAGGGCGTTTTGGCCATTGAGGTAGGGTCCCCCGCTCCGGTCGCCCTCTTCGATTCGATCCACAAGGTCTTCGATCAGATCCGTGTGATTTGACAGGATAACGGGATTTGTATCGACGGGATAACAGGATTGACGGGATGGACACGCTTGACAAGATTTTTGGCCACAGAGACACGGAAAAACTGCCACGAATTTCGGGAATTACGCGAAAACAGGGGGGCGGGTCTGCGGGACCCTTGCATCATCCTCCCTAACCAGGTCGTGGCACGGGCGCCTCGCCCGTGGGAAGTGGGGATCTAACCTTGATCTAACCTGGGTCTAACGCCATGCACGGGTCTGTGACCAAAAGAATTCGTGCAATTCGTGAAATTCGTGGCAAGTCTTTCTGGCGTCAAACTCTTTCCCCGAGGTTGGATTCTGTCATCCTGCCGATTGATGCTGCGAGCCTGTCAGACCCACAGTCTGCCCATACTCGGCACAGAACGCTTCGGGGGCCATGTTGGCCGCCTTGGCGAGGGATTCCAAGGTCTCCGGGTTCTCCAGATCCTCCCGTTTCAGGCGGATCATGTATTTGCGCGCGACCTCGTAAGACTCTGTGTGGATGTCCACGAGACGCACTCGAGTGCGCCCGGTTTCCGGATCGCGCAACTCGTCAAACGGGATCGGCACCAGCCGTCCCCGCTCGAGGCAAACCAAGGCGCCGTGCTTGACGGCGCGCCGTCCATTGTGATGCAGGAGATAGTGTACCGCTCCGTAGCCCAGGTCGCGCACATATTCGCAGTCGAACGGGATGGGGTCGGCGCAACGCAGCTCGTAGCCTAAGGTGTTGTCGACAACGGTGATTTTGTCTCCGCGCTTTTTGAGGCGTTCGCTGACGCGGCGCTTGAGGATCATGGCCAAGGGCACCTCGGCGAGGCGGATGTGCCCGTGCGGATCCACCTCGATTTGCACCCCGGGTATCTTACGCAACTCCTCTGGGTCTATCTTCTCGCCCACGCCTTCGGCGATGACGGCTACCCCGTAGTCGTGCCCCCTGGCGCGGCGCTTGTAGATCCCCCCCTCCAGCACGCGGCACACGTCGTCGAGAGCGAGGCGCTGCTGCGGAAACTCCTCGCCGATAACGATGAACGTGGCGCCCGCTGCCTTGCCGATGCCCAGGGCGAGGTGTCCAGCCTTGCGCCCCATTGCCACCACGAAATACCAGCGGTTGGTGGTGCGCGAGTCTTCCATGAGGTTGAGGACCAGTTCGGTGCCTAGGTGCCGCGCGGTCTGGAAGCCGAAGGTGGGCATGTTGCCCGGCAGCGGGATGTCGTTGTCAATCGTCTTGGGAACATGAGCAATGCGGATCTTTCCCTCGGCCAGGCGGCAGATCTCGGCCGCCACGAAGGCGGTGTCGTCGCCGCCGATCGTGATCAGATAGCGGATACCCAGCTGGAGCAAGGATTCAATCGTGACGCGCGCGAGCTCCTCATTGCCCGTCGGGTTGTCGCGCGCGGTGCGCAGAATCGAGCCCCCTTTGAAGTGGATGCGGGAAACGCTGTCTATCGTCAGCGGCTCGATCACGTGCGTCGTGTCGCCACGCATGAGCCAGCGGAAGCCATCGTAAATCCCCACGACCTCCAAGCCGTCGTTGACCGCTTCAATGGTGGCGGCGCTGATGACGCCGTTGATGCCGGGCGCCGGTCCGCCTCCGACCAGGATACCTAAACGTCCGTTTGGCTGCTTCACAGTCTCTTCCTCTCTTTCCAGATGCGCCTTCGGTCACGCTTCCATCCGACAAGCACTCCTAGGGAACGTTTCCCTGAACGAGCAACCGTAGAAGTGTACCAGCGCTGATCCGTCAGAAGTTGCGAAAAAATCTATTCGCCTAGTTCGGAGTTCAGGCTTTAGCCTGCTCGGGCTCTGGGCAGCCTAAAGGCTGAACTTCATGCTCACACAAATGAGTTCGCGGGCCGACGTTCGGAGTTCAGGCTTTAGCCTGCTCGGGTGCTGGACAGGCTAACGGGTGAACTTCAAACGTGATTTTCATGAGCTTAAAGTTGTGCAATGGGGTTGCCTTGGATATGCTAGGGCAACTTTTAGCGAAAGGACGTGCCCATGGTCACGCCAACGACCGGCGACTATGATCTCAAGAAGGTGCTGAGCTACATAGAGACGAACAAAAACCGTTACCGTGAGATTCTGGAACAGCTTGTGCGTATCCCCAGCGTTAGCGCCGAAGGTTACCCGGTGGAGGAGGTTTTGCGCTCGGCTGAAGCGACCTGCAATGCCATGCGGGGAGCGGGTCTTCAAAATGTTAAGATGCTTACAGTCCCTGGTGTGCACCCCTACGCCTACGGCGAGTGGCTAGGCACCAAAGGGGCCCCCACGGTTTTGCTTTACGGCCACCACGATGTCCAGCCTCCGGGAAGGGATGAGAAATGGCTGAGTCCGGCTTTTGAGCCAACGCTGAGGAGGGACGGACGGCTTTACGGCCGGGGCTCGGTGGATGATAAGGCCGGGGTCATGGTCCACATCGCAGCCATTGATGCATATCTTCAAACGCACGGGTCACTCCCCGTCAACGTGAAGTTCCTGGTGGAGGGAGAAGAGGAGATTGGTTCGGAGCATTTGGGGGCGTTTTTGCGCAAATACAGGAAGTGGCGGCGGAAATTGAGGTGCGCTCCCTGGACCATCCCCTGCATTCCGGCATGTGGGGTGGACCGGTGCCGGATCCGGTAATAGCGATATCCAAGATTTTGGGGGGACTGCTCAAGGAAGATGGGACGATTGACATCCCGGGGTTCTACAAGAACGTCCGAAAACTCACCGCGCGCGAGCGCGCGCGTCTGAGGACCTTGCCCTTCAACGAAAAGTCGTTTCGAACAGACGGCGGATTGGTAACGGGCCTTAAGCTGAACGGAGAGAAACAATACACGGTTTACGAGCGGTTGTGGACGCGTCCTGCCTTGACGGTCATCGCCCTCGAAGCCTCCCCTATCAGGGGTTCCTCCAACCAGATTGTGGATTCGGCGCGAGCCAGAGTCTCGGTCCGCATAGTCCCGAATCAAGACGCAGACAAAATGCTGAAGCTGCTCGTCCGGAGGCTCGCCGCCAACCCCCCATGGGGGGTGCAGGTCACGGTAAAACCTCTCGGGGCGGTCCCGTGGTGGACCACCAATCCGGAAGGCCCTGCTTTCGAAGCGGCGGCGCGCGCTCTGCAAAAAGGATACGGACGCAAAGCGGTGTTCATCGGCGCGGGTGGGACTATCGGCTTTGTAGAACCTTTTGCGCGCGAGTTGGGCGGCGCTCCAGCTTTGCTCCTGGGCGTCGAAGACCCGATCTGCAACGCTCACTCCGAAAATGAAAGTCTCTGCCTCGATGACTGGTACAAAGGCATGAAGTCCGCAGTCTATCTCTATGAAGAGCTGAGCCGTTGCCCCCGGTGACCCCGTGTTTTTTGAAATCCAATTTTTAGCCACAGAGCCACGGAGGCACAGAGATGAGATTTTCTCTGTCCGCCGCGCAAGGGTTGAACTCCGAACAATCCGAACAGGGTGTAATTAGAAGTGCGAGTCAATTCATGCGGCCTTTGACTTTCTCAGAAACTGTGGAGAACCTAATTCGTGTTAATTCGTGGAATTCGTGGGGTTTTTTGCTGGCCACGAATTCCACGAATTTCACGAAAGCGATCACTGCGATTTGGATGCCATCGGTTCGAAATACAAATTTTCAGAGTCTCACGGCCGGGCTATTGACACGCGCCTGTGACGCCTAAAAATTTGACTCGCACTATCGCTCCGACAGGATCACAGGATGAAAAGCGTGGAGACAGGATAACAGGATGGACGGGATAGGAGAATGGACGAGACTTGGCTCTGCTTTCTGGCACCGTTGCGTGAACTTCCCCAGACTGCACAATCCTGTAGATCCTGTTAATTGCACCCGAATCCGAACAAATGACATTACCGTGGGCATCCGGTATCATGTAATCTTTGCGGATGCGCGCATATCTGATTGCAACTCCGGCGATCCTGGTGCTTGCGGGCTGCGGTCTCGCAGAACGAGGCAGAAGTGTTCTCTGGGGAGAGGATCATGGAACGGCCGCAGTCGTGATCGCGGACAAGGTATTTACCAAGAGCGACCTGCAGAGGTTTTTCGACAGCCGGTTGAGCGATTTTCGCGATCCTGACAAGGCGGACCGGGTAAAGTCCAACTTGCTGGAGACTTTTGTTGAAGAGAGGCTGCTGCTGCTCCGGGCGGAACGGTTGCGGGTCGAGCCGAACCCGCAGATGGTGCAGTCCACGATGGCCAGAATCGCAGTAGAAAACCCGAAGCCATCGGGGCCGCCAAGCGCTCCGGGCCCCGATGCTGAGCTCGAGCGAAGCTTGGCCGAAAGCCTGAAGATCCAGCAATACCTGCGCGATTATCTTCTAAGGAACGTGACGGTCAGCGAAGCAGAATGCGAGGAGTATTACCGGCAACATCTCGAAGACTACGTGCGGAATGACGTCGTTCATGTGCGCGAGATACTCGTAGACGATGGCGCCCGGGCCGAGAGAATCCTGAGCTCATTGAATCAGCAGAAAAATAAGAACTTTGGCGAGCTTGCGCGCGTCTATTCCAAGGCGCCCAGCGCGGCCGACGGCGGCGATCTTGGAACTTTCCAGAGGGGGGATCTTCCCGAGAATCTGGAAAAAGTCGTTTTTCGCCTGGCGCCGACCATGGTAAGCCCGATCGTGCAAACCAGGTACGGATATCACATCTTTCTGTTGGAAGAAAAGATACTCGCGCACCAGCAGCAGTTTTACGAAGTCAAAGACGAAATTCAGGAGAAGCTGCTGCTTCAACGGGAGCGAGACTTGATCGCCAGGGAAGTGGATTCATTGATGAAGCAAACACCGGTAAAGGTTCATCTGGAGAATCTGGATTTCAAATATCTCGGGAACCGTTTCTCCGGCGAAGGAGCAATCTCGCCATGAAGAGCATCCTCGGGGCTCTATGCGCATTTTGTTTAGCGGTTCCCGGTGGGTCTGCAAAAGTCGTGGATCGTATTGTTGCCCAGGTGAACGATGACATAATCACCCTCTCCGACTTGAACCGGGAAATGGCGGAGCTGCGGGAGGATCTGGCAACAAAATATTCCGGTGAGCGGTTGGAGGAAGAGATCAAAAAAGCCGAAAAGGATGTGCTCGACGCCCTCATTCAAGAGAAGCTGCTCTTGCAGAAGGCGACGGAGCTCGGCTTTTCCGCCAACGTCGATATCCAGGTCGCCGCATTCATCGAAAAGGTGCGCAAGGAAAACAACGTAAAGGACATGCAGGAGTTTGAGCGCCTTCTCAACCAACAGGGCAGGAGCCTGCCGGGGTTCCGGGAGATGATCCGGAAAAAGATCATCACCGACGGTTTGATTCAAGAGCTCGTGGGCTCGCACATCACCGTCCTCACCACAGAGATCGAAAAATTTTACAGGGAACATGCGCGGGAATTCACGAAACCCGAAGAGGTCGCCCTCAGCGAGATTGTGATTCCCGTGGAGGGCGCCGAGGACGAAGCCAAGACCAAGGCCGATGAAGTGCGCCAGCAGATCCTCAAGGGAGAGTCCTTCGCAACACTGGCCAGCCAGTATTCAAAAGGGCGTACCGCAAGTAAAGGAGGAAGTATCGGAACCTACGTCACCGCGAAGTTGAATCCCGAGACTGCGCGGGCCATTGCCGATGTAAAGGAAAGTGAGGTTACTCCTGCTTTGAAGACAAAAGAGGGGTACGTGATCTATCGCGTGGATACCCGGAAGGCTGCCTCGCTGGTCCCGATGGAAGAGGTCAAACAAGAGATTCAAACGCAACTCTGGCGGCAAAAATTCAACCCGGAACTGCAGAGATTCGTGGCCCAGTTGAAGGAAGACGCGTATATCCAGATCTTCACCGAAACAAAGTGAAACGCCCGACCCGAATTTGCATTCACCACGCACGGGTCGTGAGAAAAAAGTCGTAGCGCCGGCGTCTCGCCGGCATCTGAGCCTCGACAACTCCTTTTGGGTCAACAGGACCCTTGCCGGCTGGAAGCCGGCGCTACATTTTTTCTCGCGACCCCGGAGTACAGTGAGATGCACGGAAAATCTCTGGTCTCTCTGTGTTTCTCCGTGCCCTCGCAGTGAAAAAAGGACGAGTAAATCCTGACCGTAAAAATGAAACAGGGCGGAATTGCTTCCGCCCTGTTCGACAACAACGCATTCGCCAAGCTCGGTCCCAAATCCAGGACGCATCGCTTCAGAGATCCCTGGCATCGCGGGAAGGGACCGCGAATACTCCTTTGCTACCGTGACCTGGAGTTCGGAGGCCGAGCTTGGATCACGGGAAATAACACTGTTATAACTAAGCATGTCCTGTGCCAGCCGGAGAGTCCGGGGTCGGTGGACTTGTAACACTCTTAATTCCAATAAGTTGTGAAGTATGAGTTTTTCGGCACAGGCGCCTTTGCGCGCCGCAAGGAACAAAATTTTGAATTTCCGGCTAATGTTTTTTGAACTATGGACGTTTCAATTGCGGATTGACGATTGCGGATTGCGGATTGAAAACACGCCGGGCGCGGGTTTTCAGTTCCCAATCCGCAATCCGCAATCCGCAATCCACTTAGTGCGCTTCGTGGCCTGTCGGCTTCCAAAGGCCGACTCTCACTTGAGATGGCATGCTTCGTGAACAGTAGATGCGCTGTGTCGCCTTCTGGAAATCCGCCTCAGATGCCTCGTAGATGTTCAAAAACTTCTGCGGATTGATGTCCACAAGCGGGAACCATGTGCTCTGGATCTGAATCATGATGCGGTGCCCGCGGCGGAAGGTGTGAAATACGTCGGACACGACGAACTCCACTTTAGCCGGCTTGCCCGGAGTGAACGGCTCGGGCGCGTCCAAACCGTTCCGGAATTTTCCGCGCATGACTTCACCGCGAACCAGCTGCTGATAGGCTCCGAGAGTGTTATTCGTCCCTCCTTTGTCGTCCGGGTACCGGTCGGGATAGACGTCGATCAGCTTGACGATCCAGTCCGAGTCGGTGCCGGTGGTCGAGACATGCAGGGAGGGAATTACGGGGCCGGCGAGAGTCACGTCCTCTTCGAGCGTGTCGGTCTGATAGACGAGCACATCCGGGCGGCGCGCGGCGAAGCGCTGGTCGTCTACCATGTAACGCTGGGCCATGCCGGGCGCGAGGCCGGGTATGAACGGCACCGGTTTCCTTTTCGGCGGCCAGGCGTCAAACTTGCGCCATTGGTTGGTACCGGTTTCGAAGACGTAGGCCTCGGGCAGTTCCATCTTCTCCTTGTCCATGAGGTAGTAGTTGAAGAACGGAAGCTCGATCTTCTCCCGGAAGAATTCGGCGGTGTTGGAGTCAAAGCGAACATCCCCGAGCGCGTCTCCATTTCCGGAAGCCCAGCCCCCGTGCACCCATGGCCCCATGACCAGGATGTTGACACAGCCCGGGCTCTGCGCTTCGACAGCCCGGTACACTTCGAGCGCGCCGAAAAGGTTTTCCGCGTCAAACCAGCCCCCCACCGTCATCACCGCCGGTTGAATCTTCTTCAGATGCGGCCGGATGTTGCGCGCCTTCCAGAAGGCGTTCCGGCTGTCGTTTTTCATCATGGCGTTCCAGAAGGGCATCTCGTTTTTGAAGTACTTCTCGTTGGCGTTGCGGAGAGGGCCTAGCCGGAGAAAAAATTCATACCCGTCGTCTGGCGCGCGATCGATCGGGCGGCCCGTATAGACCGTGGTGGGCTTGGTGAACGGCCATCCGGCGCCGGAGAACCAGCCGAAGGCATGGGCCAGCAGGAATGCTCCGTTATGGTGCCAGTCGTCTGAAGCAAACCAGTCGGAGACCGGGGCCTGGGGCGAGACGGCCTTGAGTGCAGGATGCGCGTCGATCATTCCGGCGGCCGCATAGAAGCCTGGGTAGGAAATACCCCACATGCCCACGCGGCCGTTGTTATGCGGAATGTTTTTCAGCAGCCATTCAATCGTGTCGTAGGTATCCGTGCTTTCGTCAATGTCGCGCGGCCCGCTCTTCACCGGCTTGTGCGGCCGCACGTGTTCGAATTCTCCTTCGGACATCCAGCGGCCGCGGACGTCCTGATACACGATGATGAAGCCTTCTTTGCCAAACAGCGGGGAGGGGCCGATATCGGCGCGATAACGATCGGCGCCATAGGGCGAGATGCTGTACGGCGTCCGGTTCAGGAGGATCGGATAAGACCGGGAGTGGTCTTTCGGAACATAAACAGTGGTGTAGAGGCGCACGCCGTCGCGCATACGGATGTACTGTTCATGCTTGGTGTAGTTTGCTTTGACGTATTCGAGTCCCTGCGCCCGCAGCGGGCCGCCGAACGTCGCCGCGAGGACAACAGCGAAGACCGACCTGACTATCCACCGGCTTTGCATCGGTTCCTCCCTGGAAGATTTTCAGCTTGCACTAGAGGTATAACACGAGTTGGCCACCGAGACACGGGGACACAGAGCTGCTTTTGGGAATTCTCTGTGGCTCCGTGCCCCTTTCGGTCAAATGACAAATGACCAATGACCAATGAAAAATGACAAATGGCAGTTCGCTGTCCGGATTTCTAACTTCTATTTGTCATTTTCTCTGCCTCTCCAGCTCCCTGCATAAGGGTGACATCACCGTGTCCTCAAGTTTGGTGAAAGGTTGTGTTAATGTTTTGTTTCCTGGAAGGCGCGCCAGCATTCAGCGGTTTTGGAGGGGCATACACTGGATCGAGGAGAGACGATGACGGAAGACAAGGCAATATTCAGCAGAGAGACGTTTCGTTTTTTCAGAGATCTGGAGAAGAACAACCGGAAGGAATGGATGCATGAGAACCGCGACCGGTACGAAGCGCACATTGTCGCGCCCTTTCGACGGCTGCTGGAGGCTCTGACACCGGCGGTCAAGAAGCTCAATCCGGCGTTCGATACAGGCGGCCGGACGGGCCAGAATTTCTCGCGCATCAACCGGGACATTCGCTTCGCCAAGGACAAGAGTCCGTACCGGGCTCAGATGTATCTGACCCTCTCCGAAGCCGCGCCGAAAAAGCTGGAGGCCGGTCAGCTTTACGTAGGCGTGTCACCGGACGCAGTCACCGCAGGGTTTCGCATCTACGGAGAGCGGCGGAAAGGACCTCTGGCAGAAATTACGCGGCCGCGCGCCGTCGCAAACGTCTCCTGGCTTGACGCGCAGGCAAGGAGCCTGGGCAGGAATTACGAAAGCTACTGGCACGCAACCGAGAAGGGAGAATGGGTAAAGCACGAAGGCTGGCCCGTGGACGGCAAAGACTGGGAAAGGCTGCAGGCGTGGATCGTTCGGCGGAAGATGAAGCCCGCAGAGGCGGCGAAACCGCAATTCGTGAAAGAGGTTGAAACAACGTTCAACGACCTGATGCCTCTGTGGAGGATGACCTCCGGCAAGGACTGGAACCCTTAGCGCCTTCGCGGTGAAAACTCCGCCTAATTTAACCGCGAAGGCAGCGAAGAGCGCAAAAAGAGGCGGACCTTTCAAGTGCAGGCTAAAGCCTGAACTCCATACTTGCTTCAGCCAGGTTTGGAGTTCAGCCAGATTCGTCGTCAGTTCGGCAGGCCATTGTGCGAGGCCCGGGCGCCCCACGTCAGCCAGCCGTCATCTATGCAATACAGGCTTCCCGACCGTGTGGCAACATAGACTTTCCCGCCGGCAATGGAGGTCTCGTTTGCCCAACTCGCTCACCCCGGAATCCGCGAGACTCGCTCGCGGCGCAGTCTTTCGAGTTCTGCCCTGAGTGGCGCCAGCATCCCGATGGCGCCTGGGCGCAGATTCCCACGCGGCCAAGTGACGGGAAATCAAGGCGGGTTGGCGCTGTACTTGATCACGCGGACCTTCTCCAGGGTGATGAGCCCGTCACGCACCATCCTGTCCATCTCCGGCAGAAAAGCGTTGATCTTCTCTTCCTTGTCAACGATCTCGACGATGATGGGCAAGTCCTCGCTCAAGCGGAGGATCTTTGCGGTGTGCAGGCGGGAGTGCGCGCCGAAACCCATGGGCCCCCGCAGAACCGTAGCGCCTGCCAGCCCCATCTCGCGCGCCTTGACGACAATGGCTTCGTAAAGGGGTTGGTGGTGCCATTTGTCGAGCTCGCCGATGTAAATCCGGAGCAAGCATCCTTCGCCTTCGAGCTTCATGACATTCCTCCATGAAGACCGGATTGCAGTAGCAGACCGCAAACCCGACCCAGATACACTGCCAGCAGTCCGAGAACGTTGGACCCCCCCACGTTGAGCGCAATCCAGAACCATTCCCCGTCGCGTGCCAGGTTGAGCGTCTGGAGACCGTAGCTGGAAAACGTAGTGTATCCGCCGCAAAACCCGATCATAAGAAAATCCCGCCACTCCGGTGAGAACCACATGCGACCCATGGAAGGGCCTGAGACGGCGGCAAGGAACCCGATGGCAAAACATCCCGAAACATTGACGATGAGCGTACCCAGCGGGAAGACGGCAGACCAGGCGTGGTATTGCCATTCTGAGATCAGGCCGTTGACGCCATAGCGTGCCGCGGTACCCAGTGCTCCCCCGAGCGAGAGCAGCAGCAGTCTCAACATGACGCACCCCCCGATAGCTGGAAAGAATTTTCGTCTGCGTAAACATTACAAAATGAAACCACAGATGAACACAGATGAACACAGCACAGCCCAGCCGCAACCAAAAAAAATCTCAGGATGCGTGCGCTCCCAGGAGAACGCACAAAAATCCCTTGCAAAAAGCAAAGGATTTTCGGGTTAGTAGTAATAGTACAGATTCCCTTTGCGCGCTTAGCGCCTTCGCGGTGAAACTGAGGCCGAATTAACCGCGAAGACGCGAAGTGCGCAAAGGGCTTGGCCGTGTTCCCTGTGTTCATCTGTGGTTTCGTCCATACTCTTGGTTGCGGCTCAGGTGTGAACCTTGTGTGCACCACCTGGCCAGCACTGTAAGCGGTTCTGCATGAGTGATACACACAGTGTGAAATCGGGGATCTCAGGGCCTGCAACGCCGGCGGTTTCGCTCGGAGAGCTGGCGCTCCTCTTTCTCAAATTGGGCGCGACCGCCTTCGGCGGCCCTGCGGCGCATATCGCCATGATGGAAGACGAAGTCGTCCAGCGTCGCGGATGGCTCTCGCGCGAGGCGTTTCTCGACCTGCTCGGTGCGACCAACCTGATTCCCGGGCCAAACTCGACCGAGATGGCGATCCATATCGGAAACCGGAAGGCCGGATGGCCCGGGTTCCTGGTTGCAGGGAGCTGCTTCATCTTGCCGGCGGCGCTTCTCGTCACCGTTGTCGCTGCGGTCTATGTCCGTTACGGCGCGCTTCCGCAAGCCGCGGGCGTTCTGTACGGGGTGAAGCCTGTCATTATCGCGGTTGTCCTGCAGGCCCTGTGGGGACTTGGCCGCGCGGCACTCAAGACAAAGCTTTTGGCGATCGTCGGCGCGGCGGGAATAGCTTTCGGCTTCCTAGGGTTCAATGAGCTCATCATTCTCTCTGGCTCCGGATTGGCCGTCTCCTTCGCAACATGGATCCGTGGTCAAATGAGGAAGGGGAAGGGCTCGCTTCTTTCGCTGGTCGCAATCGGACCGCCTGCCCTCATTACGTCAAGCACGGCTATGGCCGGAGCGGCGGTTGGTGTGCCGTTCGGGCTGGCGCCGCTCTTTCTATTTTTCCTCAAAGTCGGCTCCGTACTTTTTGGCAGCGGATATGTGCTGCTGGCATTCTTGCGCGCCGGCCTTGTCGAACGGTGGCACTGGCTCAACGAGTCGCAACTGTTGGACGGCGTTGCCGTTGGTCAAGTGACGCCGGGGCCCGTCTTCACCACCGCCACTTTTATAGGCTATCTGCTGGGTGGGCTTCCGGGCGCGCTGGTGGCGACCCTTGGAATATTCCTTCCCGGGTTTG
>QHZE01000600.1 GCA_003225335.1 Acidobacteriota bacterium
ATCCAACCCCATTCCAGATACAAAATTCCCGTCTTCTGTCAGCGCCACGCCTTTTTGAAACGCGAGCTCCTCGAATTTGGCTCCCGTATTGTGAAAAAGAAAATTGTAGGATGCGTCGTTGGTCACGAAAAGGTCGGGCCGGCCATCCAGATCGTAGTCCGCCATGCCGGCGCCCATGCCCTTTCCCACGTGCGCGCGGATACCCCAAGCCTCCGACACGTCCTCGAAAGTCCCGTCGCCCTTGTTCAGAAAAAGCTGGTTGGGCAAGCCCTTGTAGGAACGCGGCGCGCAATAGTCGGCTATACCCTTGTAGTCACAGAGCGGTTCTGTGGCGTAATCCCATTGCAGGTAGTTGACCACGAAAAGGTCCAGCCACCCGTCGTTGTTGACATCCACCCAAGCACCCGTGATGGCCCACATCGGTCCGAATTGCGTGTCTGGCTTGTTGATTCCCGCCTTCGCCGAGACATCCGTAAACGTTCCATCTCCGTTGTTGTGATAGAGCGTGTTGTGGTGGACGCCCGCTACGAACAAATCGGGGTAGCCATCGTTATCGTAATCGCCCACGGCCACACCGCCGTCGAAGCCGTTGCCGGCGAGTCCGGCTTTATCCGTCACGTCCGTAAAAATTCCATTGCCATCGTTGCGAAAGAGCCGGTTCCGATATTTCGGTTCGTCTTTGCGCAGCGTGGCGAGATTGGCCCCGTTGGTGAAAAAGATGTCCGGGCGGCCGTCCCGGTTGTAGTCGAAAACAGCAACTCCGCCGGCCATGGTCGCCGGCACGTGGCGCGCTCTAACCTCGGCATGCTCGAGCCGGAAGGGGATGGGCTTGAGTTCGAACCGGATCGGTGAAGCGGGGCCAGCGGCAAGAAACGGCAGGGCGATCGCGGCGGCCAGCGTGAGCAAGACGAGGGCGGGCCAGAACTGGGAATCTGAGGACATAAAACGACAAGGATAACAGTGTGGGGCGGGCAATCCTGCCAGACAGAGTGCCTGCGTGGTATCCGGGCTTTCGCCTGTCGTCTGCATTTTCTTTTGTAGCGCAGGATGAGATGAGAAGGCCGGTCCCCGGTCACGCGTCGCATAAGCTAGCGATGATCAACGCACTCGTAAGGTGTAATCAAGAGATAAGGAGACCGGCTGTGAAACAGGATAACAAAGCGAAGCAAAACAGAGGAAATCAAATAAGCGCGGAAGCCCCGCAAGGCACGTTCGATCTGGGGCGTCGGCGATGGAGGGTGCAGCGCGAGGGGCTGACGGTGGGGCTGGACGTGGGAGATAAGATCAGCCACTACTGTGTGCTGGATGAAGAAGCGGAGGTGGTCCAAAGAGGGAAACTGAAGACCACGCCAGCCGGCCTGCAGCCGTGGATGGAGGCGCTGCCCGCGAGCACGCGCGTGGTGTTGGAGACGGGAACGCACTCGAGTTGGATCAGCCGGCTGATCGAGCAAGCGGGGCCGGAAACGTTGGTGGCACAGCCGCGGAAGATCCCGCAGATTTATGCCTGCAAACGGAAGAACGATCGCAGGGATGCGGAGAAACTGGCGCGCACGGGGCGGCTGGACCCGAACTCCATGGGACCGATCCGGCACCGCAGTGCGGAGCAGCAGGCGGACCTGGCGGTGATCCAGGCGCGGGATGCGCTGGTGCGGGCACGGACGCAACTGATCAACACGGTGCGGGGGTTGGTGAAGAGTACGGGGGAACGGTTGAGGGGATGTTCGGCGCGGAGCTTTGCACGACAAGCCGAGGAGCAGATTCCGCAGCGATTGCGGGCGGCGTTACTGCCGTTGTTGTCGCAGATCGCTGCGCTGAGCGAACAGATTGAGAGATACGACGTGCACGTAGAGCAGCTGGCGCAAAGAAAATATCCCGAGACGGAGTTGCTGCGGCAGGTGAGCGGAGTGGGACCGGTCACATCGCTGGCGTTCGTGCTGACGGTGGCGGATCGGTGGCGGTTCCGGCACAGCCGGGACGTGGGGCCGTTCCTGGGATTGGTGCCGGGCCAGGATGAGTCCGGGGAAAGCTCGCCGCAGCTGGGGATCAGCAAAGCGGGGAATGGATATCTGCGGCGGCTGTTGATAGGGAGCGCGAATTATATTCTGGGCCCGTTTGGACCGGATTGCGAGTTGCGGCGATGGGGGATGAAGCTGAGCGAGCGGGGTGGAAAGAACGGGCGACAGCGGGCCAAAGTGGCGGTGGCGCGGCGGCTGGCGGTGTTGCTGCATAAGCTATGGGTGAGCGGGGAGGTGTATGAGCCTTTGCCGGAAAAACGCGCAGCGGCATGAAGCGGGTGGAGATGCGCATGAGAGATAAAGCAGAGCGGTAAGGAAAGTTTAGCCGGCGAGCGAAGGATAGAGTGGAGAGAAGACTGGTACTCACGAATCCGGAGCCTGGCACTCCCCGGCGGAAAAATCCGCCGTGTCCGGGCGACTGCGGCGTAGCCCTAGGCTGGCGATCAGCCAGAGACCGAAGCGCAGATGGCAGCGCCCTTTTCTAAACGAACCTCAATGAGCACCGAGTCCAACGGGACTCACTTCGAGTGCGGATGGAAGCGAGGCGGAAGGGAGTGGCAGGGCCAACGGCAGTGGGACGAGATCCGAGATCCAACTCGGGGCGCCAGCTTGTGGGCGAGAACGTGTGAGGGATGCGTTGGGTGGCGGGGCCAGCTCCCTTTCCCTCGCGTTTCAGATTCCAGAACGGTCCTCGCCGTCAAGGGTTCGCTGCGCCGCGCCCAGATCGCGCGCTCTTGACGTCTCCGGGCCGTTCCGAACCGCGTCCTGAGATGAGGGAAAGGGGGCCCATGCAAACGCAAACCTGAGTTGGCGCGGCCGCGGGCTGCCGCCTCCCGTGGGTCGGCGTCGAGTCATGCAGCCAGACCGAGGCAATTATTTTAAGGAAGGCCGCCACGTCGGCCTTGACTTGAATGGCCTTCTCATGGAAGGGCTTCGGCTGATGTTGCCGCGACCTGCGGCTTTTCGATCTCGTCCAACTGTGCTTGCTAGAGCGCTATGCTTGCTTTGAGGTGAACGCGCCATGCATTGTTCTCTTACGATTCGCTTTGTGAAATGGATTCCGGCTGGACTGAGCGCCGCCTTCTTTGTTGGCATGATCGCGCTTGCGGAGCCGCAGTCCTCGGAGCGGCTCGCGGCTGTGGCCAAGCGCTCCACTCCGGCAGGGGCCACCTATTCGGCGCCGGCCGGGTGGTCCATTCGCAGCGGACCATC
>QHZE01000601.1 GCA_003225335.1 Acidobacteriota bacterium
TCCACAGTTTACTCCCGAGACTGAGAGATCATGCGGTCTCTTCCAACCGGTCGCGCTCGAGAACGAATTTCACGATCTTCCGAATCGTCCTGAAATTGTCGACCTCGATGTCGTCGAGCCCCACTTTGATCTTAAACTCCTTCTCGAGGAAGACAAGCAGCTCCACGAATGCGATGGAGTCCAGCACGCCGGTCTCATATAGGTCCGCGTCGAGGGAAGGGACCTCCACATTCAGCTTCTCGCCGAACAGAGCTGCGATCCGGCCCTGCAATTCTGCGAACGCGGCCACTTCAGATTTCCCTGTGCTCGGAGTCGAGCAGGTCAAACCATAGTCGATCATGAGCCTCACCATCGATATAGTGACATTCCCGCTGGCGGCCGATCAGCCTGAAGTTCAGCCGCTTTGCGATCCGGACGGAAGGATTACCCTCCACGATCCAGGTGTTCACAGCATGAAGCTCCAGCTCCCGAAAGGCGAAGGTGAGCATTTTGGATGCTGCCCGGGTTGCATACCCTCGAGCGTGGAAGGACTTGTTCCCCACCAGGATCCAGATCCGAGCCGTTCTGTAATTGCGGTCCACCTCACTCAGTCCGACCACGCCGATCGGGGCCTCATCCCGATCTGCCGTGAACAACCTGAGAACATCACCTCCGCGCTGGATAGCGATCTTGAGCCACTCCGGAGTGACAGCCTGCGCGGCATTCCTTGGGTGGAGCCATTGGGAGTCCTCCTCTCTGGCCAGCCACGCCGCGGCCAGATTAAGAAGCTCTGGACTGTCGATTGGCTTCAAATTCATGCCGTTCGAATTCCTCCCTGATCTTGCGCCGGTCAATTTTCCCGTTGGCGTTTTTCGGGAGCGCGCCAAAGCTCATCCAACGCCCCGGAAGCATATAACCGGGCAGCACCTTGCTCAATTCTTTGCGCAAGGCGGCCGGGGCGGCCGTCTCGTTTTGTGCCGGTACGTAGGCGCAGCAGATGATCGAGCCTTCAAACCCCTCCGTGTTGATCGCCACCAAGGCGCTCTCCCGCAGGCACTTCAAGGCGTTCGCGGCGGTTTCAATCTCTCCGAGCTCTATCCGGTAACCGCGGCTTTTGATCTGGGAGTCGGCTCTCCCGAGCTGAGCCCGGCTCCTCGAATATACAGGTCCCCGGCCTCTCCCCTCGGGACGGGCCGGAGCGCCTCGTCGAGCACCAGCAACTCCTCACCGCCGCAGGCGGTCCCTATGGGGATTGACGCTTTCTCGTCTTGCGGGCACTCCGGAACCGTGTAGCAGCTGCTGGCAATCGTGGTCTCCGTCGGCCCGTACAGATTCGTGAAGCGGACGTGCGGCAGACGCTTCATCCAGTAGATGAGGGACGGCGTGGGAAACACCTCGCCGCACCACAGCAGACGTCTCAGCGCCGGAAAGTCGTTGAGCTTGACAACGTCGAACTTCGCCATGTAGTTCAGAATTGCCGGCACTGAAAACCACTGGGTCAGGCCTGAATCGCGAATGAACTGCGCGAGTTTGTTCGGCATCAGATTGAGCTCGCGCGGCACGAGGTGAAGCTGTGCTCCCACCGCGAATGCTCCGAATATGTCAAAAACGGTCAGATCAAAATGGAGCGGCGGATGAGCCGAGACTCTGTCGGCAGACGTCATCTGAAAATAGCTCGTCGCCCATTCCACGAAATGGATCACGTTGGAGTGGGTGATCACAACTCCCTTCGGCGTTCCGGTCGACCCGGACGTGAACAGGATATGGGCCGCATCCTGTGCGGTGTTCCTGTAGTCTGGCCGTGCCGGCGGATATCCGCGGATGTCGTTCAAAGTGAGGCTCACCCTGAAGTTCTTCCCCCTCACAACCGGCCGCGCGTCGAGCCAGCCGACGGAAACTGATTCCCGGAACCGCTCATCCTCGAATATCTCGTCCAGGAGACTCATGACGGGTCCCCCTGCCAGTATGCATCTGCTGTCCGAGGATGCGATCATCTTGGCCAGCCGGCTCGATGGGCAGGACGTGTCGAGCGGCACGTAGATGCAATCAGCCTTGTAGATCCCCACGATGCAGGCGATGGCCGTGGCGGACTTCGGCATGAGCAGGCAAACTCGATCGCCCCTTTTGCACCCCGCAACTCTCAGTCCCGTCGCCAGCCGGTTGGAAAACTCCTCCAGCCGCGCGTAGGTAAGCGCTTCGCCTGCGCCGGCGACAGCCAGAGCGTCGGGACGGATTTCCGCGTGGCGGGTCACCCAGTCTTGCAATAGCTCTGGCACTTCGACACCTCCAGCGCACATTGGAATGCAATATTGATGTGCTCCAGGTCCTCGGAATTCGAGGGAATGTCCACAATGAATGTTCTGTGCCCCGCCGTGATGAAGGCCGCCAGCTCGCCGGCGACCCGGGTGTAGCTCCCCACCAGGTAAGGGCATGCGGTCTTGTAGTTCTGAAAGGGCTCGAGCCAGTACGGGCTTGAGTCACCCTTGCCGCGCGCGTCCGACAGCTGTTGGTGCCAGACCGAATCGGAGACTTTCATTGCGAGCTGATGCGTCAATTGTCCTTTGCGATCTTCCGGAAAACGAGTGCGCGCAACTTGCCAGGCCTTGCTCTCCGTATCTCGCGTGATAATGCCCACTCGGACACCAGATCGGGGGGCGTCGGAGGTGGGATCGCCTTCGTTTTCTTGCGCCGGCTGAGGATACTTGATCGCGGTGGCGCCGAGCTCGTTGGCGGCGGCCAATCCGGCCTCGGAGGATCCCGAGACGAAGATTCCCGGCAACAGCTCCTCCCGCAGAGGGGGCGCGAGTTTCAGTTTGTCCACCTTGTAATAATCGCCTTCGTAGCTTACGGCCGATGTTCCCGCAAGAAGTCGCATGATGACGGTTGTGTACTCGATCAGCCGTTGATAGCGTTTGTCGTGCGGTGTCGTGTCATTCAAGGCGATCAGGTCATTCTTGAAACCTCCCGCCACCATGTTCAGGTAGAGACGCCTCCGGTAAAGATAGCCGAAGCTCGCAATCATTTTCGCCACAGAGTAGGGATGCATGTACACCGGCTGGACGGCAACGAGCGGGCACAAGCTCCTCGTGTTCTGAATGATGATTTGCGAGACAAGCCATGGATCCAGCTTGGAGTTGTCAGAATAGACGAGGATCCCTTTGCACCCGGCTTCCTCGCTCCACCGGGCTACAGCGGCGACCTGTTGGGCATACGCATCTCCTCCCGCGCCATCCGGCATCGGGCAGGTAGAGAAAACCTCGATTTGCGCATCGAGAAGGTCTCTTCGCGTCATACTCCGAGCCTCCTTCCGGTTGCAGAACTGTTATGATGAACGGCTCCCGTTTATTATCGAGTGATGCACGAAGCGTGCCAATAGATCCGGCGAAGCTCGTGTATTTTTAAGTAATGTGCAGGAACAGTTTAGAGCCTAATTCCAGGCCTGTGGTCGCTAAGGAATGCGGAATCCGGGTGCCACATAGGAGAACTTCACATTCCCTCCGGATGGCAGCGCCGTGGAGTCAGCCACGGAGAAAACCTAGCCACGAAATTTCACGAATTACACGAAGACAGGCTGGCGGTTCCGCCGAGCTCTTGCATCGCTTCACTAACGCTATACACCGTCTGTGATCGAATAAATTTTCGTGTAATTCGTGGCAAGTCTTTCCGGAGTCGGTTCTTCCCCTGGAGGTTACGTCCTAACTTGTCAAGGGGCTTCGCCCCTTGTTCTAAGGCGCCGACGGAGAAGCGCAGGCGTGCCGGTCACTATCAGTTTTGATGGATCAAACTATCAGTTCTGATAGCACGGGTGCGAATGGGTTGCAGTCGTACAGACCGCTCCTGCGGCGCTTGCGGAATCCGATGGCACCGCGATTACGGCACAAGGGGCTTCGCCCCTCGGGAGCCAGGAGCAAGGAGCCAGAATGATCGGCCCACAGTTTCGCGTTCACCTTTCTGTCTTCTGACCCGTGAATTCTTGGCGAGAACAAAATTCTCGTTTCAGCGTGCATAACGGGTCTAATGCCGGAGGAGTTTGCGGAACTCCGCCAGCGGGCGAGTGTTGGCGACATCGCCGGCTTCAAGACCGGCGCGCCGGGCCTGGTAGACGCCGAA
>QHZE01000602.1 GCA_003225335.1 Acidobacteriota bacterium
ACAAGAATAAGGGTCGGCGTGTTCACGTTCTTAACGAAATTGATCGGAGCGCTCCTGGCATAGATTGCCGGATCGTCATAGACCGAAGCTCCGAAGAACGGGATCATCCACTGGTCGATGAGGTTTTGTCCGTAGTAACTCTGCCAGTTTGCGATGCCTGCGCCAGCCACGGCCGCATTGAAGCGGCGGGTCTGGGCAACCGACCACATCGTCATGAAACCGCCGTAGCTCCATCCGGAAATCCCGATTCGTTTGTTATCGACCGGCACTGTCCTGACCACTTCGTCCACGCCGGCCAGAATGTCGCGCAGGTCCCCGTAGCCGAAATCCCGAACGTTAGCACGTGTGAACTCTTCCCCCTGGCCATAGCTCCCACGCGGATTCGGCAGAAAGACGAAGTACCCTTCGTGGGCCAGTGGAACGAGATTGAAGAATATCTGCGGCCATTGCGAGCGACTCATCCAGGATGGCCCACCGTGGACCATCACGATCATCGGATAGCGGCGATTCCGATCGTAGGACTTTGGATAGACCAGCCAACCCTGGATCGAGAGTCCATCGCTCGTCCAATGCAGGCTCCTGGCTTCGCCCCAGTCGGGACGGGCTTCTCGGTTTGCATGTGTGAGCTGCTTCCATGCGCCGATTTCGCCGCCCCACACTTCGGGCGGATGCTCAAAGGAACTGCGGATCACCGCCGAGGTCTTTCCGTCGCGCGCCAGCGAGAGATTGAGCGCGTAACTGAAGCTGAGAAAGACTTCCGGGCCGGTCCAGAGAGTCGTCACATCGCCGGTCGCGGGATCCAGCGCGGCGATTCCGCTGTTTCCATCAATGTGCTCGGCAAAGAGAATCCGATTCGATGATCTCACCCAGGTAAGCCATACCGCGGAGGCTTTCAGCCGGGGGGTTAGATTGCGAAGATCGCCCCCGGCGCTTGAGACGGTGTAGATATCACCGGCTGGGATCCCCTCGTCGCTCATTAGCCCGCCGATAAATGCGATCGTCTTTCCATCCGGGGACCAGTGCGGCACGGCGATCTGCATGGAGGGCTTCAGAATTGATTGGGTCTCACCCGAGGCGATCGCGATTGCGTAGAGCTGTGCGATGTACCAATTGTTGTCCCCCGAGCCGTGCGCGGCCGTCGCGATGACTTTGCTGCTGTCCGGCGACCAGTCGTATTCGTAAACGTACAGGTCCGCCGGCGATACGATACGGGTCGACCCCGACTCTGGATCGACCACGGCGAGGCGTTGTTCAAAGATCTTTTCCCCGACAACTCCGCTATCGGCGGTCGCCGCGACGAGCGGCCCAGCCGCGCGCGGCGCATTTTCAGTAAACAGCAGGGCAATCTGTTTGCCGTCGGGCGACCAGGCCGGGGTTGAAAGGAAGCCCGTCAGATTCGTGAGCTTGTGAGCCGGACCGCCGGAAGCCGCAGTCATGTAAAGCTGGAGTTGGCCGGGTTTTTCCCGGTCGGAGAGAAAGGCAACACGACCATCTGGCGACCACGCCACGCTATGCTCCGAAAACGCTGCGTCGCCCTTTCCCGCCGTGATGCGGCGCGGGGAGGAAACTGCTCCTTTCGACCCAGCCACACAGATGGCGGATCTCCTGGGCGGGTTTCCCTCCTTCGCGGGCAGGGACTCGACCCAGGCGACGTGACTGCCGTCCGGAGAGACCACCACTTCCTGAAACTCGCGCACCCGCGCCAGCGAGTCCATGACTTGGTCGAAGGCAGAAGCAGAAGGGCCTTGTCGCGCTCCGGACAACGGAGAGGCAAACGAGCAGAGCGCCAGAAGAGTGACAAGCAAACAGTTGATGGAGGCGTAGGAAGACGTCGCGCCTTCCCCGCCCGGACATATTGGTCCTGGGTTCATGGAAACCCTCGCGCCCTCACTTTATCACGGCGCATTCTGGACCGTCCTGCGCGGTGCGTGCAATTAAAAGTGGGAGTCAAAGTTCTGCACGCTCGAGGCACCTTTTGGAGTGCGGCAGCTTGCTCTGATTGCGCTGGGCGCCGATCAGGACCACGGGCTTGTCGGAATCGACGGTGAGGTCGAGCCAGTAGGCGGTTTCTTCCAGGGTGTCGGTGCCGTGGGAGATGATGACGCCGGCCACCTCGGGGCGAGCCAGCGCGGTGTCGACGTCGCGGGTCAGCGCCGTCCAGCGCACCGGGTCCATGTAATCAGAGGGGACGTTGGAGACGTTTTTCACCTCGACGGTGGCGTACTTCGAGACTTGCGGCACGGTGGCCAGCAGGTCCTCACCGGAAATCGCCGGCACCGGCGCGTGCTTGACGGGGTCGATCTTCATGGCGATGGTGCCGCCGGTTGCAATGAGCACGACCACCGGCTTCGTCTGGGCGGCGACGGCGGTCGCGATCAGGCAGAGGACGGTTAGCAGTGCAGACTTTTTCAATGCGTAGGTGGGCATGATGGACCACCTCCGAATTTTCGCGGAGGCGAATATAACACTTGCTTCCCTACCGGAGTCTCAAGAAGGATCAAATTTTGGCCGTCGACCGATTTGAGATTTCGGGGTCAAAACGGTGTCGAAGGTGCGGGATTTGGCTTCGCGCACGAACTCTTGACGGTATACAATCCTTATTTTCCATGACAACGTTCAAACTTTTTTCCTTCAAACGTTTGGTTCTGACCTTTGCCGTATTGTTGACGTTAAACTGTGTGCTGGCAGCACAGAAAGCTGCGTCTAGCGACGACCCTAACAATCCCATCATCACCGCTCGCGCCCGCGCAATTCACGATTCAGCCATTGTCGTGGATACTCACGCCGATACGCCGCAGCGTTTTCTTGACGAGAACTTCGATATCGGCAACACCGATCCCAAAGACATTGGACACATCAGCCTCAACAAAGTTCGCTCGGGAAATCTTGGCGCTGAGTTCTTCTCCATTTGGGTCGATCCAGGTACCGTAGCCAAAGAACATTTCGCCCAGCACACCCTCGATCTCATCGACTCCGTGTACGAGCAAGTCGCCCGGCATCCCGACCGCATGATAATGGCCTACTCGGTCGAAGACATCGAACGCGCTCGCAAGCAAAAGAAACTCGCGGCGCTCATGGGCATCGAAGGCGGACATTCCATCGAGAACGACATCCACGTCTTGCGCGCCTTCTACCGGCTCGGCGTGCGCTACATGACGCTGTCCTGGTCAAATACCAATGAGTGGGCGGATTCCTCCGGCGACGAAAGGGCTCCCAGCCTCGGCGTCGAAGTCACCGTCGAGCGGGTGGATATGACCGACGACGACCGGATCGTCACGATATCTGAACGGAACAAGTCACGCCAGCGCATACCGATCGCCGATCTGCCCCTTCCGGACCCCCCGCCCGAGGGCTCGGAGTGGATCGATGCGTATCGACGATGGGCACGCAGGAGATAGCCATGGCACGCCAGCCGATCAAGATCGACCGAGACAAGCTGCGCGCGGCGATCCGCAGGCTCGGGGACGAGTACGTGTTCTACATGCTGGACGAGGCCATCGACCTCTTGCCCCCGGCCAAGCTCCATAAGATCGTCAGAAAGTACCTCGACCTGAAGCGGCTGCATCCCGACAGCGAGAAGGCGACGAAGGCGAGCTTGCTCGCAAACGTGAAGGCTTTTGAGAAGGCCAGCCTGGCCGGGGAGTACTACGAGTCCTTCGACGTCAACTCCAAGAACTTCATGGAGAAGTCCAAGGGCACGACGGGCTGGATCGCCGAGAGCCACCGGCTACTCGATCGCTGTGTGGAGCAGGCGAAGACGGCAGACCCAGCCGAGGTCCGCCAGGCCTTCGACATCATCTTCGGCCTCCTGGACCGCATCGACGAATGCCGGGAGGACATCATTTTCTTCGCCGACGAGGCGGGGGCCTGGCAGGTCGGGGTTCACTGGGAGAAGGTGCTGCCGCCGTGGTTCAAGGTCCTGTCGGCGACGGCGGAACCCGAGGAGTACGCGCAGCGGATCGTCGGCCTGCTGAAGCGCCACTACGACTACGGAAGCGCCAAGATGCTCGCCGTTGCGCGGAAGACGGCGACGCCGGCGCAACGGCAAGCGCTTTCCAAGTTCCAGGCGGCTGCAACAACGGCAAGGGGCACCCGATGAGCGAGTACCCATACGTCCGCGCCGGCAGGCAAGCCGAGATCGCGTCATGCATCGCCCGGCTGCGAGGAACACGCGAAGACGCCGAGCCTCATCGAGCGCATCCGGAAAGCGTGGGCTCGCCACGTAGGCGCGGTCTGCCTACTCAAGCTCGGTGCCAACGCGCAGGCGATCGAGGTATTTCGCGTAGCTAAACGTCCGGTCGCGTCGCCGGCCGGTCGTCTCGGCGAGGACCCCGGCTTTCTCGAGGAGCGCGATGGCTTTCGCGGCGGTTGGCTTGGTCGTCCCGAGGAGTTTCACCGCGCCGGTGATGGTCACGACCGGATGGCGCGGCAGCTCCTCGAAGAGGCGCGAGGCAACGACGGTCGCCTTCCCGGCAGCGAGAACCCGTGCGCGGTCGCGGCTGACCAAGGCAAACAGGTCGCGGGCGCTCTGGACCGCCTCCTCGGCGATGGTTCCGACGCCCTCGAGGAAGAACGCAGTCCACTCCTCCCAGTCCCCTTCGGTCCGGACGCGGTTCAAGATCCGGTAGTAGTCCTCGCGGTGCCTCTTGAAGAACAGGCTCAGGTAGAGGAGCGGCTGGGAGAGCTGCCTCCACTCCTCGAGGAGCAGCGTGACGAGCAACCGGCCGAGGCGCCCGTTCCCGTCGAGGTACGGGTGAACGGTCTCGAACTGCACATGGGCGAGCCCCGCGCGTACCAACGGAGGCAGCGCGTCCTCGGCGTGCAGGTACTGCTCGAGCTCGCCCAACAGGCGCGGCACCTCATACGGCGGTGGGGGCACGTAGACCGCGTTGCCGGGCCGCGTGCCTCCGATCCAATTCTGGCTGCTGCGGATCTCGCCGGGCTGCTTCTCGGCGCCTCGCACTCCTTTCATCAGACGGTGGTGGGTCTCGTTGAGCAAACGGACCGAGAGCGGCAAGCCATTCTTCCGGCTGAGCTGCTTGCGGGCGAAGGCCAGCGCCTCGACGTAGTTGCACACCTCCTGCACTTCGACCTCGGCGGCAGGCTCGGTCTGCGCGCCCGCCTCGTAGGTGAGGAGGTCCACCAGGGTCGCCTGCGTCCCCTCGATCTGGGACGAGATCACCGCCTCCTTGCGAACGAATGCATAGATGAACCACTCGACGGACGGCACCATCTGGCCGGCGAGCTCGAGTCGGGACAGGGCGTGCTCCGCGGCTCGGAGTCGCTCGTGGGCCTGGGTGTCAAGCTGGAGAGGTGGATCCGCCGGCGGCAGGGCGTGCGGAATGAAGGCCGCGATCTCTTCGCCGCCGACGGTCTTGCGGTCGTAGGTGCCCGTGATCCTTGCCATGGTTCGCTAGTAAAGGATTCTTGCCTAGCGCCACGCGAAAGTAAAGAGTTCTTTCCTTTGTGACCTGCGACTCCTTGGGGGCGTCTACTACGAGCCTGTCAGCGCCTCGGAGTTCCAGACGGTGGGAAGACTGAAAAACGAACCGATGACGAAGGAGAGGGAGCAACTGAAAGGGGTCCAAAACCGCGGCTGCTGTTACCCCGGTGTTACCCCAAACGCATTTCGTTTATCCTTTTGCTTTGGGCCTCGCTGTAAGTTATTGGATTTATTGGTGGGCCCAGCAGGACTCGAACCTGCGACCCGCGATTATGAGGCACCGAAATCCGCTTTTTTCGGCTCCATCACTGAATGCTACAAAACGCCACAACCCAATACTGACGCTGGTTTCAAGCGATCACCCCCTTCCACTGCCTGCTACCCATTGCTATCAAAATGTGCCCTTTTTTTTACTGAGCATGGGCACAAAAATGGGCACAGTGTTTTTTACCCGATTTTCATCGACATTTTCCTGGTCGCTCGCACGGAAAGGACCGCTGTTTTGGGATCGGAAGTGGAACAGAGTCAATCTCGCACAGGAGGGTAGAAGAGTGAACGACTCAAGGAATTCAGGCCCTGAACCGGCGGGCGCTGCAGCCGCCAAAGCGGAGAAGAGAATCATTCTCTCGATGGGCGGCAAGTGGCGGCGTGGGAAAGACCGGGGTCATGACCGGTCTGGCAGAATGGTTCGACGCAAATCAGATCCCGGTGAAACTGCTGGATCTCGATACCGAAAAGAAGGCTCCTCGCTGGTGCACGACGGTTCGAACGAACTTGCGCACTTTCAACCTGACCTTGTTGTCTGCATCGAGTGGCCCTCCAAACCCGCCGCTGATGAACACAACCGCTGGCGAACCCTGGCCTTCGACGAGCATCAAAACCGGGTACGCGCCGGCATCGACCATTTGCGGGCGGGTATCCAGAAGGCACGCAGTCGATGCCATCACAATCCAGAGCAGAGCGGCGCTACGGATGACCGGTCAACCTCCTTTCCATGTCTTTCGCGATTTGCGCGCCATGGAAGCGCCCGTTCTCGATGAAGATCTCATTCGTATGCATTCCCGCAACCAGAACTCCAGCCAGGTATACACCCGGCCGGTCGCTCTCAAGTGTGTCCGGATTGGTCTTCGGGCGCCGAGTGGCAGGGTCGAACTCGATTCCCATATGCCGCAGAAACTCGATGTCCGGGTGATAACCGATCAGGGCGAATACGAAATCGTTTTTGAGCCACTTCTCCCCATCCGGCGTCCGGACACGGATGCAGTCTTCGGTGATGTCTTCCACGGTGGAGCTCAGGTACCCGGCGATCTCGCCTTTCTTGAGGCGATTCTCAATGTTCGGTTTGATCCAGTACTTGATGGAGTTGCTCAGCTGCGGCTCCCGGTGGATGAGGGTGACCCGCGCACCGGCCCAGAACAACTCCAGGGAGGCGATAGCCGCCGAGTTCTTCCCTCCGATCACCGCCACGTCCATATCCCAGTAGGGATGCGGCTCCCGGTAGTAGTGCATTACCTTGCTCAGCGCTTCTCCCGGGATGTCGAGCAGGTTCGGCAGATCGTAGTAGCCGGTGGAGAGCACGATCTTCCGCGCCCGATGATGCCCGGTTCGTCCGACGCGGTGCGAGGTCCATACATGGAAGTCGCCGTCCTGACCTTCGATTCGATCTGCGCGCTCGTATTGACGCACATCGAGCCTGAAATATTGGGTTACGCGCCTGTAGTATTTCAGAGCCTCCGTCCGATTGGGCTTCTCGTTGAGGCTGGTCATTGGAAGGTTGCCGATTTCGAGGAGCTCCGGCGTGGTAAAGAAGGTCATGTGAGGAGGGTAGTGATAGAGAGAATTAGTCAGGCAACCCTTCTCCAGCAGGATGACGCTCAGATCGCGCTGCTGAATCTCGATCGCGCAGGCTAGACCCGTAGGACCCGCGCCTATGACGATCGCATCGTAGACCGGTTCAGATGCCGCTGACATCCCATAAGTATAGCGCGGAAACCCCACTAGCGGCCCGTTGCGCCAAGGCCCCAGCGCGGCATAATGCGAGTTTGCTTAAAACGTGGCGCGCTCCTATTGCGGAGCAAGATTTTTTCGCATCTTCACGCACGCCATGCGTCTGCCGATCCGCAACATGTGCTCGCCGTGTTCGATGATTTCATATCCAAGGGCAGAGTAGAAGGGCACGGCGGTGATGGACGAAACCATTTCGAGGTGAGTCAACCCGTGCTCTATCGCGATCCGCTCGATCTCGTTTTCCGCAGTTAACCACAGCGGAACATCCGATCCAGGATGGTACCCAGTTCGTCGGCGGTGTCGGGCTTGAGCACCACTTCGCGGATGCCGGCTGCGCGGGCCCGCTCCTCGTCTTCGAGTCGCACATCGCCGATGGTCAGGATGACCGGGATCTCGGGGACGAATCCCCATCACCTCGCCGCCGCATCGACCCCGGCCGACGAGTGCGTTAAGCCTTTCTGGAGGACTCCCATAATTTGGGCAGATGACCTACTGCGTTAAAAAGAATCGGCCACAGCAAATAGAAGAGAACCACCAGATAACAGACCTCCAACCCCTCACTGAACGCCCACATACCGCTGGAGGCGTTTTGTTGATTGATGATTTGCGCTGCGGAGAGCGTACTGTCGTTCGGTGCTTTCGGTATTCTCGAAGACCTGCCGCACCGTCGACTGCCGCACGTACAGGTATGCGCTGCGCTTCAGGTGACTGGCGGTGACCTTCTGGTTCGGACGCGCCGCTCGACGAAGGCGATTTCCTGACCGAACAGCGGGTGAAATGGGTGTGTAATCCGGACAGGTGTGGTCACCTCTCCGGCGCGAGACGTAGTTGATCTATTGGACGCTCCCCGAGCCGCAAGCCGGTGGTGTACAGGAGCACGATCGCCAGATGCAGGTTTTCGCGACGGAACGGTGACGTTCGTGCGGCGGGCAGTGCGCCGATGGCCGCCAGAAGGCGAACCACTTCCGCGTTCGTGAAGAGATGTGGCCGGACCACCTGATGGCGAGGCGGA
>QHZE01000603.1 GCA_003225335.1 Acidobacteriota bacterium
GCCCTGGCCAATCTTCACTTCGCAGAGGAAGAGATGGATGCCTTCACGCATCAGTTTCAGGGCATCCTCGAGTACATCGCCAAGCTCAGCGAAGTCGACGTCTCGGGAGTGGAGCCCACCAGCCACGTCTCGCTGGCGCAAGATTTCGACAAGTACCTGTTTCGCGAGGATGAAGTTCAAGGTTCTCTTCCGGTAGAAGAGTCTCTGGCCAACGCGCCGGAACCCGGTCACGGCCATTTCAAGGTTCCCAAGGTCCTTTGAAGGAACTGGGATACAGATGAATACCGATGCACACGCATCTGCACTACTAACTTGAAAATCCTTCGCAACCTGACGAGGGTTTGCCGTCAAATGACCAATGACAAATGACGAATGACCAATGACAAATAAGGAAGTCAGACAACGAACTGCGATTTGTCATTTTTCATTTGTCATTGGTCATTTGTCACTTATTTGCCAAATCTCTGTCACCGCGGTGGGATTTGTTGGGTTGCGGCTATGCCGCGCGAGAATCTATCAAATCCGTGAAGATCCGTGTCCCGGTGCGACCATTGCGGGGATAGCGAGGCAAGTCTCGTGGATCTGAGAGATGCTTGGGAGATACGGGAGAGTGTAAACCGCCGCAAGGTTTCGGCCGCCGAGGTGGTCGAGGCCGCTCTGGCCCGAATAGAAGCGGCAGACCCGGTGCTGCGCGCCTTCCTGACAGTGGAGCCTGAGAGAGTCCGCGCCCGTGCTTCCGAAACAGATGCCGTTCTTGTGCGCGGCAACGGATCGCTTCCTCTGGCGGGAGTTCCGGTTGCCGTGAAGGACAACATTTGCACGCGTGGAGTCCGGACGACGTGCGGGTCGAAGATGCTGTTCAATTACACTCCGCCCTACAGCGCAACGGTGATCGAGCGCTTGGAGCGCGCTGGGGCTATCGTCCTCGGGAAAACCAACTGCGACGAATTCGCCATGGGTTCCTCCACGGAAAACTCTGCCTTTCAAGTGACCAGAAACCCCTACGATCTGGACCGTGTCCCGGGAGGGAGCAGCGGCGGCAGTGCCGTGGCGGTTGCTGCGGGAATGGCCGCGCTGGCCCTTGGATCCGAAACCGGCGGATCGGTGCGCCAGCCAGCGTCGTTTTGCAATGTGCTGGGATTGAAACCCACCTATGGGCGGCTCTCGCGCTACGGCCTCGTGGCGTTCGCCTCCTCCCTGGACAACGTCGCTCCCCTTGCAAACTCAGCGCGGGACCTGGCTGTGTTTCTGTCCGTGATCGCCGGGCGCGACTGGCACGATTCCACGTCGGCGCCCGCGCCCGTGCCGGACTATGTCGCAGAAATCAACCAGCCAGTGCGCGGCATGCGCGTGGGGGTGCCGAGGGAGTTTTTTGGCGAGGGTCTGGACCCGCAGGTAAAAAAAATCATAGACGCGGGGATCCGCAACGCGGTCGCGCTCGGCTGCGAGGTGTCGGACGTCTCGCTCCCGCACACGCAATACGCCATAGCGGACTATTACATTATTGCTCCGGCGGAAGCAAGCTCCAACCTGGCCCGTTATGACGCGGTGCGCTACGGCTATCGCACACCCAACCCCAGGGATCTCTCCGACATGTACCGGCGGAGCCGTGGCGAGGGATTTGGCTCCGAAGTCAAACGGCGCGTCATGATCGGCACCTACGCGCTCTCATCCGGATATTACGAGGCCTATTATGCCCGCGCGATGAAGGTGCGAACCCTCATCAGGCAGGACTACGACCGGGCCTTTGAAAAGGTGGAGGCGCTACTGACACCCGTCAGCCCCACACCTCCGTTCAAGATCGGCGAGAGAATCGAGGATCCCCTGGCGATGTACCTTTCGGATATCTACACCGTCACGGCAAACCTGGCAGGTATCCCCGCGCTCTCGCTCCCGTGCGGCTTTACGCCCGACGGTCTTCCCGTAGGGCTGCAGATCCTGGGCAATCAGTTCCAGGAATCGACCGTGTTGCGCCTGGCCTCGGCCTATATGCAGGCCTGTCCCGTCTCCGCGCCCCCACTCAAGGTATAGCGCGCCTGGCTCTGCGTCCTTCTAGCTCCATGTTCTTCGTGTCTTCGTGGTGTAGGCTTAAGGGGTACTTCTCACCACAAAGGCGCGAAGGCGCGAAGAACCGCAAGAAAATATTCTCGCTCAACCGGATGCCCGACCGTTAGATAAGGCGTGAGCCGAACTTTATTCTTTCCGGTTTTTGTTTTGGCGATTGTCGCGGTGGAGTGCCGCGCACAGTCTCTGGGCGACGTCGGGCGCCGGGAGGCGGAGAGGCGCAGGAAGATGGAGGAAGACGGAAAGGCAGGGAAGACCATTGCAGATCAAAACTTGGCCTGCCACGGAAGAAATGGCAACATAACCCTCAGCCGTCCGGAGCCGCGAAAGGAGGCGCCGTCGCCGTCTCCCGGCCCCAGGCGGAGATCTGTTGCATCGTTCCAGAACAGGTTGCGAAGTCTGGATCGGCAGATTCGCCAGACCGAGGACAGAATTGCGTTCTCACGGGAGCGACTTGCAAACGAGCGATGGGCGCCACCCAGAACGGGCCGGCTTTCGCGGAGACGAGGGGCCAATTCTTCGGAAGAGCGGCTACGCTGGCAGATACGCAGTCTGGAGGGGAGTCTGACGTCGCTGCGCCAGGAACGTAGAGAAGTCTACGACGCGGGACGCAAAGCGGGTTTCTTGCCCGGCGAGCTCGACGGGAAGGGCATAATTCCATGAAGGGGGGCGGAGGAGCAGAGGAGCAGAGGAGATCATGATTCGAGGGCCAATTCAGAGTCATCGAGAACTGGAAGTGTACAAACTGGCATTTGATGCATCGATGCGGATATTCGAGCTCAGTAAGAGATTTCCGATTGAGGAACGTTACTCGTTGACAGATCAGATTCGCCGATCGTCGCGCTCAGTTTGTGCAAACCTGTCCGAAGCCTGGCGTAAGTGGAGATACGAAGGAGCCTTCGTCCTCAAACTGAACGATTCTGAGGCCGAGGCGGCAGAGACTCAAACATGGCTTGAATTCGCCGGCAGATGCAAATACCTCGAAGCCTCGCAGGCGAGGATGAATATGATCGCATTATAGGAGCTCGTCATCCCCTCCGCCCCGCTGCCCCTCTGCTCTCCCTACCCCTCTGCTCCCCTGCTCCTCCGCTCCCCTGCCCGCCCTTCCCGGCCAGGTAGTATTGCCACAACATTCTTGCCGCCACCGAGCGAAAAGGGCGCCAGACTTCGGCCAGACGTGCGACCTCGCTGGCGGGAGGACGTTCGCGAAGGCTCCTGATCTTGCAAAGAGAGGTGACGAGGGCCAAGTCGCTGGACGGCCATATGTCAGGCCGGCGCAGGGCCATCAACAGGTAGATGTCGGCGGTCCAGGGACCGATCCCCACGATCTTTGTGAGCTCCGCCTTCGCGTCCTCGTCATTCATAAAGGACAAAGCCTTCAAACTCAGGGTGCCATCAAGCACAGCCTGAGCGAGGTTCTTAATGTACGCGGACTTCTGGCGTGTGATGCCCTGACTTCTGAGATGGGTCTCGCCCAAACGGACGATCCTGCCGGGAGAAAAAGGTTTGACACTCGCCATCAGGCGCTCGAAAGTCGACCTGGCCGATGCCAGTGAAACCTGCTGTTCCAGGACGATCTTCACCAGCGTGGAGAATCCCGGTTCTCTCGCCCACATGGGAGGGGTGCCGTGACGTTCCAGGATGACTGCCAGATGGCGGTCACGTTCCGCCAGAAGCCGGGCGGCCTTAGCGAGTATCTTGGGAGTTATGGCTCTCGGTTTCACAATGGGAGCGCACGCATCCTGTTCACCACGAAGACACGAAGACGCGAAGGAATCCTTTGCGATTCTTCGTGTCTTCGTGGTGAGATTTTGGGGTTGCGGCAGGGCTGCACCGTGTTTATCCGTGGTTTCATTGCGTATTGACGAAAAGTCCCACGTACTTAGGAACTTCAGTTCGACGAACAAGGCAATTATATCTGACGTGGACCCGGACTCTCGGAGACAAGTGAATTGGAAATCTGGGGATCAGCGAGAATTCGCATAAAATAAAGGTACCCATGGAACGCAAGGTCCGTTGGAGAAAACAAACCTTACGCCTCAAGGACAACCACACGTGGAAAGCGCTGCCCGGTTATAACGTATTTGTGTTGGATCGAGGAGCCGTACGCTTCAACTTCCCGAAAGACTGGGTGACGGTACCTGCCTCTGATTGCGTCGCGCTTTACGATCGACGGCCTCCGAATGACAACTGCCGCCTGGCGGTTTCTTATCTGCGCCTGCCGCCAATGGATTGGACCGGACTGCCTCTGGATGAACTAATTGCCTCTGTGATCGAGGGCGACCAGCGGAGGATATTGGCTCGCGGAGATATCATCAAGGCCGATCGCGCCGATCTGGAATTGGCCTGGAGAGAAATTCGTTTTCAGGATCCGAGCGAAAATTGCGAGGCGTTTTCGCGCATTGCGTTGGCGCGCGAGGCAAACTTGCAGGCGTTGATCACGTTTCACTTCTGGGCGAGGGATGCCGCATGGCTGGAGTCAGTTTGGGATGAGGTGATGCGAACAGTGGAGCTGGGGAGGTTTGTCAGCGATCCCACGGCGGGCGATACTCTGCATTGACGCATCTGGCGGAGAGGGGGGGATTCGAACCCCCGACACCGGTTTTGCCAGTGTAACTGCTTAGCAGGCAGCCCTGTTCGGCCACTCCAGCACCTCTCCCCGACCGATCGAGCGCGGCTGGCCGTGCGCGACAGGAAATACTAACCAAACTCTGCGCTTGAATCCACCACAAAGACATCACGGATTTCACCGTGCAGCGGAACCGTACAACTTTTTCTTCACCACAAAGACGCGAAGAATCGCCAAGCGTTTTCGACACACGCACGCGCCGAGGTGCCAAAATCGTGAAAAGAGTTCACTGCTTGAGGGCGTCAGGGAACACGTTCTCAAAGTTCCGGCCTGCACGTTGAGGGCCTATGAGGCCGAGACAAAACTCAATCAGATCTGAATCCAGGTAGTCCTTCGCGTCTTTGCGTCTTGGTGGTAAAGGCTGACTCGATCCACCACAAAGATGTGTCAAGGCGCTGACGCCGCCAGGTCGTCGAACATCTTTTCGACGAGCTCGCGGGTGCAGACGATCGGCTCATCGGCCCGCTCGCGCGTTGTGGGGTCGAAGCGATACCGGCGAAGCAGAAGCTGCCCGGAACCCTCGAGCAGCACCTCATAGTAAAAGACGGCCCCGTCCGGTTTGGTTTCGGGAGGTGAGCTGCGCAGCAACAGGCGCCCGGCGGCCTCGTCCACCTCAAGGGTTTCGAGCGCTTCGAGCAGGTAGCGGATGCGCTTCGAAAGCCGCGCGCCCCAATTGCGCAGCTGCTCCAGGCCCAGCTGCAGGGATTGCAAGGACCGCAGCCGGACTTCTGCCAGAGAGCAACCCAGCGAATCCGCAGCGCGGACTTCCGCGGCGATTGCAAACCTGTCCCCGGTGACGGCCAGGATGCGGGGGTCTCCCGAAAAGGAGCCCCAGGATTTGAGTCTCGATGCTGCTTGTCGGCCGAGGTCCATGCCCTTACCTCCTTAGAGCGAACGGTTTTGGTGGTTGCTGCCGTCGAAGCTCAGCACGACCGGCTTGTCCTCGATGCGGCTTTCGACGTGGACGGGACGCGTCCAGAGCCTGTGTATGTTGCGCAGGGTCGCCTCGGCGTCATCAATCTTCAGATCGGCGCCACTGTGCTCGTGCTCCAGATAAAGTTCGCCGCGATTCTCGTAGTTTCCGTCGCGGACCGAGATGGTCGGGCGCCCGAAATTGGTCAGGGCGAAGAGCAGCCGCTGCTTGATCTGCTCGAAACTGCGGCTCTCGATCTCGTAGCGATTCGTCTCGGGGTTGA
>QHZE01000604.1 GCA_003225335.1 Acidobacteriota bacterium
CATGGTTCTAACGACGACCCCCGATTTTGGGCTTTATCTTTCCGCAATACCACCCCAGCCGCAAACTGCGACCCTAGAATAGTTTCTGGTGCGAAACTAGCCCCGCAGGGGCGACTCAGGAAAGCCCAGGGCGCAAGCCCTGGGAACAAGGACAGTAACAACGGAAGCCCCGAAGGGGCGATGCAGTGGGTCCCGGTATCAAAGACGTGCCTTATGACGAGCATTTATCTGGAGTTGAGACCGAACTCCCTGCGCCGCCCTTTCAGGGCTTTCCGCAATCTGGACCTTGAACCCAGGGCTCGCGCCCTGGGCTGTCCTGCTTGACCCCTTCGGGGTCCTTGGTTTCGCGCCAGAAACTAGAATAGTATCTTAATGCCATACTCCATCTCGCGGTGACCGTGTTTGTTTGTGATCTTGCCGAAACTGTCCGGATTCGCCAGCGAGGCGCTCCCTCGTGAAAGGGTGGTAGCCCCCAATGGCAGGTTCCAGTTAAACTGAGCAGTTGTATTCGGTATATCGAGTCGCGCCCGGTTAAATACGTTAAAAGCCGCCCAGCGGAACTGGAGTCGCGCCTTCTCCCTAAGACGAAATTCCTTGAAGAGCGTGAGGTCCCACCTATTGGAGGCGGGCGAGCGGTAGGTGGGCTGCGCAAAATTGCCATACTGGCCGATGGCGGGGATAGTAACGGAAGCCGGATTTATCCAAGTCTTGTTGATCCCGGTAGAGCTTACTCCATCCTGAGGATTAGACAAGATCAGGGGTAAGATGCCTCTAGCGTCAGTACCATACCAGAACCGACCATCCCCAATGAAGTTCGTGCACAGGTCCAGACTGGCTGGGTTTGTCTCACCCGGAGCATTTACGCAATAAATGCCGCCGTTGAAAATGGTAAGTGGCACGCCGCTCGTGTAGTGGGTGATCCCGGAAAGCCGCCAGCCATCCAGCACGCCCTTAGCCGCCGTGTTACTCTTTGCGCCCTGTGACGGCAACTGATAGATGTAAGAAAAGGCCAGATTGTGGGCACGGTCCCGCGACAGCAATCTATAGCCGAGCCTCGAATCAAACGGGTCTGCACTTTCCACGCCCAAAGTTTTTGACCACGTATAGACGGTCAACAACGTCAGACCTTTTGTGACATTGCGTCGAGCCGTGACCTGCAAGGAGTTGTAATTCGAGTTTTGGGACTGGTCGAACGCACTGATTGTCCCCCACGGCTGAAAGGGCCTGAAATGTTGACTGGTCGTGTCTGGCCCCAAGGTTTGGGTCCCCGGAAGCCACATGGCACCCAGGGGAACTGCATTGATATCCCGTGCCCTAGGCTGATGGCGACTCACATTGCCAACGTAAGAGGTCTCCAACACCGTCTGCAACCCGATATTCTGCGACCACGTGAGGCTCCATTGATAACTCTGCGGGGTCTGATTGTCATGCACATTTGTCAAACCCAGGGAGATGTTGCCCACTGAGCCGAACGGGTCGGTTCTCTCGATTTCAGCCAAAGAGACAGAATTGCCAAATGTTGGATTCGTCGTAAACGTATTGGGGGGAGCGTTTCCAATGGGGAAAACATTATTGCTGTCCATGCGGGACACGTAGGTTCCGAACCCGCTGCGGAGGACCGATTTTCCTGTTCCAAAAATGTCCCAGGCAAAACCGACACGCGGCTGGATAACTGGACGCGTGTCCCCGAAGGTGCTGTTGGAGATCTCGCCCTTGCTCGACAATAAGAGTCCATTGGCAAAGCTCGTGGGCTGGGCAGGATCATAGACCTTCCGGTCGAAGGTGACCAGGAACCCATTCAATATCTGCCAGGGCTGCATCCAGGAAAAGCGCGCGCCGTAATTCAGGGTAAGGCGCCGGCTCACCTTCCAGGAATCCTGAGCAAACCACTCAATATTCCAGGAGCGAATTTGGACCACCGGAGCTCGGCTTATCTGACTGTAGGCCTTATAACGTTCACTCAGGATGTCGCCGAACTCGTTCCCGGTGGTCAAACCCCATGTGGAGTCCGTAACCAAGAGACCTTCAGTTAGATTCCCTCCACCGTTCCCGTGTTGGCGGGATCGCTCGAGCGCGAACCCGAATTTGAGGATGTGCGTGCCGCTGACCTTGGAGAGGTTGTCGAAGAACTCGAATTCGGTCGACTTGTAAAACAGGTTGTTTGCCAAGTTGCCGGCTCCCCAGCGCCCCGCCCCAGGGTTGCCGCCGTAGTAGCTCCATTGGTCCGTAATCTGCGGGACGGTGTCAGACTGAGGGGGAACGCCCGGGAAAGTCATACCTTTGAAATTGAACCCCAAGGCGCTTTTGCTGACTTTCTCGGGGAATTTATACTTATTGGGATAATATAAGCCCTGTGCGCTGAATTGAACTTCGTTAGTCAGCTTGGGGTTGAGAACTTGGACTAAATTAAGGGCTAAGGCTCTCGAATGGTTCTCGCCAAAGGCCAGCCCAGGCTCGGGGATGTTGGAAGTCCAACCACTGTTCGGGCCTCCCCAGAGACCATAGGGCCAGAGTTGTTCCTCGGCCTGCCGCGACAAGCGAACAAACATGCGAGTCCTCTCGCTCAAGTCATAGTCCACCTTGATCGTCGTTACGAACGGATTCAGGTGGTAAAGGTTACGCGCCGCAAAGTTGTAGCGGCCCCCCTCCTTATCCACATGGTTTGGCAACGGGAACAGATCTAAAAAAATTCTGCCGTTGCGCGTAATGGCGCTGTCGGGAAGGATGTTTCCCGGTAGCACACTCCCGTCGTTGGGGTTGTGCAGGAGACAAGGCATGTTCAAATATCGCCCGCCAGTCACATTGCCCGTGCCGTCCGTCTGGCAGAATTGCGGGTTCAGCAGTTCACTGAAATCGCCGGCGCGCATTTTGGTCGAAGGCACCGTCGCCAGCGTTGTCCCCAGGTCCGGGAGCTGTCGTTGCCATTCCATCCCGACGAAGAAAAACAGCTTGTCTCGATTTTTGTTGAAATTCGTGCCCGGAATCCTCACCGGCCCACCTATTGTGAACCCCGGATAATTAAACTTGCTCCCGGGTTTGCGCACTCCAGCCAGGTTGTTCGAAAAATCGTTGGCGTTGAACACGGCATTCCGTCCGTAATAGTAAAGCGACCCATGGTAATCCTTGCCGCCAGACTTGGTGACGACGTCGATGTTCACGGGGCTGCGGCCCTGATCCGCCTCCACATTCGAAGTCTTCGCGGAAAACTCCTGCAGCCCGTTGATACTGTATTTCGCCATTCCCTGATTGAGACTGCTCCCTTGGGAGGGGTCAAAGCCCTGATCGACCACTCCGGCGAGCAGACCCAGAAGCTCCAAGGCATTGCGCCCCATCGTCGAAAGGTTCTGGATCTGGGTGGCAGTCAGTACCTCAACCTTCGCTCCGGTATTTGTCGGGACGAGTTCCGTTGTGGCCGTAACCTCTACCTGTTGACGCTGATCGCCAACTTCGAGAGTTACCGACAAGTCGAGCCGGTCCGCCGCGTGGACTTCGATACCCGTCCTCCTGTATGTCTTGAACCCAGGACTGGAAACTTCAAGGGTGTAGGTTTTTGGTGGAACCGGGTCGAGGCTGTAGAAGCCGCTGTCCTCCGTGACTCTGCGGAGTTCCGTCCCGCTGGCCTCGTCTCTCAGGATCACGCTGGCGTTAGGGATCACGGCACCCGACTGGTCGTGGACGAGTCCGCTGATGCGAGCGGTGGTTTGCGCCACCGCAGATGGCTCCGCAATAAGGAGCCCCAGGGACAGCACTGTGGCGCAGGCCGAGATCACCGCCACCTCGTGGCCGGTGCCTTGCGCACAAGGTCCATGTCCTCTCCGAAGGCCCCGCTTAGGCACTGAGACATGCTTAATGACTTGGCGCAACATAGAACTTCGCCTCCCTTTAGACCTCACGATCTTCCCCTAATAGCTAAGTAGGTGTGAAAAAACCAGGGTGTGAGACCCTTGGCGAGTCGTAGTAACGACCTTAGTCGTTCCTTATTTAACGAAAGTGGAGAATGACTGAAGTCGTTACTACAATTTTTTCACACCTGCTATGAGCTACGATCGTGGAAACAATCGGACAAGTTTTTCGACTCTCCCCAGCGTTCTGGTTATTGCTGTTTGTATAGTCCATTAAATGGATCAAATTTAACGACAAAGCAAGCAAAAAAACCGCTTCTCAGGCCCGCGACCAAGCCTCACTGGGTTCGAGCGGACGGGTGGAGGAGGCAGGCGCCCTGAGAGGAGTTCTTCCTGCTTTTCGAACGCTGCCGCCTGGAGCTTCTGGGCGGCTGCTAGTTCCCGCTCGGCTTCCGGGCGGCGGCCCGCCTTAAGATAAGCCTGACCGAGCTGATAATGTAGGGGCGCGTCGTTAGGTTCCATCCGGACAGCTTGCTTCATGTACCTTAGGGCCTCCTCGGGTTGGGACTTCGCGAGGTAGGCCCTGCCGAGTCCGGCAAGCGACTTGGGTAACTCAGGCTTCAACTTGAGCGCCTTCCGGAACAAGGGAATCGCGCGATCCGGCTCTCCCTGATTGAGCCAGAGTGTGCCCCGGTTTTCGTAGCTCCAGGGCTCCGCGGGGGAGAGTGCGATCTCCTTGTCGAATTCCGCCGCGGCCCGGTCGAGCTTCCCCAGGCGTTGGTAAAGCACCCCGAGATTATAGTGGATGAAAGGCAGATTGGGATCCGCAGCCACGGCCTTTTGGAGCTCCTCGTTCGCTCTCTGATTTTCTGAGAGGTCCAAGTAGGCCTTGCCGAGCAGCAGATGCAGGCGAGGCGTGTCGCCTCCAGTCTGGACAAGCTGGGCAAAGGTCCGCTGGAAATCTTCCGCGCGTTTCAACTTCCCGTAGGAGATGCCAAGGCCAAAGAGGAAGTCAATATCGTCCTGTTCGTGCGAGGCAATCGGTTCGAGCGCTTCGACGGCCTGCTGGTATTGGTGAAGTATAAAGTGGGACATCCCTTTCAAGTAGCGGGCCTGGACGCTGGACGGGTCTCGCGACAGGTAGCGCGCAAAGTGAGGGATGGCGTTGCGGAAATCCTGCTTCTGGTAGTAGCAGATGCCAAGGATAAGGAGGAAGTTAGGATCTTCCTGCTCGCGCGAGGCAATCGATTCGAGTGCTTCGACGGCCTGCTGATATTGGTGGATCATGAAGTGAGATATCCCTTTCAAGTATTGGGCCTGGATGCTCGACGGGTCTCGGGAGAGGTAGCTTGCAAAGTGCGGAATGGCGTTCCGGAAGTCTTGTTTCCGATAGTGGGCAAGGCCGAGGTTAAGCTCGACTCCGGCAATCGCCGGAGCCAGCCGGCGGGCTTTTTCCAAGGACGCGATGGCCGCGTCGAACTTTTCCGTTCGGAGGTACACAACCCCCAGATTGAAGTACGCTCCGGCAGATTGGGGATCGATTCTCAAGACAGCGAGGAAACCTTGTTCGGCCTGGGCGTAGTCACCAGCGTTTAGCGCCCGCTGGGCTTGCTCAAATAGCGCCCGGGGATCCACGGTCTGGTCTGTTCGCGACGGGACGGGCGACGCCGCGCCCGGAATCGCGAGCACAACAACCAAGACGAGGGGAAGCAGGAGATTAATCTGGAGTTGCCATCGTAACATTAGTTTCTCTGATCTCGAACTGGAGACCCCAGCGCCTCCTTGCCGGCCTCTGCAGACAAGATGCCACTGAGAACGG
>QHZE01000199.1 GCA_003225335.1 Acidobacteriota bacterium
ACGACCAACGCCACGTTCTTCCCTCTGGCGCGAATACGCCCGTCGACCATAGCCGCAAGCGGCGCCGCGCCCGCTCCCTCCACCACCAATCGAGAGCGCTCCAGGAACAGGAGCACTGCGTGGGCGATCTGCGCATCCGATACCTGGACCACGTCGTCGACATATTCCCTGAGTAGCGTCCAGGTTCGACGGCTGGGGCCTTTAATCGCGATCCCGTCGGCCAGGGTGGCGACCTTTTCCAGTTCCACGCGTTCGCCGCTCTTCTTCGAGAGACAGGCGGCGTTGGCGCCGGCGGCCTGAACTCCCAGGATGCGGATTCTGGAATTCAGGGACTTGGCGGCGCAGGCTATTCCGGAGACCAGCCCGCCGCCTCCGATCGGGGCGACGATCATATCCAGATCCGGGCAGTCCTCGAGCAGTTCCAGGGCGACGGTTCCCTGCCCGGCGATGATCCTGTTGTCGTCAAAAGGGTGCACTAGAACGGCGCGGTGGGTCTTCTGCCATTTTTGCAGGGCGAGATACGCTTCGTGAAAACTCTCTCCCGCCAGTTCCACATGCGCCCCGTATCCTTGAGTCGCCTGAATCTTCGCGAGCGGGGTGTTCAGCGGCATGAAGATCGTTGCCGGGACGTGCAGCATTTTGCAGGCGAGGGCGACTCCCTGGGCGTGGTTTCCAGCGGAAACCGCGGCGACGCCGCGGGCGCGTTGCTCAGGACTCAACTGAGCGATGCAGTTGTATGCTCCGCGGATCTTGAAGCTGCCTCCGCGCTGAAGCGATTCCAGCTTCAGGAAGATCCTGGCCCCGGTGACCCTGCTGAAGTTCTCGGAGCGGTCGAGCGGGGTGTGATGTACGACGCCGCGAATTCTCTCCGCCGCCGCTCTGATTTCCCGCAAGGTAACCATTCTTTTCCGCCTGGATAGGCCGTCGATTATAGCCCAGCTCTCTGAGCGCGTTTTGTGAGAAGAAAGCATCATCACCATCTGTGTGATTCTTTGCGTCTTACCGTCTTAGCGGTGAGAACGGGAAGCCGGAATTCACCGCATCGCCTCAAAGTTTCGCGAAAGTCCCTTGACGGATTGGCCGAAAAGGTTAGAATTCACGCTTTTTGCAATTTTCAAGGCAAGAAGGAGGAGAATACTGTGGCAGAGAAGATTTCCAAGACAGCGCGTGCGAGCTCCGGGGACAGGGCAGCTCGTTACGAGAAGCCCTGTCCGGCTTGCGGGACCGGTATGATCGCCACCAAGGTCATGAGGTACCATCAGACACCTGGAGGTATGTACTGGGTTTGCCCCAAGGACGACCAGCGCATCAAGATATAGTTTTCAATCGCCGGCCGGGCGGAACCCCAGCCAGCGTTCTTATCAGGGGCAGGCTACCGTCGCGGAGCCTGCCCCTTTTTCTTGGCAGCGGATGGTCGCCCTGCCCAACGGTGCTTAACAACAGCATGGGGCCGACCCAGTGTGCGCAGAGAAACACGTGCCCGGCGGCTGGCCGCGCCTCAACGTAGTTTGGGCTCGGGTAACATGCTAAAGTGTTTCGGTGGCCGGCGACGCAAAACTTCTGCTGCAGATCTTGCGGGGCACGTCAGATGCCAATATCCCGTTCGAAGGTTTAATTAAGTTGCTGCAACACCTGGGCTTTGAGGAGCGAATTAAAGGCAGCCATCACATTTTTACGAAAGAGGGGCGTGGAAGAGATTCTCAACCTACAGCCAAAGGGCGGGAAAGCGAAACCCTATCAGGTGACGCAGGTTCGGCGAGTGATCCTGAAATATAAACTCGCGGAGAAAGACAATGAGTAATGATTATAGGTACGAGGTGATAATTTATTGGAGTGATGAAGACGAGGCCTTCATCGCGGAGGTTCCGGAATTACCCGGGTGCGCGGCAGACGGATCTTCTTACGCTGAGGCTTTAACAAACGTTCAGGTCATAATTCAGGAATGGATCGAAACGGCAAAGGAGCTGGGTCGCCCGATTCCAGAGCCTAAGGGCCGTTTAATGTTCGCTTAGCGACTTGTTCAAAAATCGGCTGCCGCTCAGATTACCGCCTGACAACAGCCTCAGGGGCGGCGCCCCCGTCGATTCCGCCCGCGCTTTCAACGCGAGGCTGGGCGGCACGGGCGGCCACACAGGGCCGCCCCGACGAAGCGTGGCTCAGACGCCTGCATTTCAATCCACGACGGCCTGGTAGGCGAGGTTTTCAAAGATGCGGTCGAGACTCAGGCCGCCCGTCGGATGCAGCTGTGCCATGAAGATGCCGACCATGTTCTCCTTCGGATCGATGAAAAAATACGTATAGTAAAAGCCGCCCCATCCGTACCGTCCGGGAGAGCCCAGCTCCGTCAAGGGCCCTTTAATTCCCGCCACCCCGAAGCCGAGGCCAAATCCGGTATCCGCATTGATTTTCCCGAGCTGGTCCTGCGTCATGAGCTCGACCGATTTGCGGCTGAGCAAGCGCGCGCCATCGAGTTTCCCACCCTCCAGCATCATCTGGCAGAAGCGGGCATAATCGGCCGCCGTGGAAGAGAGGCCGGCTCCACCGGCATACAGGCTTTTCGGTCCACGATAGGGATAATCTGCCGAATACACGAAGGCGCCCTCGGCAATCGGCTCGTCGGGAAACCGCTTCAAACCCTTTCCGGCGTACCACGTGTAGGCCGTCGCGAGGCGGGCCGTCTTCTCATCCGGCAAGTAGAAATGCGTATCCTTCATTCCCAAAGGCTCGAATATACGTTTCCGGAAAAACTCGTCCAGGGACATTCCAGAAACCACCTCTACAAGGTATCCCAGAACATCCACGGAAAGGCTGTACTCGTATCGCTCGCCCGGAGGGAACAGAAGCGGCAATCCCGCAAGGGCTTTGATGTTGTCGGCGATCTTGCCGTTGTACTGGAGGAGGCCGTGGGCGACCCCGGCCTCCTTGTAGCGGGCGCCGAGGTCCGGGTTCCAGTGGTAGGTCAGACCCGACGTGTGGGTCAGCAACTGCCGGATTGTGATTTCCTTGTTGGCCGGGACGGCGTAGGGCTCTCCTGAAGGCGGCCTGACCAGCACTTTCGGGTTCTTGAACTCCGGTATGAACTTGGAAACCGGATCGTTCAGCAGGAAGCGGCCCTCTTCATAGAGCATCATTATCGCGACGCTCGTGATCGGCTTGGTCATCGAGCAGATGCGGAAGATGGCGTCAGGCTTCATCGGCTTGCCCGCCTCCTTGTCCATCATTCCCTGGGCCTTGAACCAGGCGACGCAGCCCTTGCGCGCGACGAGAGTCACGGAGCCCGAAAGCCGGTTCTCGTCGATATCTCGCTGGACGATTGCGCCGATGCGCTCCAGGCGCTGGGCCGACAAGCCAACGGATTCGGGACTGGCGGTCGGAAGCCCCTGGGCGAAAGCCGTCAGGCATCCAACAATGGCCAGCCAGAAGACAAGCAACACACGAGCGCCTCTTGAAAGAACCACGCTGTTCATTAGATCCCCTCCTTTTTTATTTCACCGCGAAGACGCGAAGACACGAAGAATCGCAACATCAGTCGCCGGGTCGAGCAACACGTAGCGCCGGCGTCTCGCTGGCAACTTGGGCCGGCTGGAAGCCGGCGCTACTTGTCACACTTTTCATTCGCGCACCAGTGCGCGGCCGGGCGTTACGTTCTCTACAATCTTTCCTTCTTCCACCACAGGCGTGCCTGACACCAGAACATATTTGAAGCCGGAGCTTGGCTGGGCTGGGGACTCGTAGGTGGCGCGATCTGTGACGCTGCGCGGGTCGAAAACGACGATGTCCGCATCAGCCCCTTCCTGAAGGCGGCCCTTCTTGCGCGCTGCGGCCGTCGCTCGTTCCAGCCGCTGCGCGGGCATGAGGGACATTTTTCGGAGCGCGTCCATCATGGTGAGACGCTGTTGGGACCGGACGTGGCGGGACAGGATCCGCGCATACGTCCCGGCCCCGCGCGGGTGTCCCTTGCCATTCTGGATGTGTCCGTCGCTGGCGATCATCACCAGTGGATGCGCGATGACCGAATCCACCATCTCGTCGGTGTTCTGGAAGATCAAAACCAGTTTGGGCTCGGTCATCCCATGCAGTTGCTCGAACCTGTCCTTTGTAAGCCGCTCGCCTGTTTCTACCAGCTGCAGGTCCTGGTAGCTGACGCCAATTCGATCCTGCCAGCCCGGGTCAAAAATTGCGGAATTGACGGCAGTCATGCCGGCAATGTAGGGATACGCCTCTGTAGTCACGTCCAACCCGCGCGCCCGCGCTCCTTCGACGAGCCGGAGGCATTCCGGCGCGTCCTTGAGGCCGCTGCTGTTGATATGAACGATGTGAAGGGAAGCCCCGCTCACAGCCGAGGCTGCAATCACTTCTCCCACAGACTCGATGCTGGATCCCGGCTCGTTCCCGCCGGAGCTGCGCACGTGGGTGAAGACGGGAACACGGTGCTGGGCTGCCAGCCGAAACATCTCGATCACTTCGAACCGGGTGGCCCCGGGGGTGTAGGCGATGCCCATGCCAATCCCCAGCGCCCCCGCTTCGAGTCCTTTGCGCAAGAGGTCTTTGATCGGGGCGAGCTGCTCCGCGGCCACCGGCTTTTGGGTTGCCGGGCTGGAGGCCGGGACGATCGCCCCCGGCACGATGGCTCCGCCGAGAGCCTTGACCCGCGCGAAAGGATGGCTAGCGGTCGCGCCGAAGTGAATCAGCGCCCGGCCTCGCCTTTCGGCCAGAAAACTTGCAACGTCCGGGACTCCGATTTCCATTTCGAGCGCCGTGGTCACGCCGTCCAGGGCTTTCAGGCGGTAATTCTCCGCGTCCTGGCCGTGCGAGTGCAGGTCGATAAAACCCGGGGCGACGATGAGACCTCGCGCATCGATCGTTCTTGCTCCGCGCAGCCGCTCGGTCGAAAGGCGGACGATGCTCCCTCCACGGATCCCGACGTTCATAACGGCGTCCAGTCCGGTCTCGGGGTCCATGACACGGCCGCCCTGGATAACAAGGTCATAGGGCGCCTGAAACGAGGCCAACAACGCAAAGGTTGCAGTTACGAGCATATTCCTCCTGATCTCGTTACGTGACTCAGTCTCACCGCGAAGGCGCTAAGTGTCACGAAGGAACCGCTAAGGTTTATTGGTTGCAGTGCGGCGCTCGTTGCTTTCATGTCTCGCTACACTCAAGATCGTAACAGGAATCCAGAATTCAGAATGAATGCAGGCCTTGTCCTTCTGGATTCTGAATTCTGGATTCTGGATTCCTTGTACCACACAACCTTCGTAAAGAATCAGCAGTTAGAGCAGAATTCCGGCGATGGAAGCGGAGAGGTAGTTCGCCAGCGTGCCCGCCGCAACGGCGCGAAAGCCCAGGCGCGCGAGGTCCTGCCTGCGTTCGGGCGCCAGCGCCCCGATCCCGCCGATCTGAATTCCTATGGAACTTAAGTTTGCAAAACCGCAGAGCGCAAAGGTCGCAATTACGAAAGAGCGCGGGTCGAGCGAGGCTTTGAGCGGCCCCAGTTGCGAGTAGGCAATCAACTCGTTGAGAACGAGACGCGTCGCGAGCAGGTTGCCGACCTGAAAGCAGTCCTTCCAGGGCACTCCCATAAGCCACGCCAGGGGCGCCGCCACGCGGCCGAAAATCCACTGCAGACTCAGATGCTCGCCACCCCCCATTGGAATGATTCCCAGGATGGCATTGAGCAGGGCGACCAAGGCGAGAAATGCGATGAGCATGGCCGCGACATTCAGCGCCAGATGCAGCCCTTCGGTGGTGCCGCGCGCGGCCGCATCGATGACATTCACGTCGGTTCTCTCGATCTTCAGATGCACATCTCCGGCCGTCCTCGGCTTCCCGGTTTCGGGGACGAACATTTTGGCCAGGAGGAGAGTTCCGGGCGCAGTCATGATCACCGCGGTGAGGAGGTGGCGCGCCTCCACGCCAAAAGCGATGTAGGCCGCCATGATTCCACCGGATACGTGCGCCATGCCGCTGGTCATGATGCACATGAGCTCGGAGCGCGTCATGGCGGAGATAAATGGCCGGATCGTAAGCGGAGCTTCCGTCTGTCCCAGGAAGATGCTGGCGGCCACATTCAGAGACTCCGCGCCGCTTGCGCCCATGAGCCGGGTCATGACTTTCGCGAATGCACGCACGACGATCTGCATGATTCCGAAATAATAGAGAATGGCGAAGAGTGCGGCGATGAAGATGATTGTGGGAAGCACCTGGAAGGCAAACACCGCGACGGTATTGCCTGGCGTTCCCAACTGGCCGAAAACGAACGTGGATCCGTCGTGAGCGAAGGACAGAAGCCGATTAATTTCTTCTCCGGTCCAGCGGAAGATGGAAACTCCGGCGGTCGTTCTCAGAACAAACAGTGCCAAGGCGAACTGGAGGCCCAATCCCCAGACAACTGTCTTGATCCGGATAGCTTTCCGATCAGCAGAGAACACATACGCCAACGCCAGAATGGTAATGATCCCCAACAGTCCGGACAACCGTTCCATTACTCTCTCCTTGATTTGAATTTGGCAAGATCTTACCACGGAGTCCGCGGAGGACACCGAGGTTCACGGAGATGACCCCTCAGTCGGGCGAGGCCCCAACAAGTCCACTTCCTATTTGTCATTTTTCATCGGTCATTTTTCATTGTTTTCCATCATCATCGACTTCCTCAATTAAGACAGGAGCCCAAAAAAGCGTCATTGGCCACTGAGGCACAGAGCCACGGAGAAAGGCTCATCACAAATTTCCCGAATTACACGAATTGTTCTTCGTGTCTTTTGTGTCTTTGTGGTGAGCACCGCAAATTCCTGAGTGAATCTCCGTGCCTTCCTGGTTTATAAAGGAGAACCATGCCGACGATTCAAGCAAACGAACTCCAGAGTTTCGCAGAAGAGCTCTTTGTCGCCGCGAAAGTGCCCGCAGAAGAGGCGCGTATTGTTGCTGGCAGCCTGGTTGGGAGCAACCTGCGCGGGCACGATTCGCACGGGGTGATGCGCATCCCGTATTATGTCCAGTTTGTGCGTGAAGGAAGGATCCATCCCGGCGCTTCCCTGGAAACACTCAGCGAAACGCCCGCGGCGCTCGCGTGCGATGGCGGATGGGGGTTTGGGCAGGTGCAGGTGCCGCGACTCTTCGAGAGGTTAGGGCAGAAAGCCCGTGGTCTCGGAGTCGCCTGCGGCTCCCTCCGGCGCGCCGGGCACATCGGCCGCGTCGGCGAATATGCCGAGCTCGCAGCAGCCTCCTCGCTGGCCATGCTCGCAATGGTCAACACACACGGCAGCGGTCCGCGCGTCGCGCCTCCGGGAGGCAAGCTGCCGCGGCTCAGCACCAATCCCTTTTGTGTCGGGGTGCCCACCCGAGGAGAACCGGTCATTCTCGATTTCGGGACCTCTGTAGTCGCCGAGGGGAAAGTGCGCGTGCATCGGATTGCCGGCACGCCCTGCCCTCCGGGGTGGCTGCTCGATCCCGAAGGGAGACCCACGACAGACCCAAACCAACTTTACGTGGATCCGCCGGGCTCTATCCTGCCCATGGGTGGGGATCAGGCCTACAAAGGTTTCGGACTCGCTCTGACAATCGACATGCTCGCGGGCGGGCTCTCGGGAGGATGGTGTTCGCGGCCGAATCCGGAGCCTCCGCTGGGGAATGATGCGCTTTTCATGCTTCTGGATCCGGCCCGTTTGGGTGTGCTGGATCATTTTTTGACCGAGGTCACGAACCTCGCCGCGCACGTACGCAGTTGCCCAACCGTCGAGGGGGTAGGTGAAATCCTGCTTCCCGGAGACCCGGAGCGTCGGACGCTGGCGTACCGCAGTGTCCATGGAATTCCTTTGGACGAAGGCAACTGGGGGCAGTTGACCGGCCTTGCCCGCGAGCTCGGCGTCCCCCTGCTTTCGTAGAATTCTTCGTGTCTTTGCGTCTTAGCGGTGAACGCGGTGTACGATTCCTTCACCACAAAGACGCCAAGGCGCAAAGAATCGCAAAGAAATTTCCGGTGCTATAATCGTGGTGCATGGAAACGCAGCTTGAACTGGCAGGGGGGGCGGGGCCTTTCGCCGGGGGAGCGCGCTACAATGGCTATGGCGCCTTTCTCAGGGAAAGGTTTGGCTGCCGGGTTTACAAGGTGATCGTCGACGCGGGATTCACCTGTCCGAACCGCGACGGCACGGTCGCCATCGGCGGTTGCACATACTGCAACAACGACTCCTTTCGGCCTCAGGCTGTCAACCGGCTGAAGCCAATACCCGAGCAGGTCCGCACAGGCATCACATATCTGAAACGCCGGTACCGGGCGCAGAAGTTTGTTGTCTATTTTCTCGGCCTCGCCGTAGGGACGCGCCCGGACTGCGTGAACCCGGAAAAGATCTCCTGGTTCGAGCGCCTGGCCCGGCAATACTTTGTAACTTTGGAATACGGTCTGGAGTCCGTCCACGACCGCACCCTGGAGCGGATCAATCGCGGCCATGACTTTCAATGCTGGCTCGATGCCGTCCACAGCACTCGTAATCGCGGCATCTATCTCTGCGCGCATCTCATTCTCGGATTTCCCTGGGAAAGCCGCGATGAATGGCTTGCCATGGCGGATACGGTGTCCAGCGCCGGTCTCGACTTCCTGAAACTCCATCACCTTCATGTGGTCCGTCACACCGCCCTGGGGCGTGACTACTTGAAGCAACCCTTCCCGCTTCTCGGGTATCAGGAATACATCGATCTGGTCGTGGATTTCCTTGAGCGCTTGAATCCTGAGATTCGGATCGAGCGCCTTTTCGGGCTGGCGCCGGAAGATCAGTTGCTGGGACCTCATTGGGGGAGGACGAAGGCGGAGATTCAGCATGATATCGAGCAGGCCCTTGTGAGAAGGAACACTCACCAGGGGAGGTTCTATGGAAGGATCGAAGGTGGAGGATAGAGGAGATGGAGGATTGGGAGGGTCGATCCTCAATCCTCCATCTTTCTATCCTCTATCTTTATCTTCGCTCCTCAGAGGGATTCTGGATGTAATAGGCGCGAATCCAGTTCTCGAGGGCGCCGGCCGGATTTTCTACGACGTCCCGCGTGATCTCGAACCGGTTGATGCCGCGAGTCTTGATCAGGTTGAAACCGTGTTCGTAGTCTCTGAAGGTATCGCTGAAGACCTCGTCAAGTTTCTTGCCACTGTCCAAAGCTTTCTGCGCCAGTAGCCGGGCAGCCTCCGGATGAAGGGAGATCTCAATCCCGGAACGCCGGGACCATTTTTCAGCTGTTTCCCGAGCGGAGCTTTCAAGCACCAGGATTTCGTTGGCATTGCCCTCGGCAAGAATCCCTTCCAGAACAACCTCCGGAGAATCAACCAGCTCCGGAGTTACCACCAGCTTCCGCACCGGTGAATGCGGAAGCTGGTATTTAAACTCGCGGAAGGTTCTTTCACAGACACTCACCAGGCTGCGAGCCCCGGTCTGTTCCTGATGCGCCTTTTCCGCCAACCGATGGAGCCCTTCGTCGGTGAATACGATCTCGATACCATAGGCCTCAAAGGCCTGAGTATATTGGCGGATTATGGATCCCTCCGAGTGCCTGAGTATCTCATAGAGGTCATCCACACCCAGTTGATGGCAGCTCACCACCACCGGCAGACGGCCGACGAACTCCGATTCAAAACCGTACTGGATGAAATCGACGCTTTTGACAAAGGGGAGATAGTCTTCGTGAATGGCGGCTCGGCCTCCCGAGGAAAGGAAGCCGATGGCCTTTGCGCCCATTCGCTTCTGGATGATATCGAAGAGCCCGTTGAAAGCGCCGCTCACGATAAACAGAATATGGCGAGTGTTAATTACCGAGCGGCTGACTTTTCCCTTTGTCTGAAACTCCATGGCGGCTTGAAGCTGCGAAGTGAGGTCGAACGGAGTGCGAAGGCTCACTTCGGTTTCTTCCATCAGCTTCAGCAACCCGCGCTGGACGCCCCCACCACTGACATCTCGACCTATGATATTGGAGGGCGTGGCTATCTTGTCGATTTCATCCAGATAAATGATTCCGTACTCGGCCAGTTGGATATTGCCGTCTGCCTTGTGCACGAGCTCTCGCACGAGATCCTCAACGTCTCCGCCCACGTAGCCGGTCTCAGAAAACTTTGTCGCATCAGCCTTTACGAACGGGACCCCGATCAAATCGGCGATGGTCCGCACGAGGTAGGTTTTTCCCACACCCGTAGGACCCAGCATGATAATGTTTTGCTTGCTGTATTCCCGGCACCTCTCCTTGTTCGAACAGCGCGTGATGTGGTTGTAATGGTCGCATATGGCTGTCGCCAGAACCTTTTTGGCATTGTCCTGCTTGATCACGAACCGGTCGAGGTAATTCTTTATGTCGCGGGGAAGGTGGTCAAATTTCAGATCGAGCTGCGACTCTTCCGTTTCGGTCCCCTCGTCCGCTGTCCGGGCCTGGTCTGGCTGTGTGGTGAGAATTCCGAGACGCACCTTGTCCCCGTACTTCCGGCTGAAGAACTCCTCCATGTCCTTGCGGAGTTCGTCGGGATTAGGCCAGGTCAGCGAGTCATGTTTGAACAAATTATTAATCCTCCCAGTTCCAAATTTACAAAAATAAAAGTATGATGAACGCTGCTGCAAAAATCAACCGCGAGGACGCCGGGTTACGCCGGATTTCACCGCTAAGACGCAAAGACGCGAAGAATCGCCAACAAGATCTTGGCTATGCCACTATCCCTTAAGCTGTTGCTGTTTGACAGAAATTCTTTGCGCCTTCGCGTCTTCGTGGTGAGAACAGCACACAATACGGAACTAAATTCGTGGCCTGCTTACGTGAAAGGCGTGGTGTTGTGGAGCTATCGGCGAACCCGCCCGCGCGCGATTTTGATGTCCTTGAGGAGAGGTTTCCTTCTCTTTGTCAGGGGCTTGGCACCCCTTTTGACTGCGCTCAGGGAACGCCGGACGTTCCTGGATTTCCTCAGGGGCGCGGCCAACCGTCGAACTACCTTTCTGGATTTCCTTTTCCTTGCGGAAATCACTACGGGCTCGACTTCAGGCGCTTGACTTTCTTTCTCGAATTTTTGGAGAAGATCTCCGCACTTCTGAATCAGAGCCGGGTCGCCAGAAACTGACTGGATGAGACGAGCGATCCGGGTTATGTGCGCGTTAACAAGAACATAGAAATCAAGCGCCGGCTCAGTCCAATGATTCCTGAGCTCCAGGATCAGCGGAAGGTAGACGTTGAGGGTGATCGGTTCTTCGAGCTCCAGTGTTCGCAGAAAACAATCGTGAAGCGGCAACGCGCTCAAGGCATCGTGCCTGTTTGCGATAAGCCTGTAGCTTTCCGCAATAGCTCTCTGGAGACTTTTCTCCTGTTTTTTCAACTGCTTCCAGAACGAAGGGCGAAGGGCTTTAAGACTTGCCTCCTGCCGTTCCAAGTCCTGGGCCATAATACTCCAGGCGTCGCGAATGAGTGGGTTTTCGATAAAACGCTGCGCAAGTTGGACATAGAAGCGGTTAGCGTTCTTTTGTAGCTTGCCTACAGGACCGCGGAGGTTCATGCTAAAACTCAGGTTAAAGGACTGTTAATTCAGGGTTTAATCGATCCGGCTGACCGAAAACCGACTTTCGCATGAAGCCAGGGGGACTGGACTTCAAATCGGAAGTCTAACAACTATCGCACTTGGTGTAAAGGGTTTTTGTTCTTAATATTCTTAATCATTCTCAATCTTGTGATGCAGCAGTTATTAGGAGGTGCCTCCTGAAATAGGACGCGGCTGAACGCTGGTCTCGCGGATCAACCGCGGAACTGAATTGATCCAGGAAGGATCCCGCGCATCCGCGTAATCCAACGGACAACGGAGGATAACGAGTCGGACAGGATCACAGGATGGACAGGATGGACAGGCGTGCCGCACCCGAGACTTTTTTTCCCGAGACCGCGCTATCATTAGCCGGGCATGACCACATAGGGTCGCGGGGATTTCACATTTTATTTACTTAACCCGTAATCTGCTTTATGAATTGAGGCGACGATTCTTGGGAGAAAGCATGGATTTACCTTTCATGAAAGAACTGGCCCTGGAGGCCGGAGAGATCGGGTTGAAGCACTTCGGCCGGGTGACAAAACACTATAAGAAGGACCGGAGCATCGTTACCGCTGCGGACATCGAGATAGAGCACTTCATTCTGAAACGGATTCGGGGGCGGTATCCGAGCCATGGAATTGTGGCCGAGGAAACCGCTTCCAGCTCAGCCCACTCCGGTCCCCACATGTGGGCTGTGGATCCGGTCGATGGCACTCAAGCGTTTTCGTTTGGGTTTCCATTCTGGGCGATATCGATCGGGTTCCTGGAAAACGGGGCGCCCACCAAGGGAGTGGTATACCAGCCGGCAATCGATGAAATGTACTCTGGAGATCGGGGAGGGGTTTTTCTGAATGGGCAGCCGTTGGGGCCCGCCGAAGAACTTCCGCTGGATCAGGACTCCTACCTGATGGTTCCCGAGAGCTTACATAACAAGTACAAATACAGCTGGAAGGGGGATTGCCTGAGTCTGGGAAGTGTGGCAGCCCACTGCGCGTACGTCGCCCGCGGTTGCGCGGTGGGAGCGATCTCCCGCGCGTTCATCTGGGACCTGGCCGCGGGCGCCGCATTGATGGAACCTCTTGGAATCCATTCCCGATATCTGGACGGGAGGGAGATCAACTGGCCTGAGCTATACGGGGGAAAGCGCCTTCCGGCACCCTGCCTGTCGGCGAAGCCCGGTCACTGGCCGAGTATTGCCGCGTGTTTCCATCAGTGGGAGACGGAGTAAGGGCAGGAGGCGGAAGGCGGAAGGCAAAGACGGAGCTACCCATGCTATTGCTGCCTTCCGCCTTCCGCCTCCTGCCCTCTGCCTTCTGCCCTCTGCCTACTGCCTTCTCACGGCAGGCTCGAGGATTTCGAGGCGACGGCGGGTAGCGTCCAGACGCACGCGAACCGCGAAAGGCAACGGCCAGTTGCGAGATCCATGTCCTGCTGGAAATCTTGCCAATATCGGAACTTGCAGCGGGTCAAGCATCTCTCTCAAAATGTCTTCCACGGTGTAGCCGCCTTCAGAGGGATCACACTGATGGAAGCTTCCGAGAAGCGCTCCTTTGAGCGCGTCGAGCTTTCCTGCCAGCCTGAGCTGAGTCAGCATTCGAACCAACGAGAGGCACCCGCCTGTCAATTGCCCTTCTACAGTGCCTTCCCGCCATGTTTCGAGCTCGGGGAAGGACAGCATGGGTCTGTACTCGGGATCCGTCCAAAGAGACATAAGATGCTCCTCGATCCCGGACTCGGCATTTCCTAGCGTGGGAGAGGATGCCATCGGCCCGTGGATCGTGATCCAACCGAAGTGCCGGCAAAACAAGAGGTGCAGGGTCGTGAGGTCGCTGAAGCCCATAAAGACCTTGCAGTGGGATCGAAGTCGTCTCTCATCCAGCAGGTGAAGCAGGCGTGCGCAACCGTAACCACCCCGGAGGGCGAGGACTCCCTGAATGTGCGGGTCTTCGAAGTACCGCATCAGTTCTTCCGCCCGGGAGACGTCGTCACCGGCCAGATACCTGCGCGATTGGAAGATTCGCTCGTCATAGCGCACACGGAAGCCCAGGCGTTCCAGCGTGGCAACTCCCTGATGAAATGCTTCTTTGTGCTGGAGTGGCCCCGCCGGGGCAACAATGCCGATCGTATCCCCGAGTCGCAAGGCTGGCGGCCGAATAGTCGGTACGTCCATGGTGGAGCCGTAAACCGAGGGACAAACTGACGATTGTCGATTTGAAGGGCCAGATCGATAATCGTAAATCGTCAATTCGTCTGACTTCTTGACCTTTTATCAACCGTATTTCATAGTGCCGCAAAGGAGCTTTTCATGCTGAACTACATCTGGTTGAGCCTGATCATTCTCGCAGTGGTCCTGGGCGGGATCAACGGCAAAATCGAAGGGGTGACGAAGTCCGCGATTGATGCCGCGAGCAACTCCGTGACTCTCGCGATCGGGCTGATTGGGGTGATGGCGCTTTGGATGGGGATCATGAAAATAGCGGAAGATTCCGGGCTGGTGATGCTGCTGGCGAGGCTGATAGCGCCTGTCCTTCGCTGGCTGTTCCCCGATGTGCCGCCGGATCATCCCGCCATGGGAAGCATGCTGATGAACATCGCGGCCAATGCGTTGGGGCTCAGCAACGCGGCCACGCCCCTGGGCCTGAAGGCCATGGAGGATCTGAACAAGCTCAACAAGTTTCCGGGAGTAGCCACGAATGCGATGTGCACCTTCCTCACCATCAATACGGCCGGGGTGCAGTTGATTCCGGCTACGATGGTCAGCCTGATGGCCTCGGCCGGATCCACGAATCCGACCGCGATCATCGGCACCACATTTGCCGCGACGGTCATATCCCTTGTTGCAGGTTTGGCGGCGGTAAAGCTTTTGGAAAGACTTCCCATCTTCGCCGTCGCCGGGGTTCCGTTAAAGGAGGAAGGCTCATGATTCAGTACGTCATAAATCTCGTATCCGTCTGGGCCATTCCAGTCTTTCTGCTGGCCATCCCCCTGCACGGGGCTGTTCGGGGGGTGAAAGTTTACGAGAGTTTCGTAGAGGGAGCCAAGGAAGGCTTCCAGGTGGGGGTGCGTATCATACCTTATCTGGTGGCGATTCTTGTTGCGGTCGGAATGCTCCGCGGCGCGGGCGGAATCGATCTTCTCGCTCACTGGCTGGACCCGGCCATGAAATGGCTCGGGATACCGGCGGAGATTCTGCCTCTTGCCATCATGAGGCCGCTGTCTGGTAGCGGCTCGCTGGGAATAGTGACGGAGCTGGTCAAGACGCACGGGCCCGATTCGTTTATCGGCCGTGTCGCCGCATCCGCGTACGCAAGTACCGAAACGACTTTCTATGTCCTGGCCGTCTATTTCGGGGCGGTGGGAATCAAGAAAGCAAGGCACGCAGTAGTGGCTGGTCTATTCGCGGATATCGTCAGCCTGTTCGCAGCCGTTTTCGTCTGTCGTCTGGTCTTCCGTCCCTAGCGGAGAATGGCGTGGCTCAGTATTCTTCGCGGTTTCGCGTCTCCGTGGTGAATAGGGCGCAGCCTTTACCGCCAGGACGGGAAGACACAAAGTCCGGAATATGGCCCCGCATCTGAGACGCGCGGATTCCCGCGACCCTGTGGAAGTGTCATCGTCTCCAGGTAGGGGGTGGACCACCTGGCTTCAGCACATCACATCTTTGGTCTATCTAGTAGGAGGGGTGTTTCTTATCTATCAATATCTGACGCGCCTCCATCGCCGGGTTGTTCTGCTCACCGGATCGCTTTTTGTGATCTACGGAATCTATCGCTTCTTTCTGGTCAGGCGCCTGGATAGACGCGCTCGGCGCGCGGAGAACAGGAGGACATGAAAGATTCAAGCACTTCATTCACCACTCCGTGGTGGACCGGGATGTCTTGCCGCTGCAGGGTCATTGTCTCAATCGCGGGATCCGCCTAAGGCGAATAACCGCGTGCAATAAGGTCTTTGCCCGATTGTGTGCCCTCCCCGCAAGAAGATATTGTCTGGACACAATCGGCCGCAGCCTGAATTTCCGGTGTGGCCCTGACAGGCTACCGCGGTGGCCAATGAAACCACAGATGAACACTGATCCGTGTTCAACTGTGGTTTCATTTTTTGCAGTTTATTTAGACGTCACCGTGGACCGCCGCACGGGAGAGATCCTGTTCCTCTCCAAGAGCTGATCTTTCTTCGCGCTTCTTCGCGTCTTTGCGCCTTAGCGGTGATGCTCGTCGCCTGAATCAGAAAACGATCTTGATCGCGAGCTGAACCTGGCGCGGGTCGCCCACGCCCTGCCGCAGGAATCCGTCGAAGTTGAACAGTCCCGGCGTTGTCAGCGGGTTCACGTTGTTCTTGTTGTTAAAGGTGTTGAACATCTCGATCACCGGCACGATCTGGAGCGACTCCCGGATGTGGAAGACACGCTGGAGCCGCCAGTCGAAGGAGAAGAACTCGTTGTCCTTCCGCAGATGGTTGCGGCCGCAGTCTGTGCCGTTTACGACGCGGGTGCGCGAATTGCCAGGGCTGCACGGCGCGCCGGACCCATCCCCTGCGGGATTCGTGGTGATGGGTTGCGCCGAACGGGCCTGCGTGCGCACGTCCAGATCAAATCGACCCGGGATTTCCGCGGAGAGCACCAGGTTGAACCTGTGACGGATGTCGCGGTCCGAAGGCGCGTAGTCGCTTTGAAAATTGAAGCGGTTGAAGGAACGGTCGGTAAAAGGATCGCGCTCGTTGGAATCGTCGTCGAGGTCCTTCGCCACCGTATAGTTCCAGTCCAGCTGATACCTGTTGCTTAAGCGCTTCCTCATGCCGAACGTCGCACCCCTGTAGAGCGATTTCGCGCTGCTCGATGTGACCATGACCTCCCCCAATGCGGGTGCAAAGGGACTGGGATTGTTGTTGATGTTGACGAAGCGCGTCAAGAACACCCCTTTGTTCCACGAAAAGTCCGCGTAGCCAACCCAATCGGGGGCGAACTCTTGTTCATAGGCGATATTCAGACTGTAGACGCGCGGATTGTGGTAGTCGCTGGAGAAAACTCGCACTCCTGTAAATAGCGGGAACTCTCCTTCCGGAGCCGGGGCAGGGAGGATCACGTTCGGCCAGACCGGTCGTACGGTCGGATTTGCGAATCGGCCTCCGGCAATGGTCTGCTGCTGGACTCCGTTCGTGGTGATGGAGCCGACCTGAGTGAGCATGTTCTGACGCGCATTGAAAATACCTGCGCTCCCTCGCAGAACCGCCTTGCGGTTCCCGGTGATGTCCCAGGCGAAGCCGAAGCGCGGCTGAAACTGTTTCCTTTGATTTGGGAGCGTCCCGTCGGAAGGAAACAGAGGGTTGCCCAAAAACTTGCCATACGCTGTCTGCGCGGGGGGAACCACAGGATCCGGAAAAACTTGGGCCTCCCACCTCAGACCGAAATTGAGCGCGAGGTTCGGCCACACCTGCCACTTGTCCTGGATGTAGAGCGCTAGCTCCTCATTGCTGATATCCGAAAATCCCGCGGCATCTGTCGTCGGACCGCGCAGGGCGGCGCCCTGCAGATAGAGCAGCAGCGGGCTGCCCAAGGCCGTTGCGCCCGCGGGGCAGCCGGCCCCGAAGGAAGCGAACGAGCCATCGGAACAGGCCAGCGTATCGGGACCGAATCCCGGCCCGATGGAAGCGGGGGAGGCGTAACGCAAGAAACCCGTTACCGTGTCGAAAATGTATCGTCCCGTAAAGAATCCGCGAAAGACCTGCGTGTTGACGCTGTGCACCCACTCTCCGCCGAATTTGACGGTGTGGCCGCCGGATATGAGCGTGAAGTTGTCTCGAGCCTGGATCCGCCAGAAAAGCTCGTCGATGGTGGGCTGCAGGAAGAACGGGTTGCCGAAACGAAACGTCGTGACAAATCCCATCGCGGTATCCGCGGGCACGTTCGAAGGCGTCGCGGAACGAGGCCGATCTTCTTTCGAGTATGTGAAGTGCCCTTCGTTGAGCTTTGTTGAGGAGACTGTGGAAAAGAGGTTCAGGTTCACCGCGTGGATCCTGGCGGGCCCCTCGATGCCGTTTGCGGAGTTTCCGTAAGTGGCCACGTCGAAGGTCTCGTTTTCCTTCCTGGAGCGCGTGAAATTGTAGGAAGCGGACAGATTGTTGTTGGGAGTGATCAGCCAATCGAACTTGGCGAGCGAGGCGGTAGTGTTCACCGGCCGCTCCACGGGAAGCCCTTCCTCTTGATTGCGCGCGCTGCGGAAGAACCCCAGCAGCGCCAACCGCTGGCAGTCCGTGTTGCCGTCGATCAGCGCCTCGTTTTGCGGGACGGTGGGATTGGCGACAGGGCAGGGCTGCGAGCCGATCGGCGCGCTCAGGTTGTCGCGCGTGAGGTTGCCCGTGATCTGCTCGATGGCCCCGAAATAGAACATCCTGTCCTTTACGATCGGGCCGCCTATCGTCCCTCCGAATTGCTCTCTGTGAAAATCCCTCAGCGGTTTCCCGTCGGAGGTGCTTGCGCTCAGTCCTTCCAGTCTCTGGAAGTGAAAAAGGCTGCCGTGCAGATCGTTGGTCCCGGACTTGGTGACGACGTTTACGACGCCTCCCGCAGTCCGGCCGAACTCGGCGCTGGCTCCGGTGGCGACGACCTGGAATTCCTTGACGGCATCCATCGTGATGTCGATGGCGGCGCGCTGCCCGCCGTACTGCTCGCCGAAGAATCCGTTGTTGTAATCGCCCCCGTCCAGGCTGACGTTGTTGAAGATCCCTCTCTGGCCGTTGAAATTGATTTCGTCGCCGTCCGGTCCTTGAACAATGCCGACGCCGGGGGTCAGGGTGAGCAGGTCCTCAAACTTGCGGCCGAGCACGGGCGTGGACTCTACAGTGCGCTCGTTCAGCGTGGAGCTGGATTCTGTCTTTGTGGAGTCGAGAACAGGCGACCCCGTAACCGTAATGGTCTGCTGCACCGTCGATATTTTCAGCGTGAGCGTCAGAGAGATGGCCTGGCCCACCGTGAGTGTAAGATTCTCCTGGACCAGCGTAGCGAAGCCGGGTTGCGAGACCGTGGCGGAATATTTTCCCGGAGGTAATTGCGGTGCCACGAAGCGCCCGTCCGGTCCGGTCGCCAGGCTTCTCTGGAAGTTCGTTTCGACATTCCGGATCGTGACGGACGCGCCGGGAAGCACACCGCCGGACTCGTCCTTGACGACAGCCTGTATCGTTCCAGTCGTGATTTGAGTCTGAGAAAACACAAAGGCGATTGGGAATAACACCACCAGGACGAACGACAGCACAGCTCTCAGCCGTGGCATATAAATCTCACTCACACTGCGGAAACGACTGGCATGTTCGGGACGACAAGGCACTCTTATAGGAGTTTTTGCTCAAGAACGCAAGGCGAGAGGATGCTCGATGTGATTTGGCCACGGAGACACAGAGACGTCTCCGTGGCTCTGTGGCTGAAGATCTGACTGTGAAGCATCACAAATTCCCCTTCACCGCCAGACGCAAAGGGTCTGGCGGGGCATCTTGACTGGAGGGATGGTTCAGAAGTCGTACGTGAGGATGTCGTTACCGCGGCGGCAGATTTCGCGGGCGAAATCTGTCCAGCGGCCGTGCCCCCAGTAGCGGTAGCAACTGGTCTGGCTCGCCAGCAGGTGGAACAGCGCGTTGCGGTACGGGTGACCGCGCTTGTCCACGGGGCGGCTATCCAGTGTTTCGTGGAATTTCGCGCTGAGCTTGTTCATCGGGTCGAGCACGTTCTCGTAGCCGCGCACCCAGCTCAGGTCGTTCGTCCACGAGGCGCCTTCCATGTTGAACCGAGGGTCCTCTTTGCGCAATTCCTCGATGATGCGGGCGACGATTTCGTGGGAAGGCTTGTTGCCGGTGCGCTGCCAGATTTTGTGCTGATGCAGAGGCTGGATCGGTGCGAAGTCTTTTTCGGTCAGGCCGGCGGCGCCGAGCAGCTCGAGGTATTCGGTACCGTTCAGTCCGACTACGCCTTCGGTGCCGGTTTGCCACGAGGTCTGCTTGTACGCGCTGGGGAACTCGTTGATCATCACGCCGCCGTTCTCGCCGTCGCTGATCTGCGTGGCGCAGGGCGGCACGCGCCGGCCGGCGAGATCGCGCGGGTGCTGCCCTTTGGCTTCATGAAACGGCTGCATCTGACCGATCAACTTGGTGTCCGATCCCTGCGTCTTGATCAGCGCAGTGATGGAAACCTCCTCGCCGCTGCTGTTGCGGGCCACCAAGCGGCGCGGGAGGTAGCGCTCCCGCAGCCCCTGGCCGTCGAGCTCTTCCGCCGAATGCTCCTGCACGAGCAGCCAGGTGTAGCCGCACTCCTTGAGCGCCTTGACGTACTCGAAGGCGGTGTCGGGGTGGTTGGGCAAATGCACCTCGGGCGGCGAAAATCCGCGCACGCGGGCCAGCGCGTCCCAGCCGAAGATGGAGGCGAAATGGTGCTGCCACGCCGCGATATGCAACCGCAGGTCGGGCACGGGCGTCGACGGGGCGACGGCGTGGCCCCACATGGTGCCGAGCCACTCGACGTACGGCCAGTAGCGGTCGTTGAGCGTGACGCTTTTCAAGTTGTCGAGGATATCGCCGCGGCCCATCTGGCGCAGGCCGAAGAGGAGCTCGCCGGAATAATCGAGCATCATACGCGGCTGCCGCCCTGCGTCCACCAGCTCGCGGATGAAATCGGCGGTGCGCTTGTAGCACCAGGCAAATACGGGGGCGTCCTGGTTGCCGTGCATCTGCTGGTTTTCCATCATGTACTGGAGGTTGCTGACCATCGGCGCGGTGCGCAGGTCGTGGTTGTACAGGATGACCGGCTGGTGCATGTGCAACGCGACGGCGAACGCCGATTGAATGCGCTCCGGCCGCATCGGCGTGCGCCCGAGGTACACTGTTCCGCCGCGTGCGGTCGTTTGCCGCACCCAGTCCTCCCAACCGCTGATGTTGGGCAGACCGTTAATGATTTCGGGAATGGATTCCATCTCTGTCTCCGCTGTCTTAGTAATGGGAGGAATTCAAGAATCCAAGAATTTCATTGGAAACCGGCAGGCATCCCCAATGGGGCTTTTATTCTTGGATTCCTGGGATTCTTGGATTCTTGGATTCCAGTCCGCTTGATTGGTCATTGGTTACAAATGTCACAAGTGTATTTGTGAAAAGGACTACTTGTCCGGGCCGCCGCCCAGCTTTGTCATGGCGGTATCCAACAAAAAATACGCTTGCTCCAGTTCGTCAAAGGACCGGTGCACCCAGCGGCTGCCCCAGTAAAAGTGGCAACTCGTTTCGGCGCTCAAGATCAGGTCGTAGGCGTGCGTGATGAGGTGGCGGACTTCTTGCGGGTCAGACGACGCCGGCCCACGCTCGTCGAACGCGCGTTTGACCTTCTGGTAATAGCTGCTGGCGTTGCGGATTTCATCCCAGCCCTTTTTTTGCAACAGCGAGCCGGTCCACTGCGTGAAGTCGCCGCCCCAGTGATGCTCCGTGTTCCAGGCGCCGCGATGGACATCGACCTCCTCGGTTGGTGGAAAACGGCGGATGAATTCGCTGATGTGGATCGGTGCAAACCCCAGCGTGCCGGCGCGGTAGCGGTCGAGCAACGGCCGGTAAAAATATCCCCAGAACCCGCCTTGCACCGCCGTGCCGCGGAACCACCCGCCGTTCTCGCCGTCGGTCCAGGTCGTCACCAGCGCGGGAAAATCGCACGACTTGGTGCGGTGGTACACCTCGTGCTGAAACCAGCCGGGATCGAGGCCGCTGAGTTGCGCGTTGGACAACTCGCGGTCGCGCGGCACGACGACGATCTCCGCGCCGTCGTAACGGGCACGCCAGGGCCGGTACCGGATCTCCTCCCAGCGCATGGGCCGCTTCGGTTTGATGTAGCAGCAGTCGACAACCGCGTACTTGTAGCCGAGCCGCGCCAAGGTCGGAATCATCTCCATGCAGAAGCCCATCTCCGGCGGCCAGAAGCCCTCGAAGCGCTCGCGGCCCAACAGATGCCGTCCCAACCCGATCCACCACGCCGTCTGGGCTTCCCAGTCGGTGTCTGGAATCAGCGGGTACACCGGATGAAACTGCCCGCTCCCGACGAACTCGATGTTGGAGCGGCGGTAGCGCGCCAAAAAATCTTCGACGTCCACGACGTCGTGGAAGGTCTGGCGCACGCCGTCGTCTTCGAGCTGCTTCAGCAGCGTGCCCGAAAAGCCCATGTGCAACCGCGCCACGTCTTCGTAGCCTTCCAGCATCCGTGTCGGGCGATCGTAACACCACAGGATTTGCCGAGCCTCCCAGCGCTCGTTGGAGTTGTGCAACGCGAGCAGGTTGCCGAGCGGCTGGTGCATGTGCAGCCCGAGGGCGTGATAGATCTCAGCCATCCGTGGACTCCTGTTCGGCCGAACCCGCCTCCTCCGCGCCGCCTTGCTCGAAAAACAGCGCGGCCAGCGGCGGCAACGTGAGACCCAGCGAATAGGGGCGCCCATTCCAGCCGATGTCATCCGCCTGGAAGCCGCCGCAGTTGCCAAGGCCGCCGCCGCCGTACTCGCGGGCGTCGGTGTTGAGAATCTCGCGCCACAGCCCTGGCCGCGGCACGCCGACACGGTAGTCGTGGCGGGGCGCCGGCGAGAAGTTGCAGACCACCAGCACCAGCTGGCCGGTCGAGCGGGCCTTGCGCAGAAAGCTGAACACGCCGTTGGTCGTGTCGTCGCAGGCGATCCATTCGAAACCGGCGGGACTGTTGTCCACTTCGTGCAGCGGGGCGAGTGCGCGGTACAGCCGATTCAGGTCACGCACGCAGCGCTGGACTCCGGCGTGCGGCGGTTGGTCGCCCAGATGCCAGTCGAGGCTTTGGGCGTGGTTCCATTCGCGCTGCTGGCCTAGCTCGCCGCCCATGAACAGCAGTTTCTTGCCCGGCATCCCGTACATGTAGCCGTACAGCAGCCGCAAGCCCGCGCATTTCTGCCAGGGGTTGCCCCACATCTTCTGCCAGAGCGAACCCTTCATATGGACCACCTCGTCGTGCGAAAGCGCGAGCAGGAAATTCTCCGAGTACGCATAAAGCATGCGGAAGGTGAGCCGGTTGAGCTCGCGACGCCGGTGGTGGGCGTCGCGTTTCATGAACTGCAGGGTGTCGTTCATCCAGCCCATGTCCCACTTGAAATCGAAACCCAGTCCGCCCTCGCTCGTGGCGTGCGAGACTTTCGGAAACGTGCTGGCTTCCTCGGCAATGGTCACCGCGCCGGGATACTGCCGGTGGATTTCGTCATTGAGGTGGCGCAGGAAGCCGATGGCATCGAGGTTGTCACTGCCGCCGCGTTCGTTGGGCAGCCATTCACCACGTTTGCGAAAGTAATTATGGAACAGCATGTACGAGACCGCGTCCACGCGCAGGCCGTCCACGTGATACCTGTCCAGCCAGAACAGCGCGCTGCTCAGCAGAAAGCTGCGCACCTCGGGCCGGCCGTAGTCGAACAAGGCGCTTTTCCAGGTCGGGTGATACCCGCGGCGCGGGTCGGGATGCGAATAGATGTGCGCGCCGTCAAAAAACGCAAGCGCGTGATTGTCGTACGGAAAATGAAACCCTACCCAGTCGAGGATCACTCCGAGGCCGTTCCGGTGCAGGTAATCCACGAAATACATGAAATCCTGCGGCGTGCCGTAGCGGCTGGTCGGGGCGTAAAAGCCCGTCGGCTGATACCCCCACGAGTCGTAAAACGGGTGTTCCATGATCGGCAGCAATTCCACATGAGTGAACCCCATCCGCGGAAGGTACTCCGCGAGTTTCTTCGCCAGTTCGCGGTAGTTCAACCAGCGGTTGCGCTCCTGGGGGACCCGCATCCACGAACCGGCATGCAGCTCGTAAATGCTGATCGGCTTGTGGCGGGTTTGGCGTTGGGCACGCGACGCCATCCATTGTCGGTCGCCCCAGCGGTATTTCAAGTCCCACACCACCGAGGCGGTACGGGGCGGTTCCTCGTTCCAAAACGCCATGGGATCACCCTTGTCCACGCGGTAACCTCCATGATGCGAAACGATGTGGTACTTGTAGCGGTCACCGGCAGCCGCCGGCGGCACAAGCCCCGCCCACACCCCGGTATCCCCGATCGGCTCCAACGGATGCGCTTCCTTGTTCCACCGGCTGAAATCGCCGATCACCGACACGGACTTGGCATTCGGCGCCCACACGGCAAACCGAACGCCCGCCTCGGGTTCCGCGCGCGTGGGATGCGCGCCCAGTTTTTCGTACAGACGGCCGTCCGTGCCCGCGCGGAAGGCGCCAAACGCCTCTGCAAGGGGCGGCGGCAGCAAGGTCGGCATAGGCCGCGGTGTGGAGGCGGTCACCCACATCATGCGTAATAGCAGCGCGTTGGTGAACACCGTGCCCAACCCCCAGCCCACCGAATCCACGGTCGGATAAACTTTCAAGCCGTTGACGTTGTGCCAGACAAACTCACCCGGGCCGCCGTTCTGCGAGGCCACCACGGGTTTGCTGGCCGCCCACGCCTCGAGCACGATAATGCCGAACGGCTCGTTACGGCTGGGCACGCACACCACGTCGCAGGCCTTGAACAAATCGATCGCCTGCCCGTTGGGCATGTACCCGAGCCAACGAATAGCGTGTTGCACGCCCAAAGAGCGCGCGCGGTGTTCCATTTCCGGGCGCAAGTGCCCTTCCCCGGCCAGGATGAACTTGGCGTGTGGGTAGTGGCGCAGCAGCCCAGGGATCGCCTCCACCAAAAGATCAGGCCCCTTCTGCACCGCCATGCGCCCGATAAACAACACCGTCGGGTCCATCGGCCCGATGCCGTAGCGGGCCTTCACGGCGCCGGGATCAATCGGCTTGTTGAACTTGTGCACGGGCACGCCGTTGTAGACCACCCAGCCCTTCCAGTCGGGCAGGTTGTACATCGACATTAACTCGCTCTTGAGCGCGCCGCTGACCGCGATCACCCGGTCGGCGCAATACGTGCCGTGCCGTTCGTGGTCGCGAATCCGCGCCGAGACGCCGCCCCAGAAGTTGTTCCCGCAGCGGCCGTACTCGGTGGAATGCATTGTCAGCACCGCGCGGTGGTCCGGGCGGCCCTTCTTGATCCAGACCATCGCGTTGGACGCAAGCCAGTCGTGCGCGTGGACCACGTCGAAATGGCCGGCAGAGTCTTCTGTCTGGAAAAAGTGCCAGACAAACGACCGGCACATGTCCTGGATTTCATCCACGAAACTGCGGTTCAGATTGTGCGGACACCAGTGATACCACACACCGTTGATCTGCGCCACCCCCCCGGTGCCGTAGCCCGGACGGGTGAACACGTGCACCTCATGGCCGCGCCGTTGCAGCGCCGCCGCCAGCTCCGTCACGTGCGCGGCCACGCCGCCGACCGCCCAACCGTGCAACGCCTCCCATGAAAACATCGCGATTCGCATCGAACGTTCCTCCGTCGCCAAGCCCCCGCTGTCTCAGCCACAAGCCCCCGGCGTCCACGCCCGTGACGCAATCGGTCCGAGCCGCCCGGATACCCCGGTCTTGCAGCGGCGGCCTGGCACCTGCCAACGCCTGCTTCCGCCTCGCCGTGGCGCTCGGCAGCGACAACAGCCCGCGGCTTCGGAGCGATCGGCCTGGCGCTGCGCCCTTAACACCTTCTCGCAGGCGACGATGGGATCCTTACAATGGGACAACGAATCAGCACGGATCTGGTGGAACTTCACGGAAGGATCGGTTCAACGTTCGTCCGTCAGATCCGCGATGTTCCGCGTCCCATAGCCCGTTCTTTCGAAAAAAATAGGTTACTGTATTTGCGAAACGGACTACTTAGTTTCTGCGGCAAAACCACGGACCCCGATGGGTCCAGCAGGTTAGCCCAAGGCGTAAGCCCCGGGTTCAAGGTCCAGATTGCAGAAAGCTCTGAAGGGGGAGGGAGACTCTGTCTCAACTCCGATAAATGTTCATCATCAGGCGCCTCGTTACTACCGGCACCAAACTGCTTCGCCCCTGCAGGGCTTCATTTGTT
>QHZE01000200.1 GCA_003225335.1 Acidobacteriota bacterium
GCTGACTTCTGAACCTCCATCGAGCGGATTAGCAACGCCCGTGGCACGCCGAATAAAGATCAAGGCGGCAATCTCACCTTCATAACCGACGAGTACTCGACGATGACGCCCTTCAACAGGGACAATTCCAGAATCCTGCTCGTGCATCAGAGCTACTTTGCTCTATATGACGGCTCGGGAAATCTCCTGAAAAGTCTCCCGCTCGAGATCCATGCCCAGAGCGAGCCCCGCTGGTCGCGTTCGGACGCGAATGTGTTCTACTACGTGCGCGGCAATCAGTTGAAGCAGTACAACGTCACGACCGATGCGATGTCCGTCGTACACACATTCTCCGAGTATTCCTCCGTTACCGGCAAAGGCGAATCCGATATCTGCTTTGACGGAAACCACTTCGTGTTTGCGGGCGATAACAGGTACGTTTTCGTCTACGAGATAAGCACCGACAGCAAGGGTCCTGTTTTCGATACCGGCGGCCGCGGGTTTGACAGCCTCTACATCACGCCTGACGACAATGTCTCGATCACTTGGCTGGAGGACGGAACCGGCCGCTACACCGGTATCGAGCTCTTCAGCCGGGACATGAATTTTCTCCGGCAACTGACGCGCTCGGGCGGCCACATGGACTACACGCGCGATTCAAACGGCGACGAGGTGCTGATCTGGACAAATTCCAATGATCCGTCCCCCATCTGCGACAATGGCATTGTCAAAGTCCGGTTGTCGGATGGGAGCCAGACGTGCCTGCTCTCCCTCGACTGGAGCCTGGCGGTTCACGTCTCCGCCCCGGACAGCGGCGGCTGGGCCTTCGTCGAAACCTACGCTCCGAGCGATCCCGACTTCCAGTCGGCCGCGTGGAAACCTTATACAAACGAGATCGTCAAAGTGAAGCTCGACGGCGGCCAGGTGGTGAGATTGGCGCATCATAGGAGCCGGCCATTCAACAGCTATAATTGGACTCCTCGTGTTTCCGTCAGCCGGGATGGAAGCCGGCTCATCTACAGCAGCGATTACGGGCTCCAGGAGATTCTCGGTTACCCGTCCGAGTACTCGGACGTTTATCTCATTACCGGTCTGAGCGGAGGCTCCACGACTTCTCCTGATACCACGCCTCCCACCATCTCCGGCGTTGCCGCTACCAGCATCACCGCCTCGAGCGCCTCCATTACATGGACCACCAGCGAGGCGTCTGACAGCCTGGTTGCATATGGCGCTAGCGCTTCCTACGGGAAGTCTTCGGCGCTTGATACCGTGCTCGTTACCTCTCACTCCCAAACTCTATCCGGCCTCGCGGCCGGCACTCTGTACCACTTCCGCGTCGAATCCAAAGACGCTGCCGGAAATCGCGCGGTCTCGGGTGACGTCACTTTCACGACGCTCGAGCAACAGCCTCCCGCTGATACCACGCCCCCCACTATCTCCGGCGTTGCCGCCACCGGCATCACCGCCTCGGGCGCCACGATTACGTGGACCACCAACGAGGCGTCTGACAGCTTGGTTGCGTACGGCAATAGCGCGTCCTACGGGGATTCTTCGGCTCTTGATACCGCGCTCGTTACCTCTCACTCTCAAACTCTATCCGGCCTCGCGTCTGGCACTCTGTACCACTTCCGGGTCGAATCCAAAGACGCTGCCGGAAATCGCGCGCTGTCGGGTGACGGCACTTTCACGACGCTCGCAGCTCCTCCTCCCTCTTGCGCCTTTTCTATTTCAGGGACCACTGAGTCCTTCGATAGCAGTGGCGGCGCCGGCAGCGTGGACGTAACAGCGCCGGCAGGCTGCAACTGGACAGCCACGAGCAATGATAGCTGGATCACCATCGCGTCGGGCGCGAGCGGCAGCGGTAACGGGACAGTGAAGTATTCGGTCGCCGCCAGCACGGCTCGCGCTCCCAGGACCGGAACCCTGACCGTTGCGGGACAGAGCTTGACTGTGACGCAGGGAGCGATGTATACAGCCAACTTCCCGCAATTCGCCAACGGGGGCCGGTGGGTCTCGTCCGTCGTCTTGACTAACCCGTCACGCACGGATACAGCCAGCGGCTGGCTCAGCTTCTTTGACAGCCAGGGTCAGCCGGTTTCCATCTCTGTGAACGGGCAGACCCCTGCCAGCCGGATTCCCTTCACCATCCGACCGCTTGGCAGTTCCACCTTCACTACAAACGGCTCGGGAGACCTGGTTGCAGGTTCCGCGCAAGCCAGCGCCGGCATCCCGATTTCAGGGGTTATCAAATACTTTCATCCCAGTTTTGGGACGGCGGGTATCCCTGAAGGTGCGCCGCGTCGGGCGGTTATGGCGTTTGTCAGTCGAGACTCCGGCGAGGGACTGGACAGCGGCATCGCTCTCAGCAACCCGCAAGCTGCCCCTGTGGAACTGGCGCTTTCCTTGCTCGGATTGGATGGGCGTGAAGTGAGCGGGGGGTCCAGCTCTCTGAGCATTCCTGCAAACGGACACGTCGCGAAGTTCGTCCACGAACTGTTTCCTGGCGCCGACACCGCCAAATTCCAGGGATCCGTCATCGTCACGGCCGCTTCTACGGATGGCCTCGTGAGCGTCGCTGCGCTCCGGCTTGGATCCTACCTGGGACAGTTCACGACCTTGCCCGTCGTGGCGGTAGACCCGGCGCCCACCGCAACCGACCTGTACTTTGCGCAATTTGCAAATGGCGGAGGTTGGAGCTCTTCCCTCTATTTCGCCAACCCTTTAGGCGAGGCCAGCACCGGCACGCTGAGCTTTCTGGACGACGGAGGAAATCCCCTGATCGTCCCGGCGGATCGTTGGCTTACGCCAGCGAGCGCCGGCATCACCATCCCGCCGCGGGGCAGTGCGGTGTTGAGCACAGACGGAGAGGGAGCATTGGTTGCTGGAACGGCGATACTCCGCGCCAGCAGTGCCGTGGGAGGAGTATTGACGTTTGCCCGTCCCGATCTCGGAATGGCGACGGTGAGCGGGAGTGTCCCGATGGCGGCCTTTATCATTCCTGTTGCGCGCAGCGCTGATTTGAAAACAAGCACCGGCGTCGCGATAGCGTCGGCCGGAACGGCCGTGAAGCTGGCTCTGACGCTCAGAAATGAAAGCGGCGAACCGGTTCCCGGAGGGAATGTCACGCTCGATCTGCCTTCAAACGGCCATCTCGCTCGATATGTGGAGGAGCTGTTTCCGCAGGTCGATCTGCGGGCATTTCGCGGAACGCTCACCGTGGCTGCCCAAGGGGGTGGCATAGTGGGAACGGCGCTTCAGCTCGGAGAGAAGCAGGGCGATCTCACGGCTCTCCCTGTGACTGAACTCCGATGACGTAAAGACAGGGCATGGGGGCGGAGGAGCGGACTTCCTCTGCCCCCTCCGCCGTGTCTACTAACCCGGAAATCCTTTGCAGCTTGGCGAGCATTTTCCGTCAAATGACAAATGAAAAGTGACAAATGACAAATGACCAATGACAAATAGAACTCAGAAGTCCGGACAACGAACTGCGATTTGTCATTTTTCATTTGTCATTTCTTTCTCTGCGCTCCCGACGGGTCAGGGACTTGATGCGGCCGTGGAGTTGAGGCGCTTGTTGCGCAAGACTACGATAAGCCTCGAGGACCTGGGGCAGGCGGTTGCACCGGCGGGCCGCCGCTTCCAGCGCCGCCAGATATTTGTAGTCGGACAGGGTCGGTCCGTGCAGGTTGGCAAGGAACAGCGCGCAGGCCAGATCATAGGCCCGGGCATGGTAGCAGATCCATGCCAGCCGGACTGCCAGCTTTGTCTGCAGGCTGCCCATGCGCTTTGTGATTTCCTCGCGGGCGCGCAGGCTTTGCCCCGTCGCAAATAACCGCTCCACGTATTCGGGCAACAACGCTTCGCCTATCTCTTCACCCAGTTCTGCCAGTGTGTCCACCTCTCCGATCAGCGCGTCCGGCTCCAGCATCTTGGCTTTGATGCGAATCCGCTGCTCGCCGGCAAAAGGATGCGCAGGGTACTTCTCCAGAAACTCCTCGCATTTCCCCAGAGCCGCTTCCAGGTCGTTTTTTCTCTCATAGAGCCAGGCCAGATCCAGAAGGGCGTAGGGCGTGCGCTCGCTGGCGGAGAGCAAGAGAGATTCAGCTTCCTGGTAGCGGTCTGTTTGGGAGAGTGTCTTTCCGAGCCAGTGGAGCGCCCGCCAGTGAGGGAAAACCCGCTGGCTCTCGCGAAAGCAGGATTCGGCCTCCTGGTAGTGCTTGAGGCGATACGCAACTCTTCCAGCCAGGAAAAGGATGCGCCCCGAATCGGGAAAGAGACGCCGGAGTTGCCTGGCCAGGGCGCTTGCCTCTTGCAATTGGTTTGAGTTGAGGTAGAGCTCCAGTTCGAGCCCGCGCGTGTCCCTGCTGAGCGGATCTTCCTTCTTCAGGCGGGCCAGGATTTGTTCGGCATCCTGCAGGTTTCCCTGCACGAGTGCCTGCCGCATATTGTGTCTCAAGGCCGCGAGCAGTGACTTCTCCGACACTCCCTCTCCTGTGATTGCGGATTGCGGATTTCGGATTGCGGATTTAAGATCGACGCCTCAGCTTTTCAATCCGATTTCGCTTTTCAATCCGCAATCCGCAATCTGAAATCCGCAATCGAAGAGCGCCGCTGTGGTACATTGGAAAGGCTAGCCAAGGGCCGAAGCGTGAAAATCCGCGACCACATAGAGGTGATCCCGCAGCCGCCGGTGGTCCGCCTCGAGCACCTGCGCGGCGCCGATGCCGGCTGGATCAGCTCCAGCTACTATATCACCGAAGAAGCCGACAGATACTTCAAGTCGCTGCAGGTCCTGCTGGCGAAAGACACAGGTTGCGGCATTTTCCTGATAGGCCAATACGGCTCCGGCAAATCGCATTTCCTTGCCTACCTGACCCAGCAGCTCGAGCGCGGATCCTTCGCCGGGCGCAAGGCTGCGGTCGCGCCGCTTTCGTTGCTCAACTTCCAGGCGGCCCGGTCGCTCGAGTCGATCTTCGATCAAGCGCTCGAAGTGGAAGAGCCGGGTCAGACGGATCGGAGGCGTGTATGGGAGCGGATTCAGCAAAGATTTCCCGAGGGCCTTTTCCTGATCATCGACGAGTTGTCGGAGTTTCTCCGCTCCAAGCCCTCGACGCAGAGCTTCAATGAGGATCTTCGATTCCTGCAGTTTCTCGGAGAGTGGGCCCAGGACCATCCCCTGTGGATTCTGGCGGCCCTCCAGGAGCAGATCGAGCACACGGGCGACATGGAGTACGACCTTTACCGCAAGATCAAGGACCGCTATCCCGTACGGTATATCCTGAGTCCCGCGCACGTGAAGGACCTGATCGCCGGGCGCATTCTGCGCAAGAAGCCTTCCTACCGGCCCGCGGTCGAGAAGCTCGCCCGGGAATGGATGAAGCTTTATCCGGACAGTTCCGTCGCTTACGCCGACCTCTGCGAAATCTATCCGCTGCACCCGATGACGCTGGAGTTGCTGGAAGAAGTTCGCGACCGTTTTTCTCAATCCCGGGGAATCATCGATTTTGCGTTGACCCGGCTCCTCGGAAACGAGGCGCGGGGTGTCCCGCCCTTTCTGGACGAGCCATGGGGGCACCTCATCACTCCGGACGCGATTGTGGACCATTTCGCCGATCTGTTCGAAGTGCAGGCGGAGTTTCTATCCGTCGCTCAGAAGGTGCTTCCGTACTTCCGCAAGCAGATCCCAGTGATTTTCGAGAAGGAGGCACAGCGCGATCTGGCCTGGCAACTTTTCAAGCTGCTGATCCTGGTTCACCTTTCCCCGAGGAGGAGAACGCTTGATGTGGAAGAGGCGGCCCGGTGGCTGCTGCTTAACGTATCCAGCATTGACCCAGGCAGGAATCGGGAAATAGTCCAGCGGGTTCTCGAAACCATGGGGCGGCAGGGCGCGTTCATCAAACGGCAGGGAACGCGCTACGCGCTGGACCTGGAAGACGAAGGCCCCGCGGACCTGGAGGCGCTGATTGCCAGGACCGTGCAGGAGCTTACAGATCGCGGCGACTCGCTGTTCGAGTTATTGCTGCCTTGCCTGGAGCAGGCAGAGTTCAACCCGTTCATGTTCCCGCGCGATCGCTGGCACACTCGCAGGGTGCGCTGGCACTTTCACGAACGCGACCTGCGGGTCTTTTTTGGCGGCGGCAGACCCGCGGAGCCGGAGGAGCCGGCGCTGCAAATAGGGATTCCCTGGGGGACTCCCGCCGAGGGTACGCGCTGTTCGAGGATATTGCCGGAGAGGCTCGAACTCACGCCGGAGATTCTTGAGCTTGCGGCCCTTTGCCTTCTGAAAGAGAGACCCCTGCCGGCTCGTGTCCTGGCCAGGGTCCAGGAGCGCATCGCCGGGCGGAGGCACTGGTTCTGCTCCCTGATTCGGGCGGTATATAGCAATGCGAGCGCTGTGGATGCGACCGGCGCGCCCACGGCCCCTCCGCCGGCTCCGGCGCAAGGAAGTCATGCGAGCTGGCTCAATGCCTGCGGAGAATGGGTGCTGCGGCAAACGTATCCGATGTTCGAGCGATTCGCTCCTGGATTCGGCCCGCTTCCCAGAGAAGCGTACCGGGAGTATATGAAACACGCGGGCGAACACGACCTGGGAGAGGAAGAAGCGCCTGATTTCGTGAAGCTTGTCCGTGAGGCCTACCTGGTCCCCATGGGACTCATGCAGAGGCGTGGCTCGGAGTACGTTGTGAGCCCGAAGCTTGACAGCCACGAGCTCGTGCGCTTTCTTGCCCCAGTTCTGGAGCACCATCCCACTCCGGGCCGTGTCTACCAGTGCCTGAGCGCTCCCGTCTACGGGCTCGTGCCCGATCAGATCCACCTCCTTCTGTTGATTCTCCTCGTTCAGGGAGAGATCGACATTGTCAAGGGCCAGCATTCCTATCGCGACACGTATGAGACCCTTGCCAACCCGCTGCAGTACGACAAGATCGTTCCCGGGCGCGCTTTGAGCCTCAACCAGCTTCACGACCTCCAGATAATTTGCGATGGCTTCGACATTCGGACACCGAAACAGTGGAGCGTGATGGCGCAGAAACGCGCCATCGAACAATTGCGGCAGTTGGGCAGACGGCAGCGGGACCAGTTGAGCGGCTTTCTCACAAAGCTGAAGGCCCAGGGAGAGGCCGAAGAGACTCAGAATCAAATAGAGAAAGTGATTGGCAGCTGGCTCGCGCTGGAAAAGGGGGAGCATGAGCTGCAGGCATTCGAGCACTTCTTGTTCACAATCGGCTCCGCCACGCGCTTTGTCCAGGAAGCCGGAGAGATAATCTCGCTGCCCGCGCGCTTCGAAAGGCTGATGCGCGAGGCCCAGCGTTTCCGTCACCTTTTCGGCTATCCCTGTCTTCTGGAGTGCCCGAATCCGGATATTGCGTCTGGCGTCGAGGCGCTGCGGCAGCAGCCGGTGTCGATCGCGCAGCCTGAGGCGCTGGAGACCTGGCTGGACCGTGCTCAATCTCTCTACACGAAATACCAGGACTGGTACAAGCAAGAGCATGAGCGCTTCGGGAAGGCCGTCAGCGGGCACCGCATGTGGTCCTGGCGGATTCCGGGGTTGGCGCGGAGCCGGCATTTGCTTCTCGGCAATCGGGTGCAGGAACTGGAGGCGCTTTCCTCGCGGGCACGGTCGCAGCGCTGCCCGGGATTGAGCAACCTTGAGTTCCAACCCCTGTGCCGCTGCGGATTCGAGGGCAAGGACGCCCCCGTCTCCGAGACGCTGAAGCAGTTCGAAGAAGCGGCAAACGGGCTGGAACAGGAGCTGTCGCTGTTTTTCCAGCAGGAGAGGGTGAAATCGAAGGTTCAGGAGTGGGTGGATCAGGGGATGGAAGTTAATAAACGGACGCTCTCGTACCTGGAAGGGAAGGCGGGTTACCCCGAAGTCGAAAACCTGTCGTTGTTCGATCAGCACCTTTCCGGGGTAGAGCTGGTCGAGCCGGTGGAGCCGGAAGCGTTGCTGGAGTTTCTAGGAGAGCGTGCCTGGGAAAAGTCCGCACTGCTTAAGGCATTGGAGCAGTTCTTGCGGCGCCATGGGCCGCGCATCGTGATTCGCCGCGACACGCCTCAGCCCAGGCGTGATCTGGTTTCCTGGTGCTGCGAGCAAGCACTGAAGCATGGGATTCCGCTCCCCTCCGGGCTGACCCTTGCGGAGCAGAAGCTTATCGGGAGTCTCGTCACGCCCGAGTGGATCGGCGAAGCGGCTTTGTGCCATTTGGAAGACATCGGGCTCCCGGAGGACGCGCTCGTGCGCATTCTGGAAATGCTGGTTGATGGGCGCCTGCGGCCGCCTGGAACGGCCCCCGCAGCCGGCCCTGTCGCGGCAGCGCTTGCGCTGGTCAATCGGCGCCCGCCTGAAACGGCGGAGGAGCTGGCGCGGCGCGCCGCCACCCTTTACGAGCAGAATGACCGGTTGCTTCGCCTCCGGCCTCAGCTTTGGCTCACGCATCTCAATGATCTCGCGGATTTGAAGCTGGACCCGCCGCCGGCGAAACTCGTGGAACTTCTGCGCCGCCATGCCGGTGCGCAGTGGGTCGTTATCGATTGCCTTGGCCTGCCCTTGCTGGACGCCCTTAGGGAGATGCTTCCGTCTTGCTTCCGGTCCTGGAAATTGCAGTCGGTCGAATTTGGTCTCACATCTCAAGAATCCTCGACAGACGCGTTCTATCGCGCTTTGGTCGACGGAGCGACGAACCACTCCTTTGAGAAGATCAATGCGGTCGACGAGCTTGTCCATGCGCGGAAAGCGAATCTGGCGGACCTGACGCGGCTGGCGCGGGCGGAATTGGAAATTGCATTTAGAAAAATAATGCCTCGGATCGACCCCGGAAAACCGGTGGTTATTTTCGGGGATCATGGCTTCCGTCTGGCGCCCGATGGCAGAGGGTTTGTTCATGGAGGGGGATCGACGCTCGAGCGGCTGGTTCCGGTTCTCAATCTGCTGCCCCTCCCCTGAAATCAGACCTCAGACCTCAGGGGTCAGACCTCAGACCACTTGCGATCGGCCCAAACGTATTTGAGGTCTGAAGTCTGACTGACGGTTGAGCGTCAACGACGATGAAATACAAGATTCTTGTAATAGACGACGAGGAAGCCGCCCGGTATGGAATCCGGAAGGCATTGCAGGTCAAAGAACACGTGATTCTTGAAGCGGCGGACCTGGCTTCCGCCCGATTTCTCGTAGAAAGGGAGGAGCCGGCACTGGTGCTGCTGGATGTCAATCTCCCCGACGGATCCGGGATCGGCTTTCTGAAGGAGCTGTCGGCGCGGCGAAAACCGCCTACCGTCATCGTTGTCACCGCGCACGGATCGGAACGGATCGCCATCGAGGCGATTCGCGCCGGGGCTTATGAATACCTCTCCAAGCCTTTTGAAGTGGATGAGCTGCGTCTGCTGGTAAAAAATGCGCGCGAGCGCGACGGGCTGAGCGAAGAGAACAGGATTCTCAAGGAAGAACTGGGCCGGGACTGGCGCTTTGGCACCATGGTGGGCCAGGGCGCGGCCATGAAACCGGTGTTCGAGATAGTGGAACGGGTGGCAGCCACAGACGTGACTGTGCTTATCCTGGGAGACAGCGGCACGGGAAAGGAGTTGGTCGCGCGTGAGATTCATCGCAGGAGCAGCCGCTCGTCCATGCCCTTCGTAGCCTTGAATTGCGCGGCCTTGCCTGACTCCCTGATCGAAAGCGAGCTCTTTGGTCACGAGAAGGGCGCCTTCACGGGCGCCATTGCCCGAAGGCAGGGCAAGTTCGAACTGGCGGACGGTGGAACGCTTTTTCTCGATGAGATCGGAGACATGGTTCTTGGAACCCAGGCCAAGGTCCTGAGGGTTCTGGAAGACAGGCGATTCGAGCGGCTCGGGTCGAGCGAATCGCTTTCCGTTGATGTCCGCATCATCTGCGCAACGCATCGCGACCTGGGACAGGCGATTGCTCAATCCGAGTTTCGAGAAGATCTCTACTACCGCATTCGCGTGGTCACCATCGAGATCCCTGCATTGAGGGAGCGCAGAGAAGATATCGAGTTGCTTCTCGAGTATTTCGGGAAAAACTTCGCGGAAAAATATCGTATCCAATGGAGCGGCTTCACAGAAGCCGCGCTCCGGAAGCTGTTGAATTATCCCTGGCCCGGAAATGTGCGGGAATTGAGAAACCTGATAGAGCGATGCGTCGTTCTTTGCACCAAGGGCCCCATCGACGTGGGGGACCTGCCTGCCGAGATTTCGGCGGGTGGTCCTTCGGGCCGAGGCCGAGCGGAATTTGCCCAGCTGTCCTACGAAGAGGCCAGGGCCGCGTTTGAACGAGAGTACCTGGTCGACGTACTGGACCGTCACGCCGGAAACATCAGCCAGGCAGCGGCGGCGATCGGGCTTCACAGGCAGACGCTCCAGTACAAACTCAAGCAATTGGGGATTCGAAAAACCTGGTCCGACGGGTGAAAGCGAAGTCAGCAACCCCGACTTAGCCACAGAGGCGCGGAGACACAGAGATTGAGGATAGAGGATTGAAGATTGAAGGTGGACGAATGCAAGGATTTCTATCCTCCATCCTCTATCCTCCATCTTTGCTTTTCTCTGTGTCTCGGTGCCTCTGTGGCTAAAGATTGGATTTGAAGAAAATACAAATGAAGCTGGCCATTATTGTGAATCCCCGCGCGGGGAGAGGCAGGGCCTGGAGCAAGCTGAGGCGCCATCTCAAGAAGTGGTCCCGCAAGAACTGGGAAGTCGAAGTGCATCTGACAAGTTGCAGCGGGCACGCTGGAGTCATAGCGCAGGACTTGCTCGAGAATCCCCCGGACCTGCTCGTGGTATGCGGTGGAGATGGGACCCTGAACGAGATCGTGACTCTGGCGCCCGATCCCCCTTTTCCGATCGGCCTGATCCCGGCGGGGACAGCCAACGTTCTGGCGCGCGAGTTGGGCCTGCCTCTCGATCCGGTGCAGGCTCTCGATGTCTCGCTCACGGGAACGGTCCGCAGAGTGGATCTGGGCATTCTGACAGGGCGCAGCGCGTACCGGTTCTTGCTCATGGCAGGAA
>QHZE01000605.1 GCA_003225335.1 Acidobacteriota bacterium
ATGGCAGTACGCTGGGGATTGAAGGAGTCCGGGAGTACCGCGTGATCACTAACTCCTTCAGCGCCGAATATGGCATGACCATGGGAAGCCAGGTGATGGTAGTCACCAAGAGCGGGACGAACACGCTGCATGGCTCGCTGTTTGAATACTTCCGAAACAGCGCTCTCGATGCCCGCAACTTCTTCGATTACAAGACTCCCACCAGCGACCGCCGGCTGCCTGCTTTTACAAGGAATCAGTTCGGCGGCTCCATCGGAGGGCCGATCAAGAAGGACAAGACATTTTTCTTTGGAGTCTATGAAGGATTGCGGCAGCGCTTCGGCGTCACGACCATCAGTAACACGATCGGCGCTGGGTGTCACGGCCCAGGGGGCGCGGTGATCACGAATACGGTCTGTCCGCAACTGATGAGTGTACCGTCCGTGACCATTTCGCCGGTGACCGCGCCACTTCTGGCCCTCTATCCGAGTCCGAATCTTTCCAATAACCGGTTCACGTTTCCCTTTACGCAGCCGATCCAAGACGACTATGCGCAGGGCCGAGTGGATCATAATTTTTCTTCCGCCGATCGCATGTTTGGCCGCTACACGTTTAGCAACACGACCGAAACCGACCCGCTGGAGTATCCGCAGTTCCGTACCGAGCGCTACAGCCGGAGCAGTTTTGCGACACTTTCCGAAGACCACGTTTTTTCCCCGGCGCTCCTCAGCACGTTCCGGATGTCCTTTAGCCGGACTCATCCGAACAATCCTTCTCCTTCCGGGATTATCGGCCCGCAATATTCGTTTGTGCCGGGCGAGGAGATCGGAACACTCAACATCGGCGGCGTGACGAAGATGGGACCTAACGTTGCTCCGACGAACTTCAGGCAGAATATCTTCACGTGGAGCGACGACGTCTTCTACACTCGCGGCCGGCACTCGCTGAAGTTCGGGACGCTCATCAATCATTACCAGCAGTACCTGTACACTACCGTCAATTCGGTGGGGACCGTCACTTTTGCGAATCTGGCCAACTTTCTTCAGGGCGCGACCTCACAATATTCGGCGCAAAGGCCCGGTTCGCTGCGCGACCGGACTTACCATTTCAACACGATCGGTTTTTATGCCCACGATGATTTCCGCGTCCTGCCTCGTCTCACTTTCAACCTCGGTTTGCGCTACGAATTCATCACCGTACCGCGTGAGCAGCACGGCAAAGAGGCGGCTTTGCGGGACATTGTGCACGACGCTGCGCCGACGCTGGGGCCTGCATTCGAGAACATGTCGTTGCGCAACTTCAGCCCGCGCTTCGGCTTTGCCTGGGATGTGAGGGGAAATGGAAAAACGGCAGTTCGCGGCGGTTTTGCAGAACTCTACGACATCGGCATCCATGGCGTCTCGTTCGTCATTGCTTCGCAAGCGACGCCTCCTTTCGGAGCGTTTTGCGCCGTTGGCACGCCCTCGACGCTGCGTGGTCTTCCGCTCGAGTTCGGAGAATGCAACGCCTTACGGCTTCTGGACTATCACATGAAGCAGCCTCACATGCTGGACTACAACCTGACGCTGGAGCAGCAATTGCCGTGGCAAATGGGCCTGACGCTCGGCTACGCCGGTTCCCGAGGCTATCATCTGATGCAGGAAAAAGAAGGCAATCCTGGGGTTCCGCAAATCCTTCAAGACGGCCGGAAGTTCTTTCCGCCTTTGCCGACTACTGGAAATCCGAACGCTTTCCGGATAAACCCCAACTGGGGTTCTATTGATCTGCACACTGCCGAAGGAAACTCCTGGTACAACGCGTTCCAGCTTGGGCTGAACAAGAGGTTGAGTAACCGCATGCAGTTCCAGAGCTCCTACACCTTCTCGAAGCTCATCGATGAAACCCAGGGACAGGCCGGGGCGGATAATCAGGTTTCCAGCATCTGGGGCGTGGACCCCTTCAATCGGCGGATCGACCGCGGCCCGGCCGACTTCGATTTGAGGCACAACTGGCAGTTCAATACGATTTACCAGGTGCCGCAGCCATTCCAGAGTGGACCACTCCGTGCTATGCTGAATGGCTGGCGGGCAAGCAGCATCTTCTCGGTTCAGTCCGGCTATCCATTCACCCCAGCACTGAGGACCGACCGCACCCGCTCGGGCATCAACACCGGACAGCCCGGAGCGGACGCCCTGACTTTTGGTCGCCCCAATCTAGTACCGGGACGCACCGCTTATGACATCACCCACGGGACAACCGCCGGCTGCGGCACGGGAACAACGGCAATCGCTGCTGGTCAGAAGCTTGGGACACCCAATCTTTGGTTTGATCCGTGTGCCTTCACACTCCAGGACGCCGGGTTTCTGGGAACTTCAGGAAGAAACTACTTGAGGGGACCGGGCTACTTTAATCTGGATTTCTCGCTGGGAAAAAATATACCGGTCAAACAACTGGGCGAAAACGGAGCCCTGGAGTTCCGGGGGGAGTTCTTCAATATTCTCAATCACCCCAACTTTGCCCTAAACTCTACCGCCCGCCAGGTCTTCGCGGGCACTGCGAATGGGGAAGCGCCGCTTTCGACAGCAGGACCGCTTACCTGGACGGGCTCCGCTCGTTCGCGGCAGATCCAGTTCGCGCTGAAACTGCTGTTCTGATATCTCTTCCGTGGGCGGTCATAGACCGCCCCTACAGTAGCGGAATCAACACTGTAGGCGCGGTCTATGACCGCGCAACGTCCGTTCGGACCTGCACCCTCACCCGCGTAGGGCATAAAGCCGATCGTCCTTCCCTCGAATTTCACCCAGGAATACCCCCTGCACCGGATATACAGGCACCCTTTGCCGCTTTATAAACCCAGGCAATAGAAA
>QHZE01000201.1 GCA_003225335.1 Acidobacteriota bacterium
GGATGCCTTGCGCAAAAACACCTACATTTGCTTGCGCCAGGGCTTCCCGCTGGATGCCGATAGCCCTGTCGTGGATTACTTTTCCTTCGAGGGCCGTGGTCTGCCGCCGTCGGGTTACGACACCTTCACCTGGGATCTGAGTTACGAGACACGGAACGACACAACGCGCCTGATCGTGCCGCAATCTGGCGCCACGCTGGCTGTCATCGGCTTTCGTGACGATCCCACATTTGATAGCCTTGGGCCGGAACTACTTCGGAGTTTAACCTATAGTTCGAATTCTATCGACATGAGCGACGACTCTCCAAACCTAGCGCCGCAATTTGCTTTTGCAATCCGCACGGGTCTCGGCCGGTTTGTAAAGGTCCGCATCGGGGACGTCATCACCAGCGGCACCAAACGGGACCTGACCCTGGAAGTCTTTGTCTATAAGTAAAGGCGGCCACGCGTGGCCGCCCGAGCGAATGCAAATACGGGATCTGCCGCAACTCCAGCTACGCGGCTCTAACAGATCCAGTTTTCATTTGTCATTTGTCATTTTTCATTGATCGTTTTCGATCGCTTGCTGTTTGGGTTTGCGTCAGAAAATGACAAATGACAAATGACCAATGAAAAATGACAAATGTCAGTTCGTTGTCCGGACGAGGGCCGTTCGTGCAGATGCGCTGCTACGAGCCGAGCTGGCGCAGGATCGAGGGGGTGAGGAGCCAGAGGAGGGTACCGCCGGGAATAGGCGAGAGGCGTTCGAGCTCGATGGCGACGGCGCCTCCCTTCTTGAGCTCGAGGTAACGGTCCGGCGAGCCCCACGCAATCTCGCCGGCTATCTCTCCCAACGAGGGCTGGTGCCCGACGAGCATTAAGCCTTCAAGTGACTCATGCGCCCTCATTTCCTTGTAGACGTCGTCCCTGTTACCCGCAGGGGACAGAGCCCGAGTAAGCCTCAGGGACACCTTGGGCCCGAGCGCCTTCTGCACGATCTTTGCTGTCTGTTCGGCCCGAGGCAACGGGCTGCTGAGTATGAGCTCAGGGGCTACGTCCAGTTTTTTCAGCCCCGAGGCTGCCAGCTTCATCTTTTCGATCCCTTCTTCGGTGAGCGGACGCTCATCCTCGGCGACGCCGGGTGCGCCGTGAGGGACCGCGATGCCATGCCTGACAATATAGAGCCTCATGTCTGATCAGGGAGTGCCGGTTGAGGAGACCGCTTGGTTCGTACTCTTGGTGCGACCGGCTGTGGAGCTTGCTGGAGCAATGCATGCAGGGACTTTTGCAGGCGGGAAAGGGCGGGCAGGAATTTCTTTCTGAGAGCCACTCTCCGACCCTCGAACTGTTCCAACAATCTCCCCATTTGAAAAGCGAGATGCTGGGTTTCCTGTTGTGTCAGGCGGCCGATTTCTTTTTGAATCCGGTCTCGCAACACGCACCAATCGTGGTAGTGTCCACCGGCGTCCTGCAAAGCGCGGGCAAGGCGGATCTCTTTCTTCAGCCCTGCCGGCCAGATCGGGTCGAAGATCTCCATGGCATAGCGCAGTTTCTTGGCCGCAATCCGCAGTTCGTGAAGCTGCAGGTCGGTGGCCCGGCCGAAATCATCGCCGGCCTGAAAGGACAGAATCCGCGACGCAAGTTCCCCTAAGACGCGAAAGGCCCTCTCCCACGGGGGCGTGCTCAGATCGAACAAATCCGGCTGGAGAAAGTCCCTGCGTGGTAGCCTCGAGCGCGCGGACGGCCTCCGGGTGGTGGAGCCACCGCTTTCTATCGTGGCGGGGAGTTCCCCCACAAGCGAAACCATTTGAGCCTGCAGCGCTTCCGCGTCGATGAGGCGCAGCTTTTTCTTAACGCGCCGCAACCCCTTTCTCAGCTTGCGGTCGAATCGTTCCTGGAGGTATTCGCGACAGAGGTTTTCGGCCATGTCGCCGGCAGCGAGCTCCTGGAGAAGGGACAGGTCTACTGTGGCTTCGCGGGTCTTGCCCAGCAGCCTCGTGATCTGCTTCACACGGTCGTACAGCGCTTTCCAGCGACGCGCAGGAAAGAGGTCCTGGAAGGCTTCCAGCGCGGTCCGCATCCGGCGGGAGGCGACGCGGGTATCGTGGATCGAGTCCTCCCGTACCTTCGCCTGCAGTGAGCAAAGCTCCTTAAAGAGCGAAGCGGCTCGGTCTGCTATCACCTGCCTGGAGAATCCGTCTTCCATGATAGGCGCCGTCACTTAAAGAGATTTAACGCTTTTGTAACATTGTCTTGGCATACTATCAAGGTAAACGCTAGACAGGCTTGACGGTTGATAGATCCAGTAGTTCCTATGGCATCGTTCGCCAATCCTCAATTAGAATGGACGGGCACAAGTATTCACAGGAGACAAGCCAATCGCCTCTGTGAATCGCCGTGCAATTTTTCATGCGCAGTGGCGCACCTCCGGTGCATGAGGAACTCCTATGAAAAGACGGGAGGGCACGACTTCAGTCGTGCGAATTGCGCCCCAGCGGGGCGAAGGGAGATTAGCCGGGGGTGAGCGAAGCGAACCCCCGGATAGAAGAGGAATAACGATATGCGCCCCGGCAGGGGTTGCAGGAGCTCCCCGCGCCCCCGCCGGGGCGCGTTGGTCACGTAGGCATGGGTTCCAGGGGTTCGCAAAAGGCGCTCACCCCTGGCTAAGGGCTCGCGCAGAAATAAATTCACATTTTGGCGCGAGCGCCGGGCGGGCAGATGCGAGGCGCCGCGACGAGCTCGTCGCTCGCGCCTCGCCAGCGGGCCTGGGGGCCAGCAGCAAAATGTGAAGTTATTTCTGCGCGAGCCCTAAGTTCCTCGCGCTCCTTCGGAGCGGACCGCATGACTGAAGTCGTGCCCTCCCGTTCCCATTTTCATTCGCTGTGGCGAGCCGCAGGATCATCGAGACTCTGTGGTGAAAGAGGGCCATTCTTACTTGCAAGCTGCCCTTTAACCGAGGGAATGCGGCGACAGGCCCCGTCCCGACTCTGAGGCGGAAACACAATTTGTGAGGACTGGAATGGCCACCAGTGCTAGCACGATCATCGCCGCGATCGACATAGGGTCCAGCGCGATTCGCATGGACGTAGCAGAGGTACGCCCGGAAGGGTCCATCCACTTGCTCGATTCGTTGAAGAAGGGGGTGCAGCTAGGAAAAGACGCCTTTACTGAAGGCTACCTGAGCGAGGAGGCGATTCGGGCTGCTTGCGCGTTGCTTCGCGACTTCAAAAAGGTGATGGACAGCTACGGCGTCTCCCGCTATCGAGCCGTGGCCACCAGTGCCGTACGGGAGTCCTCGAACAGCGACACTTTCCTGGATCGTGTCTTGATGAATACCGGCCTGGATGTGGAGGTCATCGACGGCCCGGAAGAGAACCGCCTTACCTATGCGGCGGTCTTGGAGTCGATACGGGGCATCCCGGAGTTGGATAACGGCCCGTCCCTGCTGGTGGAAATCGGGGGAGGCAGCACCGACGTGACGCTTTTGCGCGACGGGGAGCCGCTTCAGTCGGGGACCTTCCCTCTTGGTTCCGTCCGGCTGCGCCAGGAAATAAGCCTGACCGGTCGAACGCACGAACAGCAGATCCGGCTGCTTCGGCGCCAGCTCTCGAACCTGCTGACGAATATCAAAAGGTCTGTCTCGGTCAAGGAGGCGGTGAATTATGTGGCGGTTGGAGGAGACGTTCGCTTTGCGGCCAGGAGCATTCTACCGGCTGCATCCAACTCGGGCCCCTGGGTTGTCTCACGCGAAGCCTTCTCGGAGTTCGTGGATGCCGTTCTGCCTCTGCCCGTCGAGTCGCTCGTACAGAAATATTCGCTCTCGTACCTCGATGCGGAAACTCTTACCCCAGCACTGCTGGCGACGCTGCAGCTTTTCAAAGAGACTCGAGCCCAGCAGGTGATTATCACCGGGGCGAACATTCGAGCTGGAATCCTTCAGGATCTGGCGCCCGAAGAGAAAGGGAAACGCCGGAAACAGCTGACGAATCAGATTCTCTCCGCCGCGCACAGCCTGGGCAGGAAGTATCAGTACGATGAAGCGCATGCCGAGCGGGTCCGCGAGCTCTGCGAATTGCTGTTTGACGAGCTGACGGCGGAGCACGGCCTGAACGAAACTCACAGGCTCTACCTCCAGGTTGCGGCGCTGCTCCATGATATCGGCTTGTTTATCGGCACGCGCGCGCACCACAAGCACTCGTACTACCTTATTGTTACTTCTGAACTGTTCGGCCTGCGGCGGCGCGAGTTGGAGATCATCGCCAATGTGGCCCGCTATCACCGGCGGGCGATGCCGCAGCGCACCCATGCCTCCTTTGTCTCTCTCGAGAGAGATGAGCGCGTTACGGTCTCGAAGCTGGCGGCGATCCTGCGGGTCGCGAACACCCTGGCCAAGGGACAACTTCAGAAGACGGCAGACTTGAAACTCTCTCACGAGGGAGACCAAATCGTTCTGGTTGTGGAAAACGCGACGGATCTCACGATGGACAGGGTCGGTCTGGCCAGCCGGGCAGACCTCTTTGCCGAGATCTTCGGCAAGAAGATGGTCCTGAGAGAGGCGTCAAGGACCCCATGAGCACCCGGCAGCCTCCGTTTCTGAACCGCGAGTTGAGCTGGCTCGAGTTCAACCGGCGGGTGCTGGAAGAGGCGGAAGATCCCAAGAACCCCATCCTCGAACGGCTCCGGTTTTTCTGCATCTTTCATTCCAATCTGGACGAGTTCTTCATGGTAAGGGTGGCGTCCCTGCTGCGCCGCATTCATGAAGGAGACGGTACTCCGGACCCCGCAGGGCTTACACCGTACCAGCAGATGGGGCTGATTCTCGGCAGAGTAAAGGAGCTGGAACAGTCGAGCTACGAGCTGTACAACGAGAAACTGGTTCCGGCCCTGGCCAAGGCCAAGATACGCGTTCTCAGGGGGGAGAATCTCAATGCAGCCCAGGAAAAATACCTGGACGATTATTTCACCAACGAAGTCTATCCGGTTCTGACGCCCCTGGCGATCGACGAAACGCATCCTTTTCCTCTTCTGTTGAACCTGTCGCTTAACCTCGCAGCGCTGCTCGCGTCGGAGAAGAGCGCAAATCCGGCGAAGCGTCTGGCCATCGTGCAAGTTCCCGGCCGCTTGCCCGCTCTGTGCCGCGTCCCTGACGGCGAAGGCCTCCAGGTATGTTGGCTGAGTGAAGTGATACGCCGGAGGATTGCGCGCCTGTTCACCGGCTACAGAGTTCTTGAAGTCGCAGAGTTTCGCCTCACGAGGGACGCGGAGCTCGAATTCGATGACGAAGGAGCCACCGACTACGTCCGGATGATCGAGTCCGAATTGAGGAAACGTCGAACCGCCCAGCCTATGCGAGTGGAGCTGGAAGACCGCATGTCTTCCGAGCTGCGGGGACTTTTGCAGGAAAGGCTCGGCGTGGAGGAATCCGCCTTACTGCCAATACGGGGGCCGCTGGATCCACGTCCGTTGTTGAGCATTGTGGACTTGCCGGGCTTTGACAACCTGCGCTATCCGCCCCAGCCGCCTCTGTTGCCCCTCGTCTTCCAGCAGGGGCGAAACATCTTTGAGATCATCTCCGAAAAAGACGTTCTCCTTCACCACCCCTATGAGTCTTTCGATCCTGTGATCGAATTTGTCGAGGCGGCTGCCCGCGACCCCGATGTGCTCGCCATCAAGCAGACGCTCTATCGCACCAGCGGAGCCGGGTCCCCGATTCTCAAGTCCCTGATCGCTGCTGCCGAGAGCGGAAAGCAGGTGACCGTTCTGGTAGAGCTCACGGCGCGATTCGACGAGGAACGGAATATCGGTTGGGCAAGAACTCTCGAAGAGGCCGGGGCGCATGTTCTGCACGGCCTCGAAGGGTTGAAGGTGCACGCGAAAATTACGCTGGTGGTGCGGCGCGAGCAAGCGGGAATTCGCCGGTACGTCCATGTGGGGACCGGAAACTATAACGAGCGGACCGTCCGCGTTTATACGGACTTCGGCATCCTGACAGCATCGGACGAGTTTGGCGCGGACGCCTCGGGATTCTTTAATGCGATTACAGGTTATTCCGAGCCCCCGGAATTCTATCGCCTGGTGATGGCTCCTCTTGGCATGCGCGAGAAAATCATCGCTCTGATACGCAGGGAGGCCGACCGCGCCCGGTCGGGCCAGGTCTGCGGGATCATGGCCAAGATGAATTCTCTGGTCGATTCCGTCATCATCCAGGAACTTTGCGCTGCGAGCGCTGCCGGTGTTCCTATACAGCTCAGCATTCGCGGCATCTGCTGCCTGCGCCCGGGCGTGCCAAAGGTCAGCGAGAACATACGCATCGTTTCCATCGTGGACCGCTACCTCGAGCACAGCCGGGCTTGCATCTTTCGAAACGGAGGGGATGAGGAGGTCTATCTCTCGAGCGCAGACTGGATGCCGCGCAACCTGGATAAACGCGTGGAGCTTATGTTCCCAGTCCTGGATGTCGAGAACAAGCAACGGGTTATTCAGTCCCTGGAGACGCAATTTGCCGATACCCAGAAGTCCCGGCTCCTGCTGCCAGACGGCAGCTACAAGCGCGCCAGTGCGGGAAAAGCGGAGCCTCTCCGGGCCCAGGAGTACCTCTATCAGCGGCTTCTGGAAGCGCAGCAGCGCGCAGCCACGGTGACTCCGGTTCGCTTCGTTCCCATTGAAGGCTCCAAATCATGACCATTGACCATTGATAGGCTGGCGGCGGAATTTCACGAAGCCTCAGAGCCGCGGCTGGGCTGCTCCGTACTACTAACCCGAGAATCCTTTGCTTTTTGGAAAGGATTTCTGCGCGTCCTGCTGGGAGCGCACGCATCCTGCATGCTGGTATTTTAGAAGCGCTGAGCACGCTGGAAGCGTGCGCTCCCAGGGACGACCTCTGCGTTCTCCGCGGTCCTGAGAAAAAATCGTAGCGCCGGCGTCTCGCCGGCATGTGGGCCTGGTTAACTCCCTTTGCGTCAACAGAACCGTTTGCCGGCTGGAAGCCGGCGCTACATTTTTTCTCACGACCCGCGTCTCTGCGGTGAAATCGCCTTTGGTTGCGGCTGGGCTGCTCCGTGTTTATCTGTGTTCATCTGTGGTTTCATTTTTACCGGTTACACAATCGTCACTCGTCATTCCCAGATAAATCGCGAGGAACCGGCGAAGGCTGCGGCGCGCGGCTGTTGTATTCTCTCTCCACTGGCCGTGCCGCCGGACCCAATTTCCCGCGACCAGGATTCTCATGGCGCGCGCTGCGAGACTCAACGAAGGTTCGTAGGAGAACGGAGCCAGAAAATCGTCTTGCACCCTGTCGCTTACGGCTCTCACGCAAGCCATAGGGATGGCGAACTGTGCGGCTACCTGCGCCAGCGCCGCTGTCTCCATGTCGACGATCGACGCATGAAACTTGTCTCGCAGCAGTAACTTCTGCTCGGCCCCTCCGATGATGAACCCAGATGTCAGGATCGCCCCTTGCTTCGCGGGCAGGCCCGCGAGCGTGGAACTGCCGTGGATCTCGCGGCTGCCTGCAAGCTGCCAGGTCCCCGCCATAGAGAGAAATCTCATCGAGCCGGAACCTTTATCTTCAAGGAGCAGAGAAGCTCGCTCTCCGATTACCAGATCCCCGACCTGCAGGGAAGGATCGAGAGCTCCGCCGTACCCGAGCACCAGTATCCTGGCCGGCCTCTCGGTCGAGAGGAAGAGCTTCAGGCTGTTGGCTGCGCGAGCGGGTCCCATACCGGTCTTCAGTGCCACAATAGGAAGAGAGCCGTGCGTCGCTTTCCAGCCGCGCACCCCTTGAATCGCAAGGCGGCCGTTTGGGGGGCAGAGCTCCAGTACGACCTGTAACTCTTCTGCTAACGCTGCCGTGATTAGAAGCATTTGATTCGGACCTCAGACCTCAGACATCAGACATCAGACTTCGGGTGAACACAAGAGCAGATGTGTCTGAAGCTGGCTTCGTCCTGCGCTGAAGTCCCCGCACCGGGTGCTGTTGAGTGACGAAGACCGAAACTCCGCGGAAGGAAGCGGTCTCGCGGGCACCCCAGGGACCGCCGGTGTACGATAGAGATTCGCGGGTCTGAGGTCTGAAGTCTGAGGTCTGAGGTCGAGGTCGGAGGTCGGAGGTCTGACTTGCAGGCCCGCGAGCCATCGGATATAGTCAAAACGCATGAAGAAACCTGTTCTTCTTGGTTTTCTGATACTTATAGCCTCGGTGGTGAGCCTGGGAGTGTTCTGGTCCATCGATTCGGGGAAAGCGCAGGTGGTAACGGTCACGGAGGTCAAGCTATCGGACGTGCACACCCATATCAACACCAACGGCAAGGTAGAAGCGGAGAAGGTCTTCGAGCTGCATCCGCCTCTTTCCGGGCGGTGTACCAGGATATATGTCAGGGAGGGTGCGCAATTGAAATCGGCGGATCCGGTCCTTGCCCTGGATGATTCCGCGTTAAGATCTGAACTTGCTTCGGCGCGGGCAGAACTGGCAACCGCGGAGACGGAATTGCGAAATGTCGAGCGAGGGCCGACGGCGGAGGAACTGAACCAGGCAGAGGCGGAGATCGCTCGCTACCGAATGGAAGCAGACGCGGCGCGAAAGACCCTGGAAGCCAACGAGAGGTTGCTGAAAAAAGGCGCCGTTTCGAGGTTCGAAGTGGAAGAAAGCCGGAGGGGACTGGCCCGTGCCGAGCAATCTCTGCAGTCTGCCATCACCCGGCGAGACGATATCCGAAGGAGATATGACACAGTGGACCGTCAGAGAGCCGTGGCCCGGGTGGAAGCCGCGAAATCACGCATATCCTTCCTGGAGAGCAGCATCGAGAGATCCATCTTGCGCGCCCCGGCGAGCGGAACACTCTACCAGTTCGACGTCAGGGACGGCGCGTACCTCGAGGCCGGGGCCCTGGTGGGGCTGCTGGCCGACTTGACGCGGCTTAGAGTCCGTGCCTTTGTGGATGAACCCGAGATGGGACGCGTGGCCCTGGGGAACACGGTGATCGTTCACTGGGATGCCCGGGCGCAGGAGTCTTGGAAAGGGGTGGTCGCGCATATACCTGCACAGGTCGTGGCCCGCGGCACTCGATCGGTCGCCGAGGTACTGTGCAGCATTTCAAGCCCGCAACAAACGCTCATCCCCAACATCAATGTCGATGCGGAGATTGAAACGGCGCAGGGTCCGAAAGTTCCGACTTTGCCGCGGGAGTGCGTATTTCCGGAAGGAAAAGACTACTTCGTGTGGTTGTTTCAGAATGGGCAGGCCCGGAAAAGGAAGGTGGTAACCGGAAGAGCCACCAGTACGTTTATGGAAGTAACCGGCGGTCTGTCCGTCGGAGACCGCGTGATTATTCCGGGCGACTTTTCCCTCACTGAGGGCATGAGGGTCCGCGTCGCAGAGGAATGACAAAACTGGGCACCTCGGTTCGCAGTTTATTTGGAGTGCGGCAGCGTCCTGCCGCCTTGGTCCAGCGAACCTTGCTTCGCCCAGATAAAGCGTCCTGTAAGCCGGGACGCCCTCCAAAGAGCGGTGTACTGAGCAAGAAACTCCTCTCGGTCGTTCCCCTGCTTTTTGCCGTCAGCTTGGCTCCGTCTAGCGAAACGGGTCTGAATGAGGCGGTGCGACTCTACCAGCGGGGAGAGTATCAGCAGGCGGCAGACTTGCTGGCGTCCCTCAGCCGTTCTTCCCCGGGCGATCCCGCCGTGCGGCTCTGGCTGGGAAAGGCTTATCTGAAAATTCACAAATGGGATGAGGCCGTGCGCGAATTGGAGCGGGCGGTGCAATTGGTTCCCTCCAAGAGCGAGTATCACCTGTGGCTGGGACGCGCATACGGTGAGAAGGCGTCCCGTGCTTTTTTTCTCAAGGCTCCGGGGTGGGCGGCAAAGGCGCGCAACGAGTTTGAAACCGCGGTGAGAATTTCTCCCGATAATATTGACGCTCGTTTCGATCTGTTGGAGTTTTATATCGACGCGCCCGGCATTATCGGCGGAGGGCGCGAACAGGCGGAGGCGCAGATTCGGGAAATCGCGCGCCTGAATCCGCGACTTGGACACACGGCCCGCGCGCGATTCTACGAGGACAAGAAGAGATGGGATCTGGCCCGGCAGGAACTTGAAAAGTCCACCCGCGAGTCTCCAGATCGACCGGAATCCTTTCTGGACCTGGCGGATTTCTGCTTAAAACAGGGAGACGCGGCCGGAGCGGAAAGCTACGCGCTGAAGGCATTGGAGCTCGATAACAAGTCGCCGCGAGGAAAATTCGTACTCTCTGCGGCGCAAATACAGATGCGCAAGAGTCTGCCCGATGCGGAGAAGCGTCTCAGGGACATCGCTTCCGGACCGCTGCGCGATGACGATCCGTCTTTCGCCGAAGTGTATTACTGGCTCGGGCAGGCCTTGTTGGCACAGGGAAAACGCCCGGAGGCGCGCCACGCCTTTGAAGCGGCGCTCGGCTACGATCCGGAGCACGCCAAGGCTAAAGCCGCGCTGTCTCAGCTCGGATAGCCCTTCGTGAATTTCCGATTCAGACGGTAATTCCTGGAAGCCGCACGGAAAGGAATAAACTTAAGGCCCGAAGGCAGTACGCAGCCCGGGCCGTGAGGAAGGGAAATATTTGAAATCTCATAATTTCAAATTTGAAATTTTAAATCGCGGCCCCTGCCCTCACGGAGGGACTAATTCGCTGCCGGGCCTTCGGCCATGGGTAAGCCGGACACGACAAAGACTTTCGAGAAGCTACTTGTCTTAGTCCCAGTTATGAATGTAAGGGAGGCTATCAGCTTCACGATTGACAGCCTGCGCGCGAACAAAATGCGCGCCGGCTTGACCATGCTGGGCATGGTCATCGGCACCGCTTCGATCATACTCGTCGTAACCATTGCGCTTGCCGGCCGGGATTACATTCTCCAGCAGATTCAGGGTGTGGGGTCCAATCTGATCTACCTGTATTACGAAGCCGGCGGGACGGTCTCCGGGGCCCGGTCCCTCTCCGACGACCTGACCCTTAACGACCTGGAAGCAATCCGGAGCCTGCCGAGCGTGACGACGGCCACGGCGATTCTGCAGAATCACGATCGGATCATGGTCGGCGGCGAAGAGAGGGAAGTAAATGTCATCGGGACCACTCCCGAGTATCGCAGGGTCCGCAATCTAAAGATTCTCTCGGGACGTTTCTTCGACGAAATCGACGACAGGTCTTTCAACAAGGTATGCCTGCTTACGGAAGGGCTGGCGCGAAAGCTATTCGGGAGTCTGGACGTTCGCGGCAGGAGCGTAAAGTTCTTTCAGGTGCGCTTCGCGGTCATCGGCGTGTTCAAGGAGGGTGTGGAGACCTTTGGCACATCGGAAGTCTCGGCATACTCGGCTCTGATACCCATGTCGGTGATGAGTCACTTCAACACCACAGACAAGGTCGACTTGATCTATGTCTCGGCCCGCAGCAGCGCTCTGGTTCCGGTCGCCACCGAGCAGATCAGGAGGCTGCTGGCGGAACGTCATCGATCGGGATCTTTCTATCGCGTGGAAAATCTTTCTGAGATTTTGAAGGCCGCGGAAAGGATCGCAGTGGCGATGACGATCGTGCTGTTCCTCATTGGCACGATCTCGCTCATCATCAGTGGCATTGGAATCATGAACATCATGCTGGTGACGGTCACGGAACGGACCAGAGAAATAGGCATCAAAATGGCGATCGGGGCTCGCCGCAAGGAGATCCTGTGTCAGTTCCTGGCGGAATCGATCTGCATGGCTGTAGTTGGAGGACTTGCGGGCATCCTACTCGGGGTAGCCGGACCGCTGGCGGCGAAATTCTTCACGGGATTCGATATCCCGATCTCCAGAGTCTCGATAATTCTTGCTTTTTCGCTCTCCGTGATTGTGGGCGTGATATTTGGAGTCATACCCGCGAATCGCGCTGCGAAGCTGAACCCAACGGAGGCGCTGCGTTATGAATAAAGCCAGACTCTTGCTTCTTGCTTCTGTTCTTGCCTGCGGCTCGCAGGCCCGTCCCTCCGATCGTTTTTCGATCGAGGGCCGCCTGGATGACGGCGTAATCACCCTGCAGCAGGCTATCCGGATGGCGATCGATCGCGCGCCGGAGCTGGCTGTGGCTCGGGCCCGAGCCGCCCGAGCCGGTGATGCCCTGCGGGAAGCCAGGTCGTTGAACCTGCCCCAGGTGGTTACGGGGACGGGCCTCGCTTACAATAACGGCTTCCCCCTGAGCCTGGAAGGGTCCGCTCCCTCGGTCGTTCAGGTCGGTGTCGCTCAGGCGCTGCTCAGCAAGAAGAACAAGAATCTCATCCTGGAGGCGCGGGAAAACCAGAGGGCCAGCGAAATTGGAACAGAGACGTCCCGTCAGGAACTGGCGGCCAAAACGGCGCTGGCTTACGAGGAGCTTCATCAGGGGCGCAAGCTTCTGGACTTGTGCATCGCGCGCCAGGACTCGGCCTCGAAACAGCTGCAGGTGACCGAAGCGTTGCTGGAGGCGGGCAAAATCCGCCCGGTGGATCTTACTCTTGCCCGGGCCGTCGCGGCGAATGCCTCGCAACAGTTGCTCGTCGCCCGCGAGCGGGCGCGCTTGGCCGAATCGGCGTTGAGAGACGCGCTGGGACTGGCGGGAACGCCGGAAATCAGGACCGCCGAACCTCGTATCGACGCCCAGACCCTCGAGCCTCCCCCAGAGACGCTCTACCGGCGGGCTCTCGAGACACATCCTGAAATTCAGCAGGCCGAGGCGGAGCTGAGGGCGAAAGAATTTCATGTTGCGGCCGAAAAGGGAGAATTCTTGCCGCGGCTGGATCTGGTGGGGCAATACGCCCTGTTTTCGCGCTTCAATAATTACCAGGACTTTTTCAACCGCTTCTCTCGCAGCAACTTCCTTGCCGGGCTTTCCATACAGGTCCCGGTGTTCAACGGATTCCGCACTGATGCCCGGGTGGCCCAGAGCCGGCAGGAGGTGCTGGAGGCCAGGTCCCGGCTGGAGCGCTTGAAGTCGGACCTGAAGCTGGGTGTCGAGAGAGGAGTCAGCGAGTTTCTTGTGGCCCGTGGGGCGGCGGACCTGGCTCGCCTGGAGGCCGCGGCGGCTCAAGAAAATCTTGTCGTCAATCAGGCGCAGTACGACGAAGGGCGCATTGCGACCCGAGAGCTGGAAAGCGCCCGGGCGCAGCTTCACGAGAAGGAGATCGCAGTGATCGAAGCCGAGAAGGCGCTCTGGCAACGCCAGGTCGAATTGCTTCGCCTCACCGGCATGATCTCCTCCCTCTACTGACCTTGGTGATTCTTTGCGTCTTCGCGTCTTGGCGGTAAAGTCTGAGGCGGAATCCACCCCGAACCGTTGGTTCCCCATCGTGAATGAGGTTACGCCGGCGCCAACCGTAGGGGCGGCCCTGCGTGGCCGCCCAACCCGTTCAAACAATCACC
>QHZE01000695.1 GCA_003225335.1 Acidobacteriota bacterium
AACGTCTTGATCGCGCTTGTCGATCGGTCGGACAAGCTTCACGCCAAGGCCTCCAGCGACCTTCAGAAGCCTGCCAAGTCGGAGCTGCGCACGACCGACGGGAGTGCTCTGCGAGAGCGTTTTCGCGCTCGCTCGCGCGGATCAACGCGGCCGGTTATCGCTACTGCTCGAACGTCTGCCGATCGCGCCGCTTGTCGTCGACGATCCGAGCGCTCTGCGCCGCGAGATCTTCGCGTGGCTCGCCAAGTACGCCGAGCACGACCCCGATTACGCCGATGCCGAGCTCTGCGTCCTCGCGGCCAGGGACAAGCGGCTCCGGATCTGGACCTACGACTCGGAGTTCACGCGCGTTTGGCGCAAATCGAGCGGTCGCCGCGTGGCCCTGATCGGCCAGGCCTGAGGGCCCCTGACGCTGATTGTCGCTGGGGTCGATGCCCGATGTTACCATGGTCTTGACCCTTCGGAATTACTGAGCGCTCAGCCATGCGTCGGAACCCGCCGGTTTGACCGCCACCTCTGTGAAAAAGATGCGGATCGGCTTGCCGTCTTTCATCCCCCGGTGTTCAAGCGAGATAAGGAGAGGGCCAGCCTTCTTGTAGTCTCCCCAGCTCGCGGTGAGGGTGGGCTTCGGGCTGCCTCCGGCGTGGTAGACCCATGCTCGTACTTGGTAGTCCTCGCCGACGAAGAGTTCGTACCTGTCACCCGGCGTATAGCCGCCCTGCGAAGGATAGGAAACAACGACGCGCCGGGCCGTCCCCTTCCCGCCCGGCACCTTCTGCGTCCCTTGGTCCTCGACCTTAGCATCCTTGTCCCAGGAAAGGTGCAGCGGAAAGAGTAGCCAGTACTGGTCATTGATGAACGCAGGGTCGATCTCCTTCCCAACCTCCGCAGGCTGGCTGCTTACCTGGGAGCGGAGATACGTGTACTTGACCGTTTTTCCGTCCTTGTCTTTGCTTTCGTACGAAACCCGGTCGGTCTTGGGCTCCCATAACCAGGAACGGCTCAGCTTGATCTGGCCCAGGTCCACGTTAAAAGTGTAGCGAATCTGTTCGACTTGGGGGAAAGACGCGAGGCCGTAAGTCTTGGCGATCTGCTCGCAGATTGGCGGCCGTTCCTGCGCCGCGACAATGCAGACCAGCCCGAGCACTCCTACCAGCGGCAACCCTACAACCGGCGAGCGGTCCATGGATGACATAGAAATCTCCTTTCTCTGTATTCTGTCTTGCGACAGGTTAGATGGCACGGGCCGGGTTCCCGGTGCACGTAGTTCGCTATCTCACCCAGGCGAGGGGTTCTGCCTGTGCCATTGAAGTCGCCGAACACCGCCTCCTTTGATCGTGTGGCGTTCCCAGGAGACGTCGGGCTCGTAGTGCCCGCCGGGATTGCGCCGCCACCAGAGTCGATCGCCTTGGTGGCCGGCCTCGAAAAGGATATTGGGGGTAGCCGTCGCCATCAGTGTCGCAGACCGCGCCACCCGCTTCGCAGAAACTCTTTCTCGATCACGTACCAGCTCCACCCTGTGGGCTTTCGCCGATACCAGACCAACGCCGGTGCTTTTTGCCGGAAGCCGAGGACGAAGTCCTTGACGCCGTCTCTGTCCGGGTCGGCGACGATGGCCGCGGTTTGCTCCTTGGACTCACCCGGTACAGGCAGATCACCATTCGCGCTCGAGAGATGCCTCCACTGAATCCCGGGCTGCGAGACCGGAGCGCGCGCCGGTCCGAGAAGCTCCATCTGCACCGTCACGACACCAAGCCAAATCACACTCACCGCGGAAATGCGTGCGCGCATCGCTCGCGCGTTCCTCCACTTTCACCGAATCTGCGAGGTCAGTATCAGTAGAGTCAGGGCAGCTTCTCACACTTTGGGTTTGCTTACCAGGCTCTGCTCGTAGCAAGGTTGTCTTTGATCGGATGTCGGAATGCGGTGGTCATCATTACCCGTTCCGTCGTCGGTCAGAGTGAATCGCGGATCCACAAAGGAAACGGCAGGCAAATTGCCGGAACTCGCGTCACTCAGGAATTGCGTGTAGAAAGCCCCAATCGGGATGTACTTGGGCCCCCAACGTTCTGCATCGGCAGCGCGCGCCGCCTCGGCTTGGCCAGCATACTGAACGGCGTCACTGCCCAGCAGGAGATGTGCAGGCAGACGATCGCTGGCGGCCAGACGGCGACAAGTCTGACAAGTCGCCGCACTCCAAAAGAGCCGGTTTGTCTGCAGCTGAGCAAAGCGGCGCCTGAGGCGACTCCCACTTCTAATTGCACCGGCGGCAAGGTGAATCGTTTGCGGGTGGCCGGCTTATCCGAGTAGAATCGTCCGCCGCTTCGCCGACCGCGTCAGCATCCAGCTTCCGTGCAACTGATGACGCGGGACATGTGAAAAGCTGAAGTGGCTCAACCATGCCATGATGGTGATTGGAGGCATTATGCCCAAGATGCGCGCTGTACAGGTTCCCCACCCGAAGGCACGTTTTGAGATAGTGGAACGCGAAATTCCCGAACCCGGCCCCGGGTCAGTGCGGATCAAAGTCCAGGCCTGCGGCATCTGCCACAGTGACACCATCACCAGGGATGGAACCTTTCCGCTGGTGCAGTACCCGCGCGTCCCCGGGCACGAGGTTGTCGGCGTCGTTGATGCTGTAGCTTCTGGCGTGGCCCGGTGGGCGCCCGGGCAGCGCGTCGGAGTGGGCTGGCACGGCGGCTACTGCGGCTACTGCGATGCCTGCCGCCGCGGCGACTTCTTCGCCTGCCAGACCTTCACTGCGATCACCGGCATCACCTATGACGGCGGCTACGCCGAGTACATGATCGCGCGCACCGAAGCCTTGGCCCTGGTCCCCGACGAGTTGTCGCCGGTCGAGGCGGCGCCGCTCATGTGCGCCGGCGTTACGACGTTTAACTGCCTCCGCAACAGCGGTGCGCGACCGGGCGAACTCGTCGCCGTACTCGGCCTCGGCGGCCTGGGCCATCTCGGCGTTCAGTTCGCCGCCAAAGCGGGGTTCCGGACGGTTGCGATCGCGCGCGGTAAAGACAAGGCGTCCCTGGCTCGCGAACTCGGCGCCCGGCATTACATTGATAGCCAGGCGCAGGACCCCGCCGCGGAACTGCGCAATTTGGGCGGCGCCAAGGTGATCCTGGCGACGGTAACGAATGGCGCTGCTATGGCGGCCGTCGTGAGCGGTCTCGGTACCAACGGAACGCTCATGGTCATTGGCGCTGCGCCGTCCCTCACGGTTTCTCCCGTTCATCTCATTGGAGGACGCCTGTCGGCGAAGGGCTGGTATTCGGGTACCTCCATCGATTCGCAGGACACGCTCGCCTTCAGCGTGCTTGCCGGCGTGCGTTCGATGAATGAAATTTTCCCGTTGGAGCGCGTAGCCGAGGCCTACGAGCGCATGTTGAGCGGGCAGGCGCGGTTTCGCGTCGTCCTCACGATGAGCAGGTAGAGGGAAGCCGATGCGGCCCGAACGCGAGTCGCTGGCGCCGGTGATTTCGCAACCGCCACTCAGCGTCAACATGAGATCACCCTCCGGTTTTCGCTCGGCGCCTCCAGGGCTTCGGTCGTAGCTCAACTGCTGACCGAGCCTTTCATCCTGGCGCTCTGCGACGCTCGGTTCGGCGTTGAGGGTGATTCGTGGTCTTCCCGCAACCCTGCCGCGTATCGCGGAGATCAGGCTCGATTGGAGGATTGTGCTCTATTCATTAGCTTGCACATGCTTTCGTCGTGAAGCGCCTCAGTAGTCGCGTCACTTCCGCCATGCTTAGGCGGGCCCGATCTCTGGTAAAAGGGCGTTTACCAGCAGCCCGCCGCTCATATTCATCCGGCGATGAATCCGCCAGACGGCCACAACTCGATACCGAGGTTTTCGAGCGCTTCCCGCCACGCCAAGACGTGGTGGTAAGCGCTATCGACAACCGTACCGCGCTCTTTGGAGTGCGGCAGCTTGCTTAGCTTGCTGCTGCTTTGATGCGGATGGAAATGTTCCATCGCCCTTAAAGCGCAAGCAAGCTTGCGCACTCCAAAGAAGAGCCACAAAATCTTGTAAGGAAAACACGAATTCACAGCGTAGTATTACAAATCGGTCCAGTTTTGTACTGGCGCGCAGGATGCGTGCGCTCCCAGGAGAGCATGGCTGGGACGGCCATGCCACGAAACCATTGTGGCACGCCGTCGCTGGCCAGCGGTGCTTCCGTGCGGGTGAGCGCCAAAGCGATCTGCCCAAGGTCCTCACGCGGCTAAGTGGAAGGCAGATTGGAGGCATCTAACCCCCGAGAAATACGCAACGGGCGGCATAATTCGTGATTATCACTAGTAATAGCGAGCTGCCTCACACCTCCAAGTCAGTCAGGGGCGAGACGCCCGTGCCACGATGGCTTCGTGGCATGGCCGTCCCGGCTAAAATTTTGAATGATTTGCTCAAGAAGGCGTGCGACGCTAATGTTGCTTTTACGTTCCGAAAGTGGTGAACAGTTTGTGTTAGCCAAAGTTTCGTCAGTGCAATCTTTTTACGTTGGAACTAGCGATGACTTTGACGAAGAAATCAAGATGACGCGCGCAAACAAAAATCTGATGAAGTTTCTAGATAAGCGGGGCGAACAGCCGAAAAAGGGGGAACTCATTCCAATGAAAGAAGTGGAAAAGAGATTGGGGCTTAAGAAACTAGGGAGGGATTCATGAAGAGAAAGGGATTTCGTCCATTCGGCTCACTGGTTTTTCTTCTCTTCCTGCCTGGTCTTGCCCAGTCCAACCTCCGGGCGCAGGTCGATCGCGGTGGCGTTGTCGGTACTGTCACCGACTCGAGCGGGGCTCTAGTGCCGGGCGTCATAATCACCATAACTAACATCAGCACGAATCAATCAACCAAACTCACTACCGATGTCAACGGCAGCTACACGGCCAGCCTGCTACGTATCGGGACCTACACGGTGACAGCAGAGAAAGAGGGGTTTCAAAAAACCCTGCAGTCGAATCTTGAGGTGGGAGTCAATCAGGTGGTGCGGGTGGACCTGGTTCTCAAAATAGGAGAGATCAAGCAGGTCGTGGAAGTCATCGCCGCGCCTCCCCTGTTGCAAACAGAGACCTCTTCGCTGGGAACCATGGAGACCGAACGACGCATTGTCGACTTACCGCTCAACCAGAGAAACTTTATCGGATTGGCTTATTTGGCGCCCGGCGCCAATTCCGGCCAGGCAGGTTCGAACGCAAGCGGGGAAACTGGAGCCTTTGAAAACGTGCGTGGCAATGCGGCGCTCTCCGTCAACGGGTTGCGCGTTTCCAATAACAACTACTTGCTGAATGGTGTGGACAACAACGAGTTTGGACTGGGCGGCATTATTGCTTTGCCTCCCCCTGATGCCATCCAGGAATTTCGCACCGAAGAGAACTCGATGAGCGCCGAATTCGGTCGCGGCGGCGCGGCGGTCAACGTGGTGCTCAAATCTGGAACCAACCAGCTACGCGGCGGTATCTACGAGTTTATCCGCAATGACAAGCTGGACGCGCGTAACTTTTTCAGTCCGGAAAAAGCGCCGTTCCGCCGCAACCAGTTCGGCTTTTATCTGGGAGGACCCATCAAGAAAGACCGGACCTTTGTCTTCGGCGATTACCAGGGCACCCGCCTCCGCCAGAGTGTAACAACTATCAATACCGTTCCCACCCTGGCCATGCGGCACGGAGATTTTACCGAGCGCGGTGATATGATCTACGACCCCTTGACCACCGACCCGAATACCTCCGCGCGAGCCTTGATCGATCCGGGCAATCCCTTTGTGATCCCATCTAACCGCGTCAATCCGGTTGGACAGAAGATCGTCGATCTCTATCCCCTTCCCAATCTCCCGGGGATTACAAACAATCTTGTCCTGAAC
>QHZE01000696.1 GCA_003225335.1 Acidobacteriota bacterium
TTGACATCAGACGGAATTGTAGTAGTGGTCGGAATGGGCGAGGTGGGGCGGCCGCTCTTCCAGATCTTGAGCAGGAAGTTTGAATGCGCCGCAGTCGATATTGAGCCCGTGGAGATCAACAAGCCCTGTTCCGCGCTCCACATTTGTTATCCGTTTCAGGTCCCCAACTTTGTCGGGACAACGGCTGGGTACATCCAGAAGTACAGGCCCGCCGTGACCATCATCAACAGCACGATCGCGCCGGGAACGACGCGGAAAGTGCAGGCACTGGCGAGAGACCAAGCCGTCGCTTACAGCCCGGTTAGGGGCAAACATTCCAAGATGGAAGCGGACATGCTCCGCTACAAGAAGTTCGTGGCGGCGAGTCACCCCGACGCTTTGAACCGAGCGGTGAATCATTTCGCCGAAGCGGGCTTCAAGACCGCGACCTTCCCCTCTCCGGAACTGGGCGAGCTGGCCAAACTCCTGGAGACGACTTACCTGGGAATCCTGATCGCCTGGGCCCAGGAAGTTGAACGGTTGGCAGCCCAATACGGCGGCAAGTTCGAGGACGTCAACGCCTTCGTCGAAGAGATCGATTTTCTGCCGTCGGGCATCTTTCCGGGACGCATTGGCGGCCATTGCGTGATGCCGAACATTGCCATCCTGCGGACTCAGCTCAAATCAAAATTCCTCGACACGGTCGTGGAATCAAACGAAATCAAAGAGCAGCAACTCAAGGCTGCTACAGCGAGGGACAGCAAATGATCAAAGCGGGACTTATCGGATTGGGGTATTGGGGTCCGAATCTCGCCCGGGTGCTTCACCAGACTTCCCGGTGCGAATTCACAGCGTGTTGTGACCTTGATCCCCGCAGACTGGAAAAGATTACGCGTCAATATCCTCACCTCAAGGCCTACCGGAGGCCCGAGGATCTGCTCGACTCGGACGTGGATGCGGTGCTGATCGCCACTCCGATTTCCACTCACTACGAGGCTGCCCGCAAGGCGCTGCATCACGGCAAACACGTGTTCGTCGAAAAGCCCCTAGCGGACAGCACCGCCAGGGCGCAGGAACTGGTCGAGCTCGCCGAGGTGGTTGACCGGAAGCTGATGACCGGCCACACCTTCGTCTACAGCCCTCCGGTCGTGAAAGTGAAAGAGCTGATCGACTCGGGGCATTTGGGCGACCTGCACTACCTCAGCTTTTCGAGGGTCAACCTGGGGCTCTACCAGAAGGACGTCGACGTGGTCTGGGACTTGGCCGTGCATGATATCTCAATTCTGCTCTACTGGCTGGATGAATTCCCGGTGCAAGCCAGCTCTTTCGGCCGCTCCTGCGTGCAGCAAGCCAAGCGCGACGTGGCGTACCTGTGGTTTCAATTCCCCAGCGGGCCGGTGGCCTCGTGCGAGGTGAGCTGGCTTTCGCCGCAGAAGATGCGCCGCACGTGCATCGTGGGTTCGAAGCGCATGGTCGTCTACGACGACACGGAGCCCAGCGAGAAAGTGAAGATCTACGACCGGGGCGTCATGCTGCACCAGCCGGAGACCTTTGGGGAGTTCCAACTGACCTATCGCACGGGCGATATGGTGGCGCCCAACCTGGGCAATACCGAACCCCTGCTGATTGAAGTCGAGCACTTTTTTAATTGCATCGAAACCGGCGAGACGCCTCGAACGCACGGCAAGTTCGGCGCGAGCGTCGTCGCGGCCATCGAAATGGCCAACAACGGCGCCTGGCGGCCTGAGGTGGCGCTGGCCGAGCGCGGTGAGGTCATAGTCACGGGAGGGAAAAGATGATTGCGACAGAAAACGAGACGGGTGTCGAGAGAAAATACTTCGCGCACCCACAGGCCCTGGTGGAATCGAGCGAGATCGGGCCGAATACCTTCATTTGGGCTTTCGCCCACGTTATGGAGGGCGCGCGGGTGGGCGCCAACTGCAAGATCGGCGACCACGCCTTTATCGAGTCGGGCGTCGTCCTGGGCAACAACGTCACCGTGAAAAACGGCGTTGCCATTTGGGACCGGGTCACCGTCGAGGACAACGTTTTTCTGGGTCCGAACTGCGTCTTCACCAACGACATGAATCCCCGGGCGTATATCAAGAAAACAGGGGCCGGGCTTACTCCGACTTTGATTCGCGCCAACGCCACGGTCGGGGCCAACGCGACCATCGTGTGCGGGGTTACCATCGGGCGCTATGCGTTCATCGGCGCGGGAACGGTCGTCATCCGGAACGTGCCGGATTTTGCTCTGCTCGTAGGCAATCCGGCGAGGCTGATCGGCTGGATGTGCGTTTGCGCGGAAAAACTCCCCTTGCCCGCCTCTGCTCCGTTTAACTCTTCCGTGACCTGCCCGCACTGCGGCAGGTCGTTCAAGCTCACGCCCGAAGGCTTGGCGCTTTGTGATGCCGAACCAAGTGGCGCATCAGGAGGTCGATAAGACTGTGGCTACTATGACTGCTTCTTCTATCCAAGTGCGAGTTCCTTTTCTCGACCTGAAGGCCCAGTACGCCTCGATCAAGGAGGAGGTACACGAGGCCATACATGCCGTCCTCGAATCCGGCCACTTCGTCGGTGGAGAATGGGTCGAGAAGTTCGAGCAGGAGTTTGCTCAGTTCGTCGGCGCCAAATACGCCGTTGCGGTGAGCTCCGGGACCTCGGCCCTCGAGCTCGCTCTCAAGGCCGCGGGCATCCACCCGGGTGATGAGGTGATTGTCCCTACCAACAGCTTCTTTGCCACGGCGGAAGCCGTGAGCAACGTGGGCGCGAAACCCGTCTTCGCCGACGTGGACCCGTGCACGTTTCACCTGGACGCCGCTTCAGCCGAAAGCCTGATCACGTCCCAGACTCGCGCCATTCTTCCCGTGCACCTCTACGGGCGGGCAGCCGACCTGACCGCGATCGAGCAGCTCGCGGCGCGTTATGACCTC
>QHZE01000698.1 GCA_003225335.1 Acidobacteriota bacterium
AGACTCGTCCCGTGACTGCATCAAGAGCAATCACGTCATTCTCAGGCTGCACCGTGTACATGATTCCGTCCACCACCAAAGGCGTGGCCTCGAACTTCTCCAGCGACCTGGCCTGATAGATCCACTGCAATTCCAAATTCTTCACATTTGCCGGAGTGATCTGGTTTAGCAGACTATGACGCTGGCTGAGAGTAGTTCCAGAGTAGGTTAGCCAGTTCTGAGGTTCCTTGTCAGCTCCAAGGATGCGCTCGAATGAGACCTGGCCCGAGGAAATTGAAGCCGAAAGAAGACTGGACAAGACTGCCGAAACTAGTAATAGAGCTCTTGCATTCATTGGCCGCCGATTCCTTTCAGAGAAACCAGGTAGCTGACAAGATCCGCGAGTTCCCGGGGGTTCAGCTTATCCCGGTAAGTGGGCATTGGAGATCTGTCGATGAAGGCATACTCGTTGAGGCTCGACTTCTCTAAAGAATGCAGGCGTTCCTTCGAATCGATAAGCTGCACGCTGAAAGTGTCCTGGTTCAGAAGTCTTCCGGTGATCGTGATGCCATCCCGGGTTACCAGGCGGACCAGACGATTCTGGAATAGGATTTCGGCATTCGGTTCGAGAAGCGACCGTTCCAGCTCAATCATCCGCCGAACCGTCCCAATCTCCGTGAGGTCTGGACCGAGCCGAGAGCCTTTGTCCTTGACGCGGTGGCAATTGAGGCAATCACCCTTGCCTTCGAAAATAGCCTTGCCCCGGACAGGATCGCCTGGGGCTGAGGTGCTGTAGGCGGTAGCTGCCATAAGACGGAGATAAGCAATGATGGTGCGCATTTCGAGGTCCTTAAGGTATTCCGAAAACGCGGGCATCGCAGTTCCTGGGACGCCATCCCGGATGATCTCGACAAGGTTATCGTAGGATGATGCTCTCTTGAATTTGCCATGCCCAAGATCCACGCCGGGGACGGAATCACCATCCGGACCGTGACAAACTCCGCAGTTGTCTATGAAAAGCTGCCGGCCCTCGTCCACCGCGCTCGGTGGAGCGGTTTGCTGCCTGGCTGACAGCGTGTTGATAGCCAGGAAGCCCGCCAATACTGAAGTGCAGACTTTAACGGCCCGCATCGCAGCCTCTCCTTTCCCTTCCTTACGTTTCAAATAGTCAAATTTCTTAACAGCTAGCTAGAGAGTCGCGTCACCGTCAAATAAGGAAGGAGTCCAAACTTGTCTGCTGTTCAGGAGCCCTCTCAATTCGGGATTATTTGCGTGGTAGAAGTACGTCCACGTAGGCAGCTTGCGCCGGTAGGGCGCGGCCGTCTCAATGAACTGCCCCTTCTCCATCCAGCGACCAGTGTGTTCCAACATGTGGACACCTTCGGATCGACACCTTCTCAAAGTCCAG
>QHZE01000699.1 GCA_003225335.1 Acidobacteriota bacterium
TCTTCCCAGAAGCTATCGAAACGATCGTCGAAATCTCTGCAAGGCTTCACTTCCACGTCCCTCTGGTTAAGTGACGTCTTTGCCAGACGGTCTTTCAGAAATGCTGCGGCCGAAAGCGGATAGCTCAGCGGTTTGGAAAACCGGGCCCGCAGAGCCTTCAGGCGGGTCCAAGATCCCTCCCATGACGGAAAGGCAAACGGCCTCGTCAGACGGTAGTTCTTCATCGCTGCAATGCTCTGGAAGAACTCCCGGTAGTTTGTGATCCAGTACGCTACCTCGTCCCAAATGCCGACCGGCATCCGAGAGCACCCAAGACCGGTCACTGCGGCAATGGCAATATCACCGACGGTATTATTCAAATAAAGATCTACGTGCCTTTGCCTGATCAGGTTGTGTAGAAGCATCAACGATGCGCTTCGGTGCTCGACGTCGGCAACCCAGGAGCGTCCGGATGCGACTAGGATTCTCCTTCCGTCAAGTTCATACAAGAGTGGGATATTCCCTATCGAGCCGACGATTTTCCCG
>QHZE01000700.1 GCA_003225335.1 Acidobacteriota bacterium
GCGGTGGCGATGTCATGTTCGGCTTCGAGTTCTCAGATCGAAAACGACAATTCGTTCATCTTGCCGAATACAAGGAAACTGTGCACGCAGGTAGCGATGCAGCCCTCCGTAATATTCGAGCCACCAAAAGGTTGACCAAATGAAAACGATAAAACTGGCTCCAGCATTCCGAAGCCGTTCGAGCTCTCGAATTGCCGTCGCATCATCAGGGGGCTTCCCCCAGTAGCGCCCCTCTTTTTCGAGGAACGGTAGGTAACGTCGTGGAGCAATCAAGGCTGGCGCTTCCAGGCACCCATCGTCCACCAGAATGAAGGAGCTCTCCGCTGGAACAACCTTTATGATTTCCTGGATCGCCGCATAGAGGCGGTGCCAGCCTGGGTCCGCCCGACAATCCAGAGGGATGCCGCTCATGCAGCCATTGGCGAATCGAAAGACTTCAGCGTACCGGCCCACGCCCGCCACGACGCCCCGAAATCTGTTCATGGCGAGGAGCGCCCGATCATAGCGAAACTGCCGCACTTGCGAGCGATGTGCGCACACCGCCTTCAGTTTGTGCCGCATCACCGGGCTGATATCCTCCGCGCGGTCATATTCGGTGAGAGGGGTCAGGACTTCATAGCTCAGCAGAGCCGGTGTTGCGATTCCGGAGGCTCGGAGAGCCGCCTGAACAATCGACACGCATGCTCGGTGGTCCGGATGAAAATCGCGTTCATGCGTCAGATAGATGACCTCCGGCTTTTCCCGTTGGAGAATGGGTTTGAGGGCTTCGGCGGCATGGAGGGTATCCTGCTCAAGGTGCTTGTCCGGCCGCCTCAGGAAAGTTACCGAGGCAATGCCCAGTATAGCGGCGGCATCTTCCGACTCCCGTTCTCGTATGCGCCGGGCGTCTTCCTGCGAAAGATCAGTCAGGCCCTTTTCGCCGGAGGTCAGGAAAACTGCGGCCACCCGATCACCCCGGTCAGCGTGCAGGCAGATCGTTCCACCGCAGCCGATCGACTCATCATCGGGATGAGGAGCAATCACCAAAACATTCATACGAGCCCACTCTTTTTCCTCAGATCGAAAACGATGAGGCAGTCGTTCTCTAGGAGGCAGGGGAAACCTGTACGCAGGTGGCGATCGAGCCCTGCATAATACTCAAACCACCAAAAAGTCGACCAGGCGAAAACGATGAATTCCGCCCCTGCTTCCCGTAACCGTTCGAGTTCTTGAATAGCTGTCACATCGTCCGGGGGCTTCCCCCAATATTGGCCGTCGCGCTCTAGGAACGGGATGCGCTTGCGGCCAGACAGGAACGAATCTGTCTTCCAGCGATCCTCATCGACTAAAATGAAGGATGCTCCCCTCGGTATGAGCGAAACGATGCCTCGCACCGCCTGCTGGACTCGGTGCGCCCAGGATTTGGCCTTCCAGTGCTCTCGATTGACACTGATCCCGAGCTTGCCGCAGTGTTCGGCCGCCGCCTTCGATACATAATCGACGAGCGCTAGATCGAACCTGAGCCTGTCTTTAAATTTCAGCGATTGGTAGCCATTCCCTCCATGTATCCGGTAGCACGCCTGTGGTTCCGCGACCTGCTTCAGGCGGCCATACAGTGGCGCCAGAGTAGCTAGATACAAGTCGGGGCCCGGCCTAGCCGTCCAACTTGTCTCGCGGTCAGATGGACTGCAGTCGGAGTTGCGCCGCACGTCGGGCAGAGGGAAAACACTTTCCAGGAACATGCGAGTGTGCGCATTACCAGATGGCAGGTAAGCCGCCACGCCGTCCGGGCCTTCGCGCAAGACCAAATCGCGCAAGTCAACATCGGGAAGAGATTTGCACCAGACTTTGCCTGTCTTCCGCGAGGAATCGTTCCATTCCACCCACGGCCAATGCACTTTGACGACATCCGGTTCGGCAAACGCTTCCAAGGCCGCTTCTACAGCTGTCGGAAGCAGAACATCGTCGGAATCGAGGAAGAGGATTACATCCCCGCGACTCTGGGAGAATCCGGCGTTCAAGGCCGAGTTCTGGCCGCCATTCTGCTTTAACACGGGTACAATTC
>QHZE01000697.1 GCA_003225335.1 Acidobacteriota bacterium
CTTGCCCTGCCATTCCATGTCGGCCAAAACCGGGACTTGTACGGAATCATAGTCGAACTCGTCGTGTGGCGAGAATTGGTAGTACCATTTCAGCTTGCCGGTATCGGCGTCTAGGGCGATCACCGAGTCGCTGTAAAGATTATCTCCAGGTCGACTGTCTCCGTTCCAATCAGGACTCGGATTACCTACACCCCAATACGTAAGGTTGAGAACCGGATCATAGGAGCCGGTCATCCATATGGGGCCGCCCCCGGTCTTCCAGGAGTCGCCTCCCCAGGTTTCGTGGCCAGGTTCGCCCGGTCCTGGGATCGTATTGAAGCGCCAGACCTCCTTCCCGGTGCGGGCATCATAGGCAGCGAGGAAGCCCCGGATCCCAAACTCGCCACCGCCGACGCCTACGACCACCTTATCCTTGATAACCAAGGGAGCGTGCGTAACGCTATAAGCAGACCTTGCGTTGGCTACCGTAGTCGCCCAGAGGGGATGGCCGTTTTTGGCATCGATCGCGATCAAATGCGCATCAAGTGTGCCCAGGAAGAGAATGTCATCGAGTATGGCGAGTCCGCGGTTGACACGGCCGCAGCAGGGGCGCCCATGCTGCGGATGAT
>QHZE01000701.1 GCA_003225335.1 Acidobacteriota bacterium
GCTGTCGTAGAGCGCCAGGATCTGGTGCGCAAGCTGTCGGATCCAAACCTTTGGTGGCGGCTGAAGGCGCCACAGCTTCTGGTGGAAAGCCAGGACCGGTCCGTTGTGACGTCTTTGTCGGATCTGGCGAAAGATGAAACGGCTTCCGCGTCCGGGCGCCTTCATGCGCTGTGGACGCTCGAAGGGCTGGGTGCGCTTGACGTCGAGCTGGTGCTGCAGTCGCTCGAGGCGAAGGATGCCGCGCTCCGGGAACATGGGATCCGCCTGGCGGAAAGAAGCCTGGAGAATTCCCGCGTCCGGGAAAAACTGCTCCAGCTGGCAGTCGACCAGGATCCGAGGGTGCAATTCCAGCTCGCCTGCACGCTGAGCCTGCTGCCCAAGGAACAATCGTTCCGGTCTCTGCAGCAAATAGCCTTGCAACACATTGAGGATCCCTGGTTCCACATTGCCGTTCTTACGGGCGCGTCCGAGAGCGCCCTTGACTGGTTTCACGCCCTGACCGCGCGAAAAGTTCTTGTCGAGGACGCCAGTAAAGGGAAGGCGCTGTTTCTGCGGCGTATCGCGGCGATCCTTGGCTCGAGGCAGAAAGACTCCGAAATAGCCTCCGTCCTGGCGCGGGCGGCCGAGGCAAAGAGCGAGCGCGACACCTGGTGGCAGACAGCCAGCCTGTACGGGCTCGCGGAAGGTTTGAAGCGCGGAGCGGACCGCCGCGTCAAACTGTCTTTGAATGCTCAAAACCACCTCATGGATCTGGCTGAAGCCCGCTTTCCGCAATTGAGAAAAGCGGCGCTCCGAGCGGCCGCTCAGGTCGAGTGGGCGCCTTCTCCGAGGCTGAGGGACGCCATGCAGAGGAGCGAGGTTATCGCGCAGCGTGCCGAGGAAAAGATCCAGGATCGGGAGGATTCAGTCAGCTTGCTCGCGCTCGGCCCTTCGGGCGCGACCTTTCCGATTGTGGAGAAACTGCTCTCGCCCCAGGAGCCGGAGCAGATTCAAATTGCGGCGGTGCACGCTCTTCTTGGCTTTCAGGATGCCCGGGCCGGCAAAGTTGTAGTCGACCGATGGAAGGGCTGCACCGCGCGGGTGCGCGAGGCGGCGCTGGAGGATTTCTTCAGCGAGCCTGCGCGTCTCGCGACGCTCCTCGACGGCATCGCAGAAGGAAAGGTGGAACCCTGGTCCTTAAGCCCCGCGCGAAAGGCGCAACTGCTTCGAGACCCCAGGGAGGAAATCAGAAAGCGCGCGGAATCGATTCTCGGACCTCCCTCCGCATTAGCCCGTCCGAAGGCCCTGGATGACTACCGTCCCGCTGCAAAGATGGACGGTGATGTTTCGAGAGGCAGAGAAATCTTCGCAAAGGTTTGCGCCAAATGCCACCAGATCGGGGACATCGGCGTCGAAGTCGGGCCGGACCTGGCCAGTGTCACAAACCGGACAAAGGAGGACCTACTTCTCCAGATTCTGGATCCAAACGCGTACATAGTCCCGGGATATGAGGAATATGCCGTGGAAACGACGGATGGCAGGATGGTCACGGGAGTCATGGCCAAGGAATCGGCCACGACGATAACATTACGCCGCGCCGGAGGAGAAGAGGAGATAATCCTCCGCAACAACATCACAAGCTTGCGTTCCCTGAGCGTGTCCCAAATGCCGGAGGAACTCGAGAAGGGAATGAGCCTGCGGGATATGGCCGACCTGCTCCAGTTCCTGAAATCTTTTGGCTCCAGTACGGCGCGGGCCGGCACGCGCTGATTGTTCGAGTCATCGTGGTGGATTGTGAGCCGCGTTACCGCCAAGACGCGAAGACACAAAGAATCACGAAGATTTCGATTCCCTGGGAGCGCCACGCATCCCATCTTCACCACAAAGACACGAAGACACGAAGGTTTCACACAGGCAAGAACGTGGTGGATCTTCGTGTCTTTGTGGTGAGATTTTTTGGTTGCGGCTGCTGTCGCGGTCAACGCAACGGCCTTGATCTTGGGGTCTGCGTAGTCGATGCGGCCTTGGCTGTGCAACTGGAATCCCAGCCTTCCCTGGTCGGGCAGTTTCAGCCCGTGCGATTCCGCGACGTTTTTCCCATTCACCCAGACACAGGTGTAGGCGCCGTCGGATACGAAACGCATCAGGCACCACTCGCCATCACGGCGGCAAGTTGCTGGCACCGACTATACCGTAAATGCTGCCGGTCGGGTTGGTCGCGCCGGGAACACTATAGATCTGGATTTCATAACCGCCGCTGGGCCCCGAACGCCGATACAGAGCTCCCCCGTTCGCATGAGGAGTGGTTCGAAAGTACGTCTGGAACTCGAACGAGCTGAAATCCTCATGAATGAAACCACCGATGAACACCGATGAACACGGATCAAGACAGATCTGTACTACTAAAGCCGAAAATCCTTCGCAACCTGGCAGGATTTTCGGTCAAATGACAAATGACAAATGGCAGTTCGTCCGGACTTGTGACTTGTATCATTGGTCATTTGTCATTTTCTTCTCTGCGCTCTCAGCGTCTCTGCGTAGTTCAGAGCTTCCAGGGTTTTCGGAAGCGCCGTTTCAAAAATTGCTCCGCGGCAGAGTCCCGTAGAATGCGCTCCCGCTCGTCATCCCAGTAGATCCGGCGGCCCGTGCGAAAGGCGATGTTGGACAACAGCCCCGGCTTCGTGACTCTGTGGCCGTACCGGACGTTGCACGTCGTATCGAGATTTCTCGTCTTGATGGCGTCAAGGAACTCGCGAACGTGTCCTGGGGAATCGGGAATCGTCGGGTCCGGCCGCGGAAAGTCGTCGATTTTCTTGCCCCGCGCCCAGACTTCATGTTGCTCGTAGTTGACGACCAGCGATGCTTCGGTCCCCTCGAAGAGGCAGCCGATGTGCCCCATGTGTTCGAAGCCTGGGAGCGGCGTGGGGCGGAAGTGGAACATCAGTATCAACTCCGGATATTCCAGAATGGCTTCGAGAGTGTCCGGCGTCTCGGTTTCGTCGTCGATGAAGAAGCGGCCTCCCACGGCGGATACGCTGCGCGGGGCCTTCAGATCGAGAGCCCAGACGGCCACATCGACA
>QHZE01000702.1 GCA_003225335.1 Acidobacteriota bacterium
CATTAACAAGAAGATTTTCATGATCCCTCCGACTTTTTCTCGAACGAACTCTGGCGGTACTCGATGACGATCAGGCCGTGCGGATTGCGCGTGGAACGCTTGACCGGCTTGATGACGAGTACCGCCAGGAACTTGCCTTCCTCGATGATCTCGTCCGCCGGCGAGAGCGCCCTGGCGCGAAAGTATGCCTGCACTTTGAGGAGCGGCTTGGTCTCGGTGATCAGGAAGCTGGTGAGCTCTGCCAGCCCCTGGGCGTTTCTGGCAATCAGCTCGGCGCGCCGGGGAAGGTTCAGGGCTTCCCGGACCTGCGTGAGCGCCTCGGGCGCCGTCCACCGGGCGATCGACTCCAGGTTGGTTTTGACCGTGTAGCGGTTGTAGGTGAAGGCCTCGGTCAGGAAGTCTTCGCAGAACCTGCGGACTTCAACCGGCGAGCGCTCTTCGCCGGCGGCGTCGACGACGCGGTAGTCCACGGGAATGGCGTCGCCCATCGCCTGGTTGATCACGATCGGCACCACGTGCTCCGTCCGGCCGTCGACGATCTTGACGAGCAAGGCCGCGCCGAGCAGCAAAGAGACAAGGAGCAGGACCAGGGCAATCAGCTTCAGCCAGGTGTTCACGTACGCCAGGTTGCCGCTCGAACGGATGAAGTCGTCGGTCGCGATTGACATAAGAACCTCCTCACCTGCCCAGGGCCGCCCGGGCCGTGGAACTGATCTTGGAGCCGATGACCCGGCCGGCGCTCGCGGCGGCGCCCACCGCCGAGCGGCCGGCAGCGGCGGTGGAACGAACCACGGCGCTTCCAGGGAGAAGGCCGGCCACGGTGCCGGTAACTCCCAGCGCCATGGATCCCAGTCCCGACCCGGCCGCCCCCCCGACGAGCGCATTGACGATCTTGTTGGTGGAAAAGACCACCCCGACCGACATGAACGGCCCGATGACCTGCGCCATGACCTGCGCGCTCGAAGGCATCCCGAAGAGGTTGTTTTGAACGGCGGCTCCCGCGATCGTTGCCGCCACGGTCAGGGCCGCTCCGTACAGCGGAATCAGCATGAAGTACGACAGCACGGCCGCAAACCAATGCTGCGCGTGCCCGCGAAAATCGCGGTCGAACGAGAGCGCGAAGAACACGGGGCCGAGTACCAGGTTCATCGCCAGGATGGTCAACGAACCGGCGATGTTTATGAGGATCAGGGCATAGCACAGAAACAGAGCGATCATCCCGATGAGCACCAAAAGACCGCCGAGAGTGAAGTTGTA
>QHZE01000202.1 GCA_003225335.1 Acidobacteriota bacterium
CGCTGCTTGACTCTACTTTTAATTCCATTACTAGTCCGACTAGCCAGCTACGAAGTTCACAAACTGGTCAAGTTAGGTACGAGAGCCATGGTTGAGAGAAGGGCAGTCTGAGAGTTTGAAACCGCCGATGAACACCGATGGACGCGGATGTTTCCATCAGCGTTAATCGGCGTGCATCGGCGGTTCCCTACCTCGGCGGTATGAGGCTCACTCGCTATCTATAGCCCTAGCTTAGCTAGGAGCGAGCGGATCGCCGGGGCTTCGGGGGCCGCTCGAAATTTCACGGTGAGTCTCCGGGGCGGCGATCACCGCCCCGGAGAGGAAGGCTTATAAAAGTACGCTAATTGGAGTAGGTGTATTGACCTGAGGTGGCCTTGTTCCCGGCAGCGTCTGTTGAACTGACGGTAAAGGTATAGGTCTGACCTTTCACTCCTTTGAAGGTCATTTTGTGATTCGTAACCAGCGTTGCGTTAGTGAACGTTTGGTTTGTGCTGCTGATGAACGTTACTTCACTCGTCGAGGGCTCGTTCGTTGTCCAGGAAATCTCGAACGTCCCGCGATTGTCGGTCTTTCGGAAGGAAACTCCCGCAATCGCCGGCGGAGTGGTATCAGTGCTACCGCCACCGCCACCGCCGCCGAGGTAGGCCAGAGCTGCCTTGGCTTGGACAAGACCGTAACCGTAGGAATTGTCGCGCCCCGGGGCTCCGAGGTCCAAAGCGCTCTTTTGCAGCGCATCCCTGATCTGAACGTTAGTCCAGGCGGGATTGTAGCTCCACACCAGAGCCGCCACGCCGGATACGTGCGGAGTGGCCATGGAGGTCCCGCTGAAGTAGTCGTAGCCACTGGCCGGCTTTTCGCTCGTGCTGACAACGGTCGCCTGCAAACCGATACTGCCGTTCCCAAGGAGAAACTGTCCGTCTTCCTGGCTCAGGCCGATAGCCGGGATGGTGCTCGAGCTGCCCGTGCCGAGTGTGCCATCGAAGCCTCCGGGCACGTTGTTGTAGATCACAGCCGCCCGGCCGCCGCCGGTCTGAACATTGCTGACCTTGTCGTAGAAGCTGTTGGTACCTCGCTGGCAGAGCACGATCATGCCGCTCCAGGAGCCCGCGGAGTCGCAAAGACCGCCGTCCACGAGTAGGCCCGTGACTCCGGTCGTGCGAGCGGCATACTCAATCCAATTTCCCTGATCGGTAATGGTCTTGACCGTAAGCGTATTGGTCTCCTTGTAAGGAACCGTGGAAAGCACCGATACGCCGGGGGCCGCCAGCTCCACCTGGTTGTTCTTCTGAGAGAAATCGGCCACGACTTTGTTGGAATCGACAGCGGCAACCGAGACAACTGAACTGTAGGACGCGGGATAAGAATAGCTTGTGTTGCCGCCATTCCCCGCCGCGGCGACTGACAGCACTCCGGCATTGTATGCGTCATTGAACGCATTCTCCTCGAACCGGCTCTTGAAGCTGCCGCCCAGGCTCATGCTCACGACGTTGGAACCCGCGGCTCTGCACTTCTTGAGTGCGGCGATGAGATCGGAAGAATAGGTCCAGGAGCAATCATTGCCGAAAACCTTGACGATGTGCAGGTTGATTTTGCCGTTCGGAAGCACGCCAAGCACACCTGTGCCGTTGTTCAGCGCAGCAATGGTTCCGGCCACGTGCGTTCCGTGACCGCAGCCGTCCTCGTTCCAGTTCCCCGCGCCCGAGTCGTTGTCCCCGGTCACGCTCGTGTCTTTATCCAGATCATCATGGCCTATGTAGTATCCGGAATCGATGATGCAGATCGTGCGATTCGCGGCGCCGGCATCGCTGAGCAGATCCGCCTGTACCATAGAAATCCCGTAGGGAGTCGTGTCGCCCATCGGCTCGCGCCTCGGATCTTCCTCGATGGCGGCAATGTTGGGATTTCGTCTCAGGCCCTCGATGGCCCTGCCGGAGAGCCAGGCCGCGATCACCTTGTGCTCGGGGAATTCGTGAACGGGCCTCCCTCCGGCTTGGCGTATCACGCCTGCAGAATCGGAGCGGTGTTCTCGAAACTCGATATAGTATCTGCCATCTGCGCCCGATTGGGCCTGTAGCATGGCCGGCGCAAGTACCAGGAGCAACAGGCATAGTGCCGCCATGCATAAGCGGCTGCTGTCAGTTGACGACGTCATCTTTATCTTACGTACCTCCGTGAAAGTGTGTGGAATTGTTTCTGGTGAGTTCCCGGCGAAATGGGCAATCGCTATGCAGAGTGAAAAGGGACGAAGCGACCCGGGCTCAGGCACCCTGAGAACCTTATCGGCAAGAACTTGACAAATCAGTAGAAAGGTCTTGCCGCCGGGTCGATTACGGATCGGAAAGGAGCGGGCCGCTGCACCAGGGACTCCGTATGATTGTTTGTAAGTCGCGGTGTGCCGACACTTACATAATGAGCAAGCCAGGGATAAACTGCGTTGGTCAGCAGGACTTTGTGATTCTTCACAGTCAGATCTTCAGCCACAGAGACACGGGAGACACAAGAGACTTCTCCGTGTCTCTGTGTCTCTGTGGCCAAATCTGCATCATGGCCGCGACGGCCATGCCACGAAGCCATCGTGGCATGGGCGTCTCGCCCGTGAATGACTGGGCGGTATGAGGGGGTCGCTAGCCAGACTAGCCAGCTACAAAGTTCACAAACTGGTCAAGTTTCGTACGAGAGCCATGGTTGAGAGAAGGGCAGTCTGAGAGTTTGAAACCGCCGATGGACGCGGATGTTTCCATCGGCGTTAATCGGCGTGCATCGGCGGTTCCCTACCTCGGCGGTATGAGGGGGTCGCTATATTTAGCTGGCCGGCCGTGAGATGCGGTCATTGGACATCAGAACGGCAAGCCTCCACCACCAGGGCTCGGGCCGGTGACGCGCGGCTCACTCGGGCGGCGGCACAACCACTGCCTCGTAAGGGTGCCGCTGCCGTACCGCTCCAGTCGAGAGGAAAACCTCGAGCGCCTGCTCGTACAAATCCCGTGTGATGTCGATATTTCCGAGCCAGCAGCCGAGCGTCTGGTAGCGCCTGATCGCTGCGGTGAGCGTGTCGCGGTCGACACCCGGGAAGAACGGCGCCTCGCGCGACGTTACCTCCTCGGCGGCCGTCCCCTGCGCCCAGGTACGCGCCCGGCGGTAGGCGCGTGTGAACGCCCGCGCCTCCGCGCTGTCGAGGAAGGACGGCATCGCCATCAGGCTCGAGAACGCGACTGGGGGCATTGCTTCACCCACACTTGCCACCACATGCGCGATGCCTTCCTGCTCGAGCTGCTGCGGCTGCGGTCCCTGCTGGTGGACGTAGTCGCCGCGCCCGGCCCGGAATGCCGCTTCGATTTGCTCGATCGAACCGGCATCCACGACATCAATCCTGGACCAGTCTGTCCCCTGGCGCCGGAGTGCATACTTCAGCATGTAAAGCGGCTGGCCGCCGTGGTCCGCCAGGAGCGTCCGCCCTTCCAGGTCCTTCCATGTAAAACCAGGCTCGGGATGGCGGCTGGCAAGAAAGAATCCGTCGCGCTGGTTGATCTGGGCGAAGTGCACAGGGAGGTTCGCCTCTCCCCGCTCCATCGCGCTCCAGGATGACGAGACCGCCGCCTGGACGACGTCGGCCTCGCCGGCCCGCAGCATCTCGGCCGCCGCCCGCCCCTTGGGCAGGACGCCCCTGTAAGCCGCGTCGAGCCCCTCGTCGGCAAGGAAACCGGCCGCAACGGCCGAAATCAGCGGGCTGTAGAACGCCGAGTGGCGCGAAACCAGGATTCGAACTACGCTTGTAGGCATAGGGTTTTTCCAAGCATTCACTTCGTAACACAATGTTGCGTAAAAGTTTGCTTCACCACAAAGCAACTAAGAGCACGAATCCTGTCATCCTGTCAGATCACTCGCTTACTTCCCCAGCCATTGCTCGAATGCTTCGAGCACGGTGCCGCCGCGGTAGACCACCGTACGCGGCGAGACCTGCTTGTTTTCGCGACTCAACACGGCGGCCGGCGTGCCGGGAGACTCCGGGTAGTACTCGAACTTCAACTCCACTTCACCCTGGATCTTCCAGGGACTGAACTCGCTGAGGCGCTGAACCGCCCGGCGCGCGGCTGCTTCGATCCGGGCCTTCGCCTCGGCGTGGGACAGGCTCAAAGTCGAGCCTTTTCCGGCAAGCCGCTTCACTGCCACGGTCTCGGCCTTCGGTTGGAGCGCGAGCAACTCCTCGCAGGCTGCCTGATCGCCGGCCAGCATGATGACGGGAATATTGAAATAACCGGCAATGGCCGTCACCTGTCCAATCTCGCCCACCGGCCTCGCATTGAGAAAGATGTTCTGGACGGAGAAGCTCTGGGAGTGTGCGAGGACACCCTTCGGGGCGCCCGCCATTGCATGCTGCCCCACGAACATGATCCCGTCATACAACCGGTCCTCCAGATAGTAGCTCGCGGGGGTCGGCCGCCCCTGGATCAACTGCGCGCGGCGGTCAATTTCGTCGATGGAAAGCGTACGGCTTCCATCGTGCCCGTCCCATATGACTGCCTCACGGGCTCCGCCCTTGAAGGCGCCTTCCACAGCGGCATTGACTTCGCCAGCAAGCAACCGGCGCGATTCCTCGAAGCGTCGCTGGCCGGGAAGCAACTGCTCGTCGGCGTTATTCACTCCGCCGACGCCCTCGAGGTCGGTGACAATCATGATCCTGGGTCTTTCTGCGACCTGGAACGCGCTTGCCATTGCCAACCAGAAAATGAGCTGTTTCACGCAGTACCTCCTTCACTAATGAGCGCGGAGTCACGCACGCGCCTCGGCTTTTATGTCCTTTCCTCTGGTCACCAGCTTCCTGGTTGCAAACATGATCAGGCACCCCACGAGCCAGCCCATCAGGGACCCGATGGTCGTTCCCAGTGCCAGATGGGCTCCTGCATGAAGCCAGGTCTTACCGTCGCGGCACGGAGTACCCTAATGCCTCTGTGAAATCTCCGTGCCCCCTCCGTGTCTCCGTGGTGAAACAGAACGTCTTGCCGCTCCGGGGTCACTGTTCGATGAGTCTACCGCGATGTGGCCAGGCGCTAGCCGCCGGCAATGGCCCCTATGATGAAAAAGGGCTCCGTCCCCATCACGACCGCGTCGGGCAGCGGAGCGTCCGGCTGTTCGTGGGACAGGTCCTGCTCGCAGGCGAAGAATCTTACAAACGGGCGGCGTTGTTGCGTGACGTGATCGCGGATCGTCCCGCGCAGCATAGGATAGCGGGCCTCGAGCGCGTCGAGGACCGAGCGCTGCGTGGCCTCACCCTCGACGTCGAGCGTCACCTCGCCGTCGACGTGCGCCAGCGCCCGCAGATGTGCCGGGAGCATGACTCGGATCATGGCAGCGTCTGGACCTCGACGGAAAGCACGGCCGGAAGATCGCGGACAATGGGCGCCCAAGTGTCCCCGGCGTCGGCCGATGCGTACACTTGCCCGCCGGTGGTACCGAAGTACACGCCGCACGAGTCAAGCGAGTCGACGGCCATCGCGTCGCGCAACACGTTCACGTAACAGTCGCGTTGCGGCAGACCTTTTGTGAGCGCCTCCCACTCGTTCCCGCCCGTCCGGCTGCGGTAGACGCGCAGCTTTCCCTCGGGCGGATAGTGCTCCGAGTCGCTCTTGATCGGTACGACGTAGACGGTGTCCGGTTCGTGCGCGTGAACGTCGATCGAAAACCCGAAGTCAGTCGGCAAGTTACCGCTGACCTCTTGCCACGACTCGCCTGCGTCGTCGCTGCGCATGACGTCCCAGTGCTTCTGCATGAACAGGACACCCGGGCGCGACCGGTGCATCGCGATGCGGTGAACGCAATGGCCGACCTGGGCATTCGGGTCGGGGATGTATTGTGACTTCAGTCCACGGTTGATCGGCCGCCAGGTCTGGCCGGCGTCGTCGGACCGGAAGGCGCCCGCGGCGGAAATCGCGATGTAGATGCGTCCGGGATCGCTTGGATCGAGAAGGATCGTGTGCAGGCACATCCCACCGGCGCCCGGCTGCCAGTCGGGCCCTGTGCCGTGGCCGCGCAGTCCGGAGAGTTCCCGCCACGTCTGGCCGCCGTCGGTCGAGCGAAACAAGGCGGCGTCTTCTACGCCGGCGTAGACAGTATCCGGATCGGTCAGCGATGGTTCGAGATGCCAGACTCGCTTGAATTCCCAGGGGCGAAGCTTGCCGTCGTACCACTGGTGCTTCGTGAGCGGCTTCCCGGTTTCCGGGGAAGCGTCGTAGACGAACTTGTTGCTCTCGCCCTTGGGCATGCCGTCGGGAGTCGTGGTCGGCTCGCCCGGCGGTGTCCCCGGTTGGTGCCATGTCTTGCCGCCGTCATCGGAGCGTTGGATGATCTGCCCGAACCAACCGCTGGTCTGCGACGCATACAGCCGGTTCGGGTCGGCGGGCGAGCCCTTCAAATGGTAGATCTCCCAGCCCGCAAAGTGGGGGCCACTGACGTCCCACAGTTCGCGCTTGCCGTCCGACGTCAGGACGAACGCGCCCTTCCGAGTACCCACCAGTACCCGTACTCCGCTCATAGGCTGCTCCTTTCTGAGCTTCGCGATGTTCGCGCGACGCTCCTTGGCATCCGTGTCTCGATGATTTTCATCCCTTCGTCTCCTTTCCGCTCGTCAAGGTAAATGACCAACATATTCTCAATTATTCGTCAATAAGTCGAATTGCGAGTTCCCGAATCGACACTCCAGCGGAAAATTATTTGTCATGGCGCGGCCGAGCCGCTATCCAGCACGCGCCGCGAGCCAGGCGGCAACCGGTCCGGCTCGGCCCGTAGACCTACGAAATGCACGCACTAACCCGCCGGCAGGCCTGCGATCTCCATTACCGGCCGGACTTTCGACGGTGCCGGTGCGTGCCGCTGGCTTGCGATAACACGTCGGGGATCATTCGGAATCGAAATCTTAAAAAAGGTTGACAGACTCTTTCTGGGCACGTAGCTTGGACCCGCTCCAAGAAAAACTTGAGGTGAAAAATGCCGTTGTTGCGACCCGACCCGACTTTTTATCCATCGCCGAAACTCGCTATGCAGGCGCCGCCGGAGAAACACGCCTTTGTCACCCTGCTGAATCCCAAGTTCAAAGGCCGGCCGGACGCGCTGACGGTGGTGGATGTTGACCCGGCCTCCTCCACCTACAGCCAAGTTGTAGGACAACTCGACATGCCCAACGTTGGTGACGAGTTGCACCACTTCGGCTGGAACGCCTGCAGCTCCTGCCTGTGTCCCTACGCTCCCCACCCGCACACCGAGCGGCGCTACCTGGTGGTACCCGGTCTGCGCTCCTCGCGGCTCTACATCATCGACACCAAGCCCGACATCCGCAAACCGAAGATCGTCAAGACTATCGAACCCCAAGAGCTGGCCGCGCGGGCTAACTACAGCCGCCCGCACACGGTGCACTGCGGGCCGGACGGCATCTTCGTCAACGCCCTCGGCACCCCGCAGGGCGAAGGGCCCGGCGGGATCTTCCGCATGGACCCGGAAACCTTCGACGTGCTCGGTCAGTGGGAGCTCGACCGAGGCCCGCAGTACTTCGCCTACGACTTCTGGTGGCATCTGGGCTACGATACTCTGATCACCAGCGAGTGGGGCACGCCGAAGACGTTCGAGAACGGCCTTGTGCCCGACGTCCTGCTCAACAGCGGCTATGGTCACAATCTGCACATCTGGGACCTGCGCCGGCGCCGCCACCGCCAGGTGCTGGACCTGGGCAAGGAGCACCAGCTTGTCTTCGAGCTGCGCCCCGCGCACGACCCCACCAAAGCCTACGGTTTCGTAGGCGTGGTGATTTCGCTCAAAGACCTTTCCTCCTCCATTTGGTTGTGGCACCAGTCCGACGGCAGCTGGACGATCAAAAAGGTGATCGAGATTCCCGCCGAACCCGCAGACCCCGGCAAGCTGCCGCCCCTGCTGAAGGGGTTCAAGGCTGTCCCGCCGCTGGTGACCGACATCGACCTCTCGCTCGACGACCGGTTCCTCTACGTCTCCTGCTGGGGCACGGGGGAATTCATCCAGTACGATGTTTCCGACCCCTTTAACCCCAAGAAGACCGGCTCGCTGCACCTGGGCGGCATCGTGCGGCGCGCAGCTCATCCCAAGAATCCCAAGCAGGCGCTGAACGGGGGGCCGCAGATGGTCGAAGTAAGCCGCGACGGCCGCCGCGTCTACTTCACCAACTCGCTCTACGGCGTTATTGACGAGCAGTTCTATCCCGACGGCGTCAAGGGCTGGATGGTCAAGGTGGACGCCAAACCCGCGGGCGGGATGGCGTTCGACTCCAACTTCCTCCTCGAGGTTGACGAACTGCGCCCGCACCAGGTCCGCCTGGAAGGGGGCGACTGCTCCACCGACTCCTTCTGTTTCCCATGAGCGAAGGGGATTCCCGGATTTGGGCCGCGCTGCTTCTCCTGGGGGCCTACCACGGAATCAATCCGGGCATGGGCTGGCTTTTCGCGGTCGCGCTCGGGTTGCAGGAGAAAAACAGCGCGTCGGTGTGGCGCGCCCTGCCTCCGTTGGCTGTCGGTCATGGCGCGGCCATCGGCGCTGTCGTCGCGCTCGCCGGCCTCGCCCAGCGGGTACTTCCCTTGCCCGCGGTGAAGGTGGCCGTGGCGGCCATCCTTCTCGCCTTCGGCCTCTACCGCCTGGTGCGGCACTGGCATCCGCGCGGAAGCGGAATGCAGGTGGGCTTCGGCGATCTCACCCTCTGGTCCTTCCTCATGGCCTCGGGCCACGGCGCCGGCTTCATGCTGCTGCCTTTCTTGTTTGGGCTCTCGCCCCACCAAGGACACGGAGCCGTTCAACTCGCGTCGAGTGCGGCCCCCGGGGCGGTGGCTGGTTTTTCTGCGGTGGTGCTCCACACGGCGGGTTATCTCTTGGTCACGGGCGTGGCGGCGTGGGTTGTCTACAAGAAACTTGGGGTGGCGCTCCTGCGCAAGGCGTGGCTGAACCTGGACCTTCTCTGGACAGTTGCCCTGCTGGGGACTGCGGTCTTCACTCTCGTGCTCTGAATCTAAAGCGCCGCCATCAACTCGGGTTTCCCGGCCGATCGAGCGGCAAACGCTTCCAGCGGAGGAGGTGCTCCCTCGGAGGCGCACGCTGTTGTTGATCTCCTGACGCCCCAACGGGAGCCGGACGATATTCCATCAGTCTACTTTTGCGCGCTACTTTATTTGAATAAATGGTATGGAACCAGAACCAACGTATTGAGGCAATATACCATTCCACTTCTCGAGAGCTCGCAGTTGAAGCACCAGGGGATTGTTCGCAATCGCTGACGCTTCGACTTGAATCGCCTTAGCCTTGCCGTTGGCAGCCTCGACCATCTGCTGAGCTTCGAACTTGACTTGTTCCAGCTTGTTCTTGGCAGCCAGTGCGTTCTGCTCCGCTGTAACCTTGGCCTCGATTGCATCGTTAAACACTTTTGAAAAGTGAAAGTTAACAATGTTAAGTCCGTCGATGACCATGCCCTGCGGCAGAAAACGTTCTCTCAATAGGGCATTGGTGTCTTCGCGTACCTGCTCTCGCTTGGTGATCACCTCTTCGGCAGTGTACCGTGCAGTGACAGCTTTCAGTATTTCCTGGAGTCCCGGGTCCAGCACATTCGACTCGAAGTTGTTGCCGAATTTTTGGAAGAATTGGGCAATGCCGTTCGGGTTAATGTGATAATTCAATGCTACCTTCGACGTCACCATCTGTAAGTCTTTGGTTGACGCATCTGCATCAACCTCGCTTTTCTTCGTTTTGATATCGAGAATCTCGACGCGATCGATGAATGGGATCTTGAAGTAGAGTCCTTCGTTCTTGACATTCCCAGTGACTGCTCCGAATCGAAGCAAGACCCCACGCTCTCCGTAGTTGACAGTGCCGCAGGAACCAAGCCCGACCAGTAAAAGCAAGAACCCGGCCAGCACCCACCTGACCGCTCTACCCGCCGTTTTAATACGTGATAGCTCGTAGTTCATTTTATCTCCTTGGTTGGGGTGCAATTAGAAGTGGGAGTCAATTCACGCTGCCGTGAACTCCTCAGAAGCTGTGGAGAATTTAATTCGTGTTAATTCGTGGAATTCGTGGCGGTTTTGTTGGCCACGAATTCCACGAAAACGATCACTGCCGTTTGGATGTCATTGGTTTGAAATACAATCATTCATTCATAGTCTCTCCGACCCCGCTGCTTGACTCGCACTTTTAATTGCACCCCCTTGGTTGAAACGAGACTGGTCGCCAAATCCGGACCTTTAAATCCAGCTTGATATAGCACGAAGCTCCTCGGCAACCCTCGCTGACGGAACCACACTTCAAGGTTGTGGTGTTCGCGCCGGTCGCCGGGGCGGCGCAACGGACTTGTCGCAATTCTTTGTGAACGTCGTGCGCCAGGTTGCTCGAAATGTGCTGGAGCATCGATGTTCGGCATCGCCTCCGTATGGCTACGCGGGTAGCGACGTCGCCTGCACTCCTTGGCTAGAGGCTTCCATTCGATCCTATTGCCGCCCACTATTCTTTTGAAAGTACTGTCGAACTTTCGCCGCAATCTGACGATCAGTCATTTTGTCAATGGTTTCAACACCGACGATTCGTTTCCCAAGCGCGTTTTTCTTGAGACGCTTCTCCAGCTCACCCTTGGCCTCACCAGGACCAAAATACCAGAATGGCTTCTGAATCACGAATACACGCAATTACCGCTGGACGGGCAAAGGGGTTCCTTCTTGCGATCGCAAACGGATTTCGCCGCGGCAGTTC
>QHZE01000203.1:0-5263 GCA_003225335.1 Acidobacteriota bacterium
GGTGAACGATTTGAAGGAGCGCGGCGAGGAGCTCGTCGCGCACGACATGATCGCGGCCCTCGCCGGCGACACGGAAGCGAAGAAACAAGCCGGCGAAACTCCTGTCGATTCGAACCCGAAAGAATTGGATCGCAATCCGCCGCAGAACGAGTTTTTGATTCTGGACGCCGACTCGAGCCAGCAACGGGCTATTGGGGCCGTGCTGGCCGGCCAGAGCGCCGTCATTCACGGGCCGCCTGGAACGGGCAAGAGCCAGACCATCGCCAACCTGATCGGGAGCCTGGCCGCGGCCGGGCGCAGCATTCTGTTCGTCGCGGAAAAGCGCGCCGCGCTCGAGGTGGTGTTGAAACGGTTGAAGCACGCCGGCCTGGAGCACATCGCGATCGACCTGCACGGCGCGGATGTTTCAACGAAACAAGTGATGGAGCAGATCGCCGCCGCGCTCGACACCGTGCGGCTTTCCGCACCCGTGGACTGCGAGGCGATGCATCAGCGGTTTGTCGAGAGGAGAGACCGGCTCAACCGGCATGTGGAACGATTGCATCGCAAGCGGGAACACGGGGCCCTGAGCGTGTATGAATTGCAGGGGTGCCTGCTGAGGCTCCAGAAGGAAGCGCAGGCGGACACGCGCTGGCGCGGGCCCGAACTGGCAAGGATCAAGGCAGGAGGTGTGGAGAAGATTCGGGAGCTTCTCAAGGAAGCCACGGGCTTCGCGTCCCTGTTGCTGAGAACCGATCCTTCACCATGGACAGGGGCCAGGCTCCCCGATGGCGTGGCCGCCGAAAGGGCGCTCGATCTCGCCGCGCGGCTTTCACAGAAGACATGGCCGGCTTTCTTGACGAGCATCGACGCCGTAACACAAGCGACCCGGCTCGGAAGCCCCACGACTCTCAGAGAAACCAGGCAGATCTTTGCCCTGATAACGGCGGTGCGCCAGACGCTTTCGCTTTACGCGGCGGAACTCTACGGCAGAGACCTTCAGAAACTTCTGCGTGACCTTTCCCCGGGCAGAAATGGCGGTTGGGCAGTTGTGTGGCTGCGGTTGACGAACAGCGACTTTCGAGAAGCGCGGAAAGCCGCTCTCGAATTCCGGGCGGCTGGCAAGACGTCCACGCAGCAGCTGTTCGCAGAATTGACCGCCGCTGAGGAACAGCGGCGGAAATGGAGGGAGCTGAGCGCTGGAGCAACTCAGCCGCAAGATGTTCCCGGCTATCTCCTTCACCGGCAAACTTTCGATTCCCTCGTTGGCGAAATAGCGGAACTGGAGACGCTGGTTTTCAGGAAAAATCTCGAGGATTCGGCCCTGGGTGAGCTTGGTCCGTACATCGAGGCCCTTCACAAGGACTCTGTCACCCCACGCCGCCTGCCGAGGCTTTCCGAAATCGAGGCGGAACTTGAAAAGGCAGGCATTGAGAAGATGCTCGCCGGGATCCGCACAAAGAAGCCGTCGCCCGAGAAGTGGGCGTCGTTGTTCGATTCCGCGTGGTTCCTGTCCTGTCTGGACGCTGCATTTGCAGAGGACTCCGAGATCGCAGGGTTCAACGGCCGGACGCACGACGAGTTCGTGAAGGAGTTCACCGAGCTCGACAAAGAACGAATTCGCATCGCGGCCGCGCGGGTTCGCCGCGCCTGCGCGGAGAGGGCCATCTCGGTCATGAATCAACACCCGGAGCAGGAGTACCTGGTTCGGGCGGAAGCCCAGAAGAAACGACGCCATTTGCCGTTGCGAAAACTGTTCGCCCGGGCGCAGGACGTTCTGACTGCAGTGTGTCCTTGCTGGATGGCGAGCCCGCTCTCAGTCAGCCAACTTCTGGACACCAAGGCCTGTTTCGATGTGGTCATCTTTGACGAAGCCAGCCAGGTGTTGCCGGAGGATTCCGTGCCGGCGATCCTGCGTGGGGCACGCCTGGTCGTGGCGGGCGACAGCCGCCAGCTTCCTCCTACGACATTCTTTGCGGCGGGTGACGACGATGAGCCGATCGAAGAAGCGGCCGACGCCGCCACGGAAGGCTTCGAGAGCCTTCTGGACATGACAAACAGTTTCGTACCCTCGCGGTACCTCGATTGGCACTACAGAAGCCGCGACGAATCCCTGATCAGCTTCTCCAATCACCACATCTACACCGGGCGTCTGGTGACGTTCCCGGGTCCCGGGGGGCCGCCTGCCGTAAGCCACGTGCTAGTCAACCAACCTCCCGGCCTGGATGGACAGGAGGAAAGCAGCTCGGCCGAGATGCGGAAAGTCGTCGAACTGGTGCTCGAGCACCCGCAGAAGTTTCCGCGCCAATCGCTCGGTGTCATCGCCATGGGAATTCGGCACGCGACGCAATTATTCTGACCATCGGGTATGGGAAAGACCGAGGCGGCAATCTGCCTTTCCGGTTTGGTCCTCTTCTCCCCGCCGGCGGCCGGCGCCGGTTGAACGTCGCCGTCACCCGGGCGCGCTATCGCATGACGCTGGTTTCCTCGTTCGGCCACGCGGATATGGATCTGTCCAAGGTCAAACCCGGGACGGGCGTCGAGTTGCTGCGCCACTACTTGCAGTATGCGGCCACCAACGGAAAGCTCCTCGCTGACGTCCAGACCACTGGTTTGCCGCTGAACGAGTTCGAGGCCCAGGTGTTCGACGCGCTCCAGTCCAATGGGATTCCATTGATACCTCAGATGGGAGCATCGCGTTTCCGGATCGACCTGGTCGCCCAGCACCCGCGCCAGCCAGGGAGGTTCGTGCTCGCGATTGAATGCGACGGCGCGACCTATCACTCGAGCCCGACGGCGCGCGACCGGGATCGGTTGCGTCAGCAGCAACTGGAGAACCTCGGTTGGAGATTCCATCGCATCTGGTCCACCGACTGGTTCATGCGGAAGGACGAAGAAGTGCAGCGCGCGGTGGCCGCCTATCAGGCCGCGGTTGGATATGCGGACAAGTCCGGTGGGAGTCCACACGGGTCCAATGCCATGCCGGCCCACGACACGGGTCCGGTTGGCGGCAATCGCTTCGCCGCTGACCGCGAGCGCGGTGCGCACCCCTCCATTCCGTACCGGGACTCCATCACAGACTATGACGCTGGCGAACTGACCGCACTCATCCGTTGGATAAACTCCGACGGGCAATTGCGCACGGATGACGAGCTGGTGGACGAGATGGTGCGCGAGCTGGGCTTTGCGCGGCGCGGAGCCCGCATCGAGGCGGCCGTCCGCGAAGCAATCCAGGATCTCCGCCACCGCAACCTGCTTTGACTAGGTCGTGGCACGGGCGTCCCGCCCGTGATAGAAAACTTGACCGATTTGTGAACTTTGTGTCCACCAAGTGGACATAGCGAGCGACCTCATACCGCCGAGTGTGTGAAAAATTGTAGCGCCGGCGTCTCGCCGGCCTATAAGTCCTTGCACCTCTGCCGGCTGGAAGCCGGCGCTACGTTTTTTCACAGCTTCTCACATCCCACGGGCGGGACGCCCGTGCCACGAGCCCGCTGCAAATTTGACCGAATTGGACCGAGAAGCTACGACCCCACCCGGACGTATTTATCTGCGCAGCCGCCGTGCGACGAAAGTCGATCCGATTCAAAAACGTAAAGCCGGCGGCCGCAATCAAGGCCGCTTTCAGAAAACCTTCATGGGATCTCCTTCGAGGCGATTTTTTCTGGAGAAGGACGTGGTAAGGGGAGGGCTTTAACTAAACCTTTACCCTCTTGAATAAAAAGCCGCTGGTTGGGAGAGATCTTTTTGAGGCCATCCACGACCCCGCTCGGCCAGTGGACTTCGACCAGGTCGATTACCTTGGCTTCACCGACTCCAAAGTGCAGGCACAAATCGCTCTGCGAAAGATAGCTTCCACCGCTCCGTATCTCATCCAGCTGGCGACGCCCACTGGCTTCGATTGAGACCCGTGCGCCTATACCGTCTCGGTTCGATCGGCCGCCAAGCAAGCGCACTTGAATGAAGTTTTTCCGGTTACCTCCGTCATTTCTCAAAAGCGTAGGCAAATCGTTCTGGTTATTAATGACGATGTCGACGTCTCCATCTTCATCGAGGTCCGCGAAGGCCACGCCCCGGCCCGAGCGCTCCAGCTCCAACCCGGGACCGCTAAGCTTGGTGACATCATCAAAGACTCCATTTCCCAGGTTGTGGTAGAGGAGGTTGTGCTGCCGGTATGGCCCTCCCAGGCCTTGTCTCGCCGGTTCTGGATAGACATGACCATTGGCGATGAAAAGGTCAGGCCAGCCGTCATTGTCAAAGTCGAAGAAGCCGCCACCCCAACCGAGATATCTCAGACCGAAGCCCAGCTTGGCGTCGTAGGTCTGAAAGGCAAATCTGCCGTGGCCCTGGTTACGGTAGAGGTCCGGAACATCATCTTCAAAGTTGGTTTTGAAAATATCCAGCAGGCCATCCCCGTCGTAGTCACCGACGGAAAGCCCCATGCCGGCCTGGACAAAGCCGTCCGGATTAAGGGCAACTCCACTTTCCAGCCCGATTTCGCGGAACGTACCGTTGCCATTGTTGTGGTAAAGCAGGCTCGGCGTGGAGTCGCAGGCCACATAGATATCGGGCCAGCCGCGATTCTCAAAATCTGCCGCGATCGCTGAAAGACCGTAGCAGTCGCCACCTGCCTGGATTCCCGACCTTACCGAAACATCGCTGAAAGTGCCATCGCCATTGTTGTGATAGAGGTGATTCTTTGCCGCCGGCAAACCTCGCGGGCCACAAAATACAGGGACACCTTTCCAGCGACAATGCGCATTGTCGCCCGGGAGCGGGGTACTGGCCAGGTCTAAATCTACGTAGCTCGCGACGAACAGATCCAGCCGCCCATCCTTGTCATAATCCACGAAGGTACACCCGGTGCTCCAATTGCGCGGCCCGGCTTGCAGACCCGCTTTCTGAGTTGCATCCGAAAATCCTCCGTTGCCATTGTTGCGGTAAAGCTTGTTAGTACTGCCGTAATAGCTGACAAAGAGATCGCTATCTCCGTCGTTATCGTAATCGCCGACACAGACCCCCTGACCCCAACCTGAATGTACAAGGCCAGCCTGCGCCGTTACGTCCGCAAAAGTGGCGTTTCCTTTATTGCGATAAAGGTGGTTGGTGGGCTCTTCTCCAGCCGGAAACCCATCGAGCCGCGAACCATTCACAATAAAAATATCCAGATGGCCATCCTGATCGTAGTCCCAAATGGCAACACCGCTGCCGGTGCTTTCAAAGACATATTTCTTAGTTGCATCGCCGCCGTTGACTACGCGATCATTCAGGCCCACCATCGGCG
>QHZE01000203.1:5376-23055 GCA_003225335.1 Acidobacteriota bacterium
ATCCGTTCATCTGTGTTCATCTGTGTTCATCTGTGGTTTCATTTTTTTGCAGTTTGCTTGGAGACGCACCTTTGGGCCAAGTCCCTTGTTCAATAATATGGCTTTGCATTAGAGTCGCCGGAATCACTGTTCTGGGGTCACAGCATCTCTGTGCCTTGGTCTTGCTGCCGGGATTGTACGCCATGGCGCAGCCCGAACCGATTACGTCCCAACTGGCGAACCTTCTGACCACCGGTAAACTGGCCGAGGCTGACCTGATCTCGAAGCGCTACCTTTCGGAGCGGCCTGCCTCTTCCGAAACTTTCCTGGAAATCGGCCGTGTCTATTTCGAGCATAATCAGTGGGAGCGAGCGGCTAATCTCCTCCGTGAATCCATCAAGCTCAAAAATCAGAATGACGTAGCTCATCTGCTGCTGGGATTATCCCTTGGCGAGCTGAAACAGGCCGAAGAGTCCGAACGGGAATTGCTGGTCGCTGTTCAGCAGAACCCACGCAGTGAGCTCAACTGGTATTTTGCTGGCTGGCGTTTACTTCAGCGGAGCAAATATGAGGCATCTCTACCTTATTTCTACAAAGCTCTGGAATTGAACTCCAAGAACCCGAACACATGCCGGGCCCTGGGCTCGGCGCTGTCACGGACAGGCAGTTATGGACTGGCAGAGAACTATTACAAGAAGGCCATTGAGCTCGTCGAACAAGAGGGATCGCAGACCTTCGAGCCTTATCTTGACCTTTCTTATCTATTGCTCCTGGGCAACCAGCAAGAGTCTGCAGGCCAGGCACTGGATTATGCCCGTAAGGCTGTTACTCTCAATCCACAATCGGCTGATGCACACTACCTGTGCGGAAAGGCGTTACTCAAACTCGAACGGTACCCGGAGGCTCGCAATGAGCTCGTCAGCGCCGCCCAGCTTAAGCCTGAAGATGCACGGCCTCACTTTCTGCTTGCGCAGGTTTATGACCGTTTGGGCGAAACTCAGCAGGCTCGGGCTGCGCGCCAGACTTTTGCCCGGCTGAGCAAGAAAAATGCGACCACCCCCTGAAAGATTTTCTGCCTTCACCAAATGACCTTCAGTCCAAACTGAATGTTTCTCGGTTCTCCGGCACCGAAGATTTGCCCGGCGGTGGAGCTGGTTATATCTTTTTCCGGATCCTCGAAGTGCGCCTGGTTAAAAGCATTGAAAAACTCGGCGCGGAACTGCATCTTCAACCGCTCCATCAACCGGAAGTTTTTGAGCAAACCGAAATCCCAATTCTGCAACCCCGGCCCGTCGAGGATACTTCTGCCGGAATTGCCAAATCTGGGGGTTCCGGCTGCAAGCAGCGCAATCAAAGTATCGTCGGTGAAGCATTTGGTATCAAACCAATGCTCGACCGTCCGTTGGCCGGTCGGAAGGGCGCCATTACAGATGCGGTCAGGGCGAAAAGCTCCTGTTCCAACGTTAGCGATGTCGAAGCTTGTGTTCGGCGTGATGGGAAAGCCGGTTTGGAAGGTAACAATCGAAGTCACTTCCCAACCACCGATGATGGCATTCACGATCCGAGCTCGGTTTTGCCACCGCCTTTCCTTTCCAAAGGGCAATTCATAAATGGAACTAAAGACAAAGCGCTGCCGGGCATCGTTGACTCCACGGCCGTAATCCGCCGTCCGGTTATTGTCATTTTGACCCAGGCCGCCATCGGCGTAACCGCCTTCCTCGGCATCATGGTCAACGAGCGATTTGCCCCAAGTATATCCGGCCAGGAGACTGAGGCCCTGGGCCATTCTCCGAGTCAACTGGACCTGCAAGCTGTTGTAGTTTGAGTTAGAACCCGAAGCTACTTCGGCAGTGAACCCGAGGTCAGGGTAGAGCCGGCGAGGCTGGATCGGGCCCGGACCCGGGATCGCCTGATTTCCGAAGAAGTGGAAGTAACTCATTTGAATCGCAGAAAGGCCCAGGTAGCGAACTTCCAGAGCTGTGTTGGAGTTGAGCTCACTTTGGATATTGAAAGTCCACTCATGGACATAGGGCTGCTTGAAGTATGGGCTTACATTGAGGGAGAGAAAGGCATCCTTTAAGGGTGGAGCACCCCCGGCGATAAACGCCGTCTGGGTCGTGAATGGCGGGGTCACGCCCGACTCAAAGGTATTGAATTGGTTGGGCGCCTGGATCGGGTTGTTAAATCCGTAATGGAAACCGTTGAACTGAGACAGTTCGAAAAACAATCCATAACCACCGCGCAGAACCAACCGGTCCGAGGAGGTGGGTCTCCAGGCAAACCCAAAGCGCGGAGCCCAGTTGAACCTGTCCGGGAACCAGAGCGACCTCTCCGCCCGGCCAGTGAAGCCCAATTGCTTCATTAGGTCCGAGCAGGCGACCAGGTGCCGCTCGGTGGGCAAGCCCTGATCCGCAATGAACTGGGGCTGGTTGCAGAGCGCATCCGCTTGTTCGTAACCCGGAACCACCAAAACTGCGTTACCCGGTGTCTGCAGCGGTTTGCCGGGAAGAGGAACTAAAGCCGCGCCGGTATTTCTTCGATCCGTCGGTAACTGGTGGTATTCCCAACGGAGTCCCAGATTAAGGGTCAGATTTTTCCTCACGCGCCAATCGTCCTGGAAAAAGGCATTCCAGAACTTGCCATCATGATAGGTCACTCGCTTGGCGATGCTGCGACCGGCTTCGGCCGGGTAGCCCAAGAGAAAATCCGAAACGGTGTGGTTACTGTAAAGATTATCGAACCTGAACTGACCGTGTGGCGAAAACGGAGCCTGGTCGCGTAACGACTGGTAGGGCTGAATGTCAACCCCCATGGCCAGGGTGTGCTTTCCCTTGGTAAGGGTCAAGGTATCGTTGAATTTTTCGACCATGTCGTTGCTTTCGACAGGACGATAATTGGCATCCCCTATGCCAAAGTAACCCTGGCTGAAACCAAAATAGGGAAAACCCTCGTCTTCGGCTGACAGGGCCTTGAGGTTGGCAATACCGAAGCTTTGGACGAAACCTGGTTCCCTGGGACAGTTCTCGCAAGTCCCAATATTCATGTTGCGGGAGAATCCAAATCGAAATTCATTAAGCAGCGTAGGAGTGATGGTGTGGCTCCAACTGAGAGCGATGTTTTGACCTCGATAACGGATCTTGTCGCTAAACCCTGGTAGCGACGTATAAGCCTGCTCAGGAGTAAAAGTTACTGAATGACCGAGGATGTAACGGACATACAGGTTGTCCTTAGGTCCAAAGGTGTGATCCACTCTCGCTTGAATCTGGTGGTCGTTCCTTCTCAGTTTGGGATTGACGACATAATTCGGGTCACCCGCCAAATTGGGCGCCGGGAAGAAAGGAGCAACTTTTTTGGCAACCGGATCGATGCGTTGATCCGGAATGATATTCCCGGGGAAGGCTTGACACGCCGCGCCAAAGGGTGGATCAGGACAAGTCAACGGATCGATGATGCGTGTGTCTGGCAGCAGCGCCGAGAAGTCCCCGCGCAACATGGCTGGGGTAGGCACTAATCCCGCGTCGGTAAGCCCTTTACGGGTTCGAAGGCCGTCATAACTGGCAAACCAGAAAGTCTTGTTCTTGATAATGGGGCCGCCTATACCCGCCCCAAACTGATTGCGGCGGAAAGAGGGTTTCTCGAGGTCAAAGAAGTTTCTGGCATCCAGGACGTCATTACGGAGAAACTCGAAAGCGCTGCCGTGAATTTCATTGGTGCCCGATTTGGTCACGAGGTTAATTGTCGAACCGGCGTTCTTCCCAAACACGGCTGAGAAGGATTGTGTCTGCACCTTGAACTCTTGCACCGAGTCCGGCGAAGGCTGGACTGAGAAACCCCCGGTAAACATGTTCTTGGAGTCTACCCCGTCAATCAACACGTTGTTGCCGGAGCCGCGCGCGCCGTTGGCCGCGTAGGTGGTCTCGCTGAAGGGCGAGCCGAAGATGTTCGAAGAAAATCCACCGCGATCCGGCACAGTTCCGGGGAACAAGAGGGGCAAACTTCCGAACCGGCGAATATTGAGGGGCAGTTCGGTAACCTGCCGCTCATCCACAAGCCCGCCCACGCTGGCGCTCCCGGCTTCAACCAGGGGAGCTGCCCCGGTCACTTCGATGGTCGTGCTCGTCTCTCCGACCTCGAGTTGCAGGTTCAACTGGGCCTTCTGAAAAACGACCAGTGTGATGCCCGTCTGGACCGATTTCTTGAAGCCGGGGTGTTCTACAGCGACTGTATACGTACCCGGGGTCAGTGAGGTCACCAGGTAGCTACCATCACTTTGAGTTTTGACCGAGGCGGTTTTACCTGTGTCGCGATTAGTGATTGTCACACTGGCCTCGGGGACCGCAGCACCCGCCGGATCGGTGACCGTGCCGAAAAGAGTCGCTCCCACTTCCTGCGCCGGAGCATTGGTGGCGCACAAGAATAACAAGATGTGCCCTGCTATGAGAGTGACGTAATGGGCTCCGGACTTTGTCAGCTTACTTATGCTTGGGAACTTAGTGGATGTCATCACAAACCTCCGTCGCGGAACGAGGCGGGAAAGAACCGCTCAGCCTGACCCACACAAACCCGATGCGAGACTATGTGTGTTATTGGCTAATAAGCGGCTCAACGATAAGCCGGTCAAACAGTTGCTAAACTTGACTTCACCCGGTAATCCGTGTCAAGAAAAAACTGCAATTCAGACGTCACGGAAAGGGATAACTTAGGCCCGAAGGGCCGGCAGTAGTAGGCCCGGCCGTGAGGCCGGGGAAACTGGATGTCGTAACCATGACCGCCGAAGGTGCGGCACAGTCCGAGTGCCGGTCTTTCGGACCTCGGACTACGGGGTCTCGAAGTCCCCGCCCTCACGGGCGGGGTTCACTGCCGGGCCTTCGGCCCTGGCTAAACCGGACCCCCAAAAAAATTCGAGACCGCTACTGTTTGAATCGAGAAGAAAAAAACGGGCTTCGGGGCTTCGGGTAGACTTCGGTAATAACTCATTCAAGCTGGATGGTACTATTCCGGCGTGGCAGCAAGAAGTTGGTCGCAGGGATGCAGGACAGAGGCCTGCGTCCCTATTCAGCCGGGTAGTGGTTTCATATGGGCAGAAAAATTTCCTCCGGAATGTCGGGCTGGCCGCTCGTCTGTTCCATATTGGCGACCTCTGTATTCCTCGTTGGGATATCCGCGGTTTCCACCGCAGAAACGCAAGCCCCCTCATCAGTCATCCTGATTTCCGTTGACACCTTGCGGGCGGATCGCCTCAGTTGTTACGGCTATCGCAAGCTGCGCACCCCTGGTATCGACACCATCAGCCAGGGTGGTACGCTCTTCTGGCAGGCCAGCGCTCAGGTACCGCTCACTCTCCCTTCCCACGTTTCTTTGCTGACCTCGACCTATCCGTTTGTGAACGGAATTGAAGACAATGGCCAGCAATTAGGACCGAATGTGGTTACCCTTGCCACGATTCTCAAGTCCAGGGGATACGCCACGGCTGCTTTCGTGGGTGGGTTCGTTCTGGATCGGCGCTTCGGGCTAAACCAGGGGTTTGATTTCTATGATAGCTCTTTCGATCTTCGTCGAAGAGCAGGTGGAGATCCCGGCGACATCAAGCGGTCAGGGGAGAAAGTTGTTCGGTTCGCACGGCAATGGCTGGAAGAAAATTCCGCCCGGCCCTTTTTCGTCTTCCTTCATCTCTACGACTTGCACACCCCCTATACTTTACCGCCCGGGCTGCGTCGCTCGCAGGGTCCGGGGTATGATGCGGCACTTAGCTACGTGGACCAAGTTCTGGGGAACTTCTGGAAGTATCTCGCCCAGCGAGATCTCTTGAAGAAAACGCTGGTCATCTTTACGTCCGATCACGGTGAGGGCCTCCGGGAGCACGATGAAAGCACCCACGGCTATTTCATCTATCAAAGTACGATGTGGGTTCCCCTGATCTTCCGCTGGCCTACGGGAACGGGGACTTACCCGGCGCGGCTGGACGAGCCTGTAAGTCTTCTGGATGTGGCGCCCACCGTTCTGCAATTCCTGGGCTTGCCGCAATCTCCGCAGTTCCAGGGGCGAAGTTTACTCGGCCTGATGCAGCGCAAAGCTCCAGCGCCCGAGGCCGAAGTCTACGGCGAGAGTCGTTACGGCCACAACCACTTCGGTGTAAGCTCGCTCCGAAGCCTGCGGCTCGGCCGGTACAAATACATTGAGGCGCCCAAACCGGAATTGTATGACCTGTCAAGGGACCCTGACGAGACTCGTAATCTTTACGCGGCCGACAGATCGCTCGCTCTAGCCTACCGGGAACGCTTGGGGGCTGTGCGCTCGCGCTTTCAGCCGCAACAAACCGCCAAGCCGGCGGCGCTTAGCCCAGACGTTGTTGCCAAGCTCAGTTCGCTGGGCTACGTGGCCCTTAGCGGCTCCCAATCCGCGCCTGCTGAATCCGGCCTGGATCCCAAGGACCGTATTGCCGAATACGAGCAGTATGGCCGCGCGATCGTGCTTGCCTCCTCAGGACGCGTGGTGGAGTCCAGTGAGTTGCTCAAACAACTACTGAAAAAAGACCCGGGGCTTACGGACGTTCACATCAGCCTGGGTTTAAGTCAGCAGAAACAGCATCAACACAACGAGGCGATACAGCACTTTCGCGAGGTATTGAAAAAGGATCCGCTAAATGTTCTCGCACACTTCAACCTAGGAGTCAGTTACTACGAAATGCGACAAGCGGACGAAGCGGTTAAGGAGCTCGAGGCGGCGCTTGCCATCGCGCCTTATTACACGCGCGCCGAAGAGTTGCTGGGGACCATCTGGTTAGAGAAGAAAGACCACGAGCGAGCAAAGTCACACTTTAACCATATGCTGACGGTCTCCCCTGGAGATTTCTCGGCGCACTACAACCTGGGAGTCATGGCAACCCTGGAAGGGCGGTGGGAGGAGAGCACCCGCCACCTGAATGAGGCGCTGCGGGCCGACCCTCAGTCAGCCGAAGCCCACAACACCTTGGGGAGCTCCTTCCTGCGTCGCGGAGAGCTGGAGCGTGCCCGTGGAGAATTTGTTGAAGCGATTCGTCTGCAACCGAAATTCGCCTGGGCCTACTACAATCTGGGCTTGATTTTTCGCCAGCAGAAAAAGCATGGCGAGGCCACCCGCGCCTTTCGCCAGGCTTTAGCCGCGGATCCGACGTTCCGTCCGGCCCGTGACGCCCTGGAGCGCTTGAGAGATTCGAACTGAGTATTCGTACTACTACGCCGACAAGCAGTACTTGTTCTCGGACTGGGGTAGTTAGGGCCCGTCAGAAAATAAGGTGTGCATTTTGGCGCGAGCGCCGGGCGGGCAGATGCAAGGCGCCGCGACGCAGGCGATGTGGTGACATCGTCGAGGAGCGGCAACGCCGCAGATGCCCGCCCGCCGCCGCGCCCCTCCGGGCTGCGGCCCGCAGGCCCGCTGGCGGTGTTGCTCGCTCCTTACATACCGCAGCGGGTATGCTCGTCGCTCGCGCCTTGCCAGCGGGCCTGGGGGCCAGCAGCAAAATGTACACCTTATTTCCTGACGGGCCCTTAGCGTGGCGGCGACAAACCTAATTCTCTTGTGGCATCGCCGTGAGTCCCGCTTGCCTCGAGTAGACTTTCATGCTTTTGCAACTTCTCTTTTTGTAGCTTTTGCGAGATCTCCAATTCATGCCGAAACTCGGCTTGCCGGTTCAGCTTTTGGTAAACACGAGCCAGCTGATAATGGGCGTCTGCCCGATTCGGTTCTAAGCGAAGGGCGGTCTCGAAGGCGCTCCCCGCCTCCTCGTAGCGGTGTAGTTGCTCCAAAGCCTTGCCCAAGTCCAGGTGAACGCGGACAGTTTGAGGCTGTTCTTTGACAAGAGTTTTCAGAAGCGGCAGTGCCTCTGCGGGCTTCTGATCACCGAGATAGGTGTCCGCCAGGTAAAATTTCGCTTCGTCAAAGTGGGGATCCAACCGCAAAGCTGCCTGGAGCTCGACCAATGCCTCTGGATAACGGTGGATCTTCCAGTACATAAAGCCCAGCGAGAAACGAACGGTTGCATCTGCAGGCAACTGTTGGCGGGCGTTTTCGAACTCTTCGATGGCTTTGCCGTACTCGCCTAATCCGTCGTAGGCCTGACCCCTTAAGAGGCGAACCCAGTGTGACTTGGGGTCGAGGGCTTCAAGGCGCCCAAAAGTTCCCAGAGCTTTATCAAACTGGTCCGCTTTCAGATAAGCCCGATTCAAGAGATAAAGGACCCCGGTATCCCGCGGATCGAGTGCGGCAGCCTTTTCGAGGTGGGGAATCGCTCGCAAGTAATCATCCTGGCCGATCAGCGCCGCACCTAACAGTTGTCGCGGCTGCGAGTTGGATGGATCAGCCCTGACAGCCTTTTCCAGAGGTGCGAGCGCCGAACGGTAGTCCTGCATCTTGAAATAGGCGATACCCAGGTTGAGATTTGTGCCAAACTCCTGAGGATTGAGCTTGAGCGCTTCAAGGTAGTACTTGAGGCCTTCCTGGTATTTCCCCTGCCTCACATAGAGGGCTCCCAAGCGATTGAGCGCTGGGACAGAGTCTGGATTCGACCTTAGGATTTGCTGGTAAGCCGCTGCGGCTTCCTTCCATCGGCCCTCCCGCTCAAACTGCTCGGCGCGGGCTGCCACTCTCTCAATCGGCTCCTGCGCAAAGACCTGGCAGCAGAGCAATCTACTTGCCAGAAGAATGTGGATCGCGATTTGAGAGATTCGATCCAAGCCAAGCGCGTGATTTAAAAAAGTTGGAAGTCGGCGGTGATCCATTTAAATTTCAAAGGGAACAGGCAAAACGATAGTCGCTGGCCAGGCAAAAGGCAACATAACATCGTGGGTGACAACCGCCGGCGCGGGCTACTTCGATTCATTCAAGCGGTTATATTTCTTCAAGATCTCCTTGAGACGGTCGTGCGGCATCGCCTGAACTGTGCGGCCATTGGCTCCGACCATGGTTTCACCAGCGACCAGCGCGTTGATGATCGCCTCTTCTGTTGCCTGCGCGGTGGCGTCGAACAAGGCGCTGATCCGTTGGTTCGAGACCATCGAGACTTGCACGGTGTCAGCCGCAGCGGCAGCCCCCGGATTGGCGGTGGAGAAGGCAATCACGATGTCGCCCGATCCATTCCCGGAAGTCGCGCCGGTGCGCCCCAAACCGTGGGTGGCGCGATGCGCGATGCGCTTCAATTGATGCGGCGCGAGCGGCGCGTCCGTTGCTACGACGATGATGATCGAGCCCAGCTCATGCTCTCCGCTGTTGCCGGAGCCGCGTGGCGCGCCTTGCGCCGGCTGCGACATCTCAGCGCCAACCGGCACGCCGGCAACGCGCAGTTGATTCCGGCCTCCGTGATTGGCCTGCACCAGCACCCCGACAGTGTAGTTGCCCATCGAGTCGCTGACTTTGCGCGAGGCGGTTCCAGTGCCGCACTTGAAGCCGTAGCAGCTCATCGCTGTGCCACCGCCGACATTGCCTTCAGCGACCGGGCCAGAGCTCGCGCCGTCGAGCGCTTTGAAGACATGCTCCGGCTTGACATGGAAGCCGTTGATGTCGTTCAAACCTCCGTCATAGGTTTCGGCGACGACCGGCAGCAACCACGGCTGTTGCATCTTGCCATGCCGCACGGCCCACATAATGGCTGCGTCTCGCACGGTGCCGACGCTGTGCGTGTTAGTGATGAAGACCGGGCCTTCGAGGAAACCGCCTTCGTCAATCCAGGTCGTGCCGGTCATCTCGCCGTTGCCGTTGATTGAGAACCATGCGGCGAAGACCGGGTCCGCTGAATCTTTGCCGCGCGGGAGAACCGCCGTCACACCCGTCCGCACAGGGCCGGCGCCAACCTTCAATGGCCCTTCGCCGGAGATGATCGTCGTAAGGCCCACTTCAACGCCTTTGACATCGGTGATCGCATTCAGCGGGCCGGGCGTCCCCTCGAAGGGCACGCCCAAATCCCTGGCGCGCGGCTTCGCCTGCGCCAAGGCAAGCTGAGCTATGAGCAGGCAGCAGGAAAGCTCGATGCATAGTGTGGCATTAGATCGTTTCATGGTTTTCTTCTCCTTACTGTCATGGTCTCGCAACCCCTCCGGTCGAACTTACCTGGCATGCTTCACAATCACTCCGGGCGTTATCAGGGAAAATTCGGCTTTGGTGCCAGAGGTTGTCAAGGAAAACCTCGGTTAGTTAAAAAGATCGCCTTCAGTCCGGCGCGGCGCACCTCCAGAACAGTCGCAGCCGACATCGTCCGGCCCGATGATGCCGCGGCTTCGACGAGTCGAACGAACCCTTCGATGTCGCGGCCTACCAGCATCAGGACTTCTCTGCAAATACGGAGCGAAGGGCGCCACGTTGAATCTCGAGCGCCTGTGCGTGTCCACGTGACCAAGGTTATGTCTACACGGGCGGGACGCCTGTGCCACGAAACAGGTTTGGAGTTCAGCCTTCAGGCTGCACTGACTTTGAGCAGGCTAAAGCCTGAACTGCATGCGAGGCGGTGATGTATTTCAAGGTCGTCACGGGGACGTCCGCATCAATCAATCGGAATCAATCGGGGATGTATCTGCCGGTGTGCAAGTAATTCATCACCACGGCGGTTCCCAGGGCCGCGAGGGAGGCGAGGCGGGAACTTTCTTCCTCGGACGTAGTGGACAAATTCAACTCCCGGCAGCGTTGAAAGAACTTGTTGATCACGGGGGCCACTACTTTCTCGCGCGCTCCAGTCCACGTTGCAATGGTCGTGATCAGAAAACGCCGGTTCCTGCGGATGAGATCCTTTGCACTGATGGTTTTTCGGAAGCCGTTGGTGTAATGGTCAAAGATCATATTGAGATCGTCGTCATATATCCCAAGAGCCTTGTCCTTGAAGTTATCCAGATCCTCTCCGTAGTACTCGATCAGGGTGTAGGTTTTCGACTGGTACGGAGAGTGCAGAGGACCGGCCAGGACTTCGGGTTTCCGCCGCCGGATCTTAACCATCAGGCGATGCACGTACTCCAGCTTCTTGATGGCAGGCCAGTTTTTGTAGACAACCCTCCAGTTGGACCGAGGGGTCAGCCAGACCGCAAAAGTTTCCGCAAAATCCTCATCGGGATGCGCCTGGGCATAGTACTTCGGCTCTCCTTGACTCTTCACGTAGTTGCGGCTGAATGGGTTAAACTTATACTTGAAGTTCGACGGATAAGTCTTGTTGAAATCGCCAAAAAGTCCCTTCCATTCCTCGTTCCGGTAGAGCTGGTAGGCGTAGCTGATCGCGTGCCCCGTCTCATGGCGCAACAGGAACATGAGGTCCCTTTCGTCATAGGTGGTGTAACCCATTTCACGCTCGATGCGGGTGAGCTTATTGTCGGCAAGATGAAATGGTATGCCGATAATGGGTACGCGGTCGGGGCACCCCCACTCATCTGCCCCGCAGGTGAAGTAATATCCAGGCCGGTACTGCACCTTCTTTGCAGCCAGCTCGGAGTACAGCTTCTCGATGCATCTGTTGAGGAGCGTCTCCTCGAAGTTCAGTTTCAGGTCGCAGACTCGGGTGTTCAGAAGCTCGTAACGCTCCGTTTCCCAGTTGTCCTGATACACCTGTCCACTCTTTAAGGTGTGCCTGCTCATGTTGGGATTCAGGGCAACCTTTTGGGGGGTTGCCGAAGGCTCCAGGGTGTTCCAGCCCCACTTACGAGGATTGTCCGCGTTACGGACGGCGGAATTATAGCAAAAGAAAACTGCGCGTGAAGGGTATTTTCATAAACAAATTAAACGGACTATAAGCTGTAGAAAAATAGTGGGTTGCTTACCTTGGATTCTCCGGAATAGAAATGGAGATTTCCTTTGCGACGCCGTCGAGATCGATGCCGTCCTTCGAGCCTTTCCGGGCGTCAAAGGTGACACGAATCACCGTGTAGGCTTTCAAGTCCTGGAATTCGGCAGGCTTGCCGTCCACAGTGATCTTGGCGGTGGCGGCATCCAAAACGTACTTTGTCTTCCCGGGAATCTCTGATACAAGGATTAACTTGCTGGTATTGGTGATGGAAAGAAGCCGGTACTTCTTGGCTTCGACCGCATGCAGCCAGACCGCAAATGCAAGAACCATCATAAGTAATGTTCTCCGCGGCCTTGTCACGCGCACCCTCGAAGTCTCCGGACCCAGTATCCTACTGAATTCTAGACGCACCTTCCTCCATAGACAAGCATGGATCGCCGGAATCGCCGGAATCCGGAGGCGTACTCCACATTCACCGCCAAAGACGCAAAGACACGAAGAAATCACAGTAAAGAAGATTCTTGGCCTTTCCCGAGAGTTCAATCTTCCTTGCAATCCGCAGGGGCGCCCTGCGTGTGGGGGACTCGGGCGGCCACACAGGGCCGCCCCTACGAATCGAACTATTGCTACTATTCCATCGTAGTAGAGCTTCGATTGGACATAGGGTGCCGCGCTTTGATCGTCGATCTCGAGAGCATAACAATAGAATTTGGCAGCCAGAAAGCTTTGGACGGCGTCAGCATGCAATTTGCCGGAGGCTCGATGGGCCTGTTGGGGCCTAATGGAGCCGGCAAGAGCACGCTGCTGAAGACCTTGCTGGGTTTCCTTACTCCGAAGACCGGACGCGGAAAAGTGCTGGGGCTCGATATCCGAAGCCAGCAGCTCGCGATCCGTCAGAGGGTCGGATACATGCCCGAAAACGATTGCCACATTCCGGGAATGAATGCAGTCTCGTTTGTCGCGTACGCCGGTCAACTGGCCGGGATGAAGCCCAAAGATTCACTGCAGAGAGCCCATGAGATCCTTCATTACGTCGGGCTCGGAGAAGCCCGCTATCGGAATGTGGAGACTTACTCCGGCGGAATGAAACAGCGAATCAAGCTGGCGCAGGCCCTGGTGCACGGTCCCGAACTGATCTTCCTCGACGAGCCCACGAACGGTTTGGATCCCAAGGGAAGGATCGAGATGCTGGAATTGATCCGCGACATCTGGAATGGCAAGGGAATCCACGTGATCCTCTCCACCCATCTACTTCCGGACGTGGAATGGGTTTGCAGAGATGCCCTGGTGCTCCATCAGGGGCGCCGGCTGGCTGCGCAGAAGATCGACGATTTGAAGCAGTCCTCGGGGGCGACCTTCGAATGCCGTATAAAAGGGGACGGGGACTCCTTCCGGGAACAGCTTCGCTTGCTGGGCTGCCCCGTTCAGGACGGCGAGGACGGGGTTATGAGGGTCCTCCTGGTCAACGGCCTGGGCAGCGACAGTTTGTTGCGGATCGCTCGAGACCATGGGATCCAGATCCGTCACCTGGTTCCTTTGAAACAGTCTCTGGAAGACGTCTTCCTGCAAGTTATCGGAGAGTCGTAATGCCGATTTATGACCTGAGTTACCGGCAATGGTCGGGTGTTTGGACCTCGCACCCGTACCGGTGGTGGGTGATCACACGCCAGGGGATCAACATCTTGGGCCGGAAGAGGCGTTTCCTCGTCTTGATGATTCTTTCGGCTCTTCCATTTCTTGTTCGGTGTGTGATGCTGTATCTCTCGACGGTCCTGGGAAGGATTCCTCTGCTTACGATCAACGCCAAGTTCTTTGAAGACTTCCTGAGCCAGCAGATGTTCTTCGTATTCATCATCGCCATCTATGCCGGGGCGGGCTTGATCGCGAACGATCTGAAAGCAAATGCTCTCCAGATCTACTTCTCAAAACCGATAACCCGGCGGGACTACGTGATGGGGAAGCTCGGAGTGCTGTTCTTTTTCCTCGCTTTGCCCACCCTGGTGCCCGGAATGCTGCTCTTTTTCCTGGCCGTGCTCTTCAAATCGGATGCGAGCTTTTTGGAGCAAAATTACTGGGTGCCTGCTTCAGTGCTCGGCTATTCCTTACTGATCATCGCCACTTACAGCGTGGTGATGCTGGCGGTCTCGTCCCTCAGCAAGAGCAGCCGTTTTGCAGGCATAGTCTTTGCGGCCCTTTTCTTTTTCAGTCGAATCTTCTACCAGATCCTCAGTGTAGTCTTGCGATCCACGCGGGTAGCATGGGTATCGCTCGGCAACAACCTGACCCAGATCGGAGACTATCTGTTTCAAGTGAGTCCTCAGTATCAGTCCCCGTTGTGGCTTTCGGCAATGGTTCTGGGCCTCTTGATGCTGGGCAGCGTGTGGCTCCTTCACCACCGCGTCCAGGCCGTCGAGGTCGTGAAATGACCCGGATCCTGGAAGCAAAAGGAGTGTCGAAGTGGTACGGACAGGTCATTGCCGTGAACAAAGTCTCCTTTTCCGTCGGGCCCGGCGTTACCGGGCTTCTGGGCCCCAATGGAGCCGGGAAGTCGACGCTGATGAAGCTTATCACCGGCCAGCTCCGTCCCAGTCAAGGAGAGCTTACACTCTGGGGAGAGCGGATTTGGAACAATTATCCGCTCTTTTACCGGATGGGTTTCTGCCCGGAACAGGATTCCTTCTACGATCGAATGACAGGCGCGGAATTCGTGGCGGCCCTGCTCCGGCTCCACGGCTTTTCCGAGACCGAGGTCAATCAGCGCACCGATTCGGCTCTGCAGCAGGTGAACCTGGTTGAGGCCAGGGACAAGAAGATCGGGGCCTACAGCAAGGGGATGCGGCAGAGGATAAAGCTGGCGCAGGCTGTCGCCCACGATCCGGAACTGCTGGTGCTCGACGAGCCTTTGGCAGGCATGGACCCCGTGGCGCGCAAAGAAACCATCCGGTTTATCCGGATTCTTGGCAAGGAAGGAAAGTGTGTGATTGTCTCCAGCCACATACTTCATGAAATCGAGGCGATGACCAGCAACATCCTTCTCATACACAACGGGCAGGTTCTCGCGGAAGGGGACGTTCACGACATTCGCGATCTCATTGACAAACACCCGCATCATATCTATATCCGCTGCTCCGAGCCCAGGAGGGCCGCCGAGCTGCTGGTTGCTTTTCCCGACGTAGTCAGCATTCGCTTCCACCCGGAGAGCAATGCGCTGACTCTGGAGTCCCGTAATCCGGACGAGTTCTACTCCCGCCTGCCCGGCCTGCTGCTGCGTCATGAGATCGCGCTCGAAGAGATCACCTCGCCGGATGACAACCTCCAGGCCGTGTTTCATTACCTCGTGAAATAGGAGAGCCGTCAATGACGGGACGTTTTCGCATTGCCAAAGGCTGGAGAGACATGAAAACCATCGCGTATCTCACTCTGGACACGCTGTTCTGGAGCAAGAAGACCATATTTGTGGTCTTCATCTCTCTCGTCGTTCTGGGAATGGCGGTTCTGGGCCGCCTGGTTCTCAGTTACAACTGGATCCGGGCGCCCTTCACCCCGGCTCAGGTCTTCAGCACGCTCATGTCGACTGCTGTCATCCACTTCATGGTGGTTTTTGTGACGCTCTTCTATGGCACGGCCCTGATCTCCGAAGAGGTGGAAGGAAAGACGCTCACGTATCTGTTCCTCCGGCCCATACCCAAGCCGGCGATCATGGTGGGAAAATATCTGGCGCTCGTATGGACAAGCGTGCTCCTTGTGCTGCCCACGGTTGTTTTCAGCTATCTGATTCTGTATCTGCGCGACGATTTGCGGCCCTTTTGGGAAGATGCGGGAGTTCTCGGCAAGGATATCGGGATTGTGTTCCTGGCACTATTAGCGTACGGCGCGTTTTTCAGCCTGCTCGGGGCCTGGCTGAAGCATCCCATACTGGCGGGCCTCATCTATGCGTTCGGATGGGAGGGGATTGTATCGTACCTTCCCGGATTCACTCGAAAACTGACAGTCACTCACTACATCCAGTCCATATTTCCGCACGAAAATGCTCCAGCTTCCTTGGCCATGCTCTTTGGGGAGCGGACACAGGCGCCGGAGGCTGTGAGTACGTTGTTGCTAATGACCGCATTGTTTCTCGCCGCGGCCTGCCTTGTCCTGAGAGAAAAGGAGTATGTCCTCGAACAATAGGAAGTGTTCGGAGTTCAGGCTTTAGCCTGCCCGGGCGCAGTGAACGTAGATTCACTCCTGACAAGAGAGCATAGGGAGGTCATCGACGGAGCTTGACTACGGTACAATCGGCGTACTGTAAAAAAAGCCTTTGCCTCTAGTCGAGATAAGAATTCCACACATTTCGCGAAAAAAACTGCAGAAAGACTGAAAGAGCCTTACCGATCTGTTGTATACTTGTGGCACCATCAACAACAAGTGATAGAGTTTGAATTCAAGCACAATTCCTTTGCTCTAGCGCGCCCGTCGCGGTAGAAATACGCGCATCAAAAGTGTGTTTCGCCCCCCGGGGACTTTGCGTAAGAGGTGTTTAAGCCTCTACTGGCAAGCGTGCCCGGGGTTGCATCGAAGCATCCTTGTTTGTTGCCAGCTTGCTCTCGCGCTTTTGCCTTTCTTCTCCCTCAGTCGAGGGACTGCAAGCGGAATCGTTGATCCTCGAGAGGTTGTGGTGCAGTCCGAACAGGAGTGGGCGGATCCCTGGAAGCAACATGCTCCTGCCGGCTAGCCCTCGGCTAGCCCCGCTCTCCCATAGACTTCACCAAGGAGCTTGACGTCCTCGTCTTCGCGGACCAGCGACCGATTGCAGGATACCAGTTCGAGATTTTGAGGGTTGAACGCGAGAGCGGGGTGCTCACCATCGTTTATGGGATCGAGAACCCCCCGAAGGATTCCACAGTCTCGCAGGTGCTCTCTCAGCCATTCCACTGGTCCGGGTTCCCGGAGCAAGTCTACCGGTCAAGTTCAAGAAACTCTGATTCCACTAAACGGAGGGAAGGGAAATGAACAGGCCAAGCCAAATCGCTCTAATCGCTTTCATTTGCGCGCTCAGCATGGTCACCGCTTCCGGTGTGAAAATCGCCTCGGGTCAGGCGCCCGGGCCGGGCCTGCCGGCCAAGTACGTCTCCGACCAGATCCTCGTGAGATTCGCGCCCGGGGTCCCCGCCTCTGCCAGGGCAGCAGCTCATGCCGCGATCGGATCCTCTGCTCTGAAGAGATTCGAGACACTCGACGGCCTCGAACTCGTCAAACTCCCGCGAGGGCTGCTGGTGGAAGAGGCTATCAGGCTCTACCGGCGAATTCCCATCGTGCACTATGCGGAACCCAACTTCATCGTCAACGCCGCTACGATCCCCAACGATTCCCAATTTGGCTCGCTCTGGGGCCTTAACAACAACTCAGACGCGGACATCGACGCGCCTGAGGCGTGGAACATCACCACTGGCAGCAGCAGCGTCGTCGTCGGCGTGATCGACACGGGGATCGACTACAACCACGAAGACCTCGCCACGAACATATTCAGCAACACAGCGGACTGCAACGGTAATGGCATCGATGACGACGGCAACGGCTTTGTCGATGACTGTCACGGGTTCGACTTCGCCAATAACGACTCGGACCCGATGGATGACAACCAACATGGCACCCACGTATCCGGCACAATCGGGGCGGTTGGCAACAATAGCAAGGGGGTCGCCGGCATCAACTGGAATGTCAAGCTCATGGCCTGCAAGTTCCTCAACGCAGGCGGATCGGGTTCAACGGACGGCGCAGTCTCCTGCCTGAACTATCTGGCGATGATGAAAGACCGGGGCGTGAATATCGTTGCCACTAATAATAGTTGGGGTGGCGGGGAGTTCTCGCAGGCCCTTTACGACGCCATCGATGCCCACCGGCAGCGCGGGATCCTCTTCATGGCCGCGGCAGGCAACAGCGCCCTCGACAACGACACAGCCTCCTTCTATCCCGCGAATTACTAC
>QHZE01000622.1 GCA_003225335.1 Acidobacteriota bacterium
GATGCCTGACCCTGGAGCTTAAGGACCTGCATGCACAGCTCGCCGAGCAGCAACGCAAGGCCGAAGCGGCCGAGCGGCAGGAACTGGTGTTGCGCAAGAAGGCCCGCGAGCAGGAGGAGAAGCAGGGTAACCTGGATCTTGAGCTCGAGCGGCGGCTGGAATTGGAGTACAAGAATATCGAGAAACGGCTGCGTGAACAGATTGACGGCGTACAGGACCTGCGCGAACACGGTATTGAGCCTGAAGAAGCTGAAGAATGCTTTTTTTTTCACGATTTTGATTATTGTAAAGACGAGAGGCGGTTTGACGATGTCTACATTCTCGATGGCCGCACCGATCGCGGTAGACGTTTGCGACTCGTCTTCCAGGACAAGGGTGACAGGCTCGCCCGCATTTTCACCGGCTGGGAGCTAAAGCCCGGAAAGAGAGGGAAAAAATGAAGAAGCGATTCGGTAAATTACCTAAAGCTGAGCGGGAAAAGATCGAGGCCCGGTATCACCGAATGAAGCCGGAAAAGCTCGACGAAGTAATGTCTCGGGCGAAACAACACGCCCCCAGCGCGATCCGCTTGCCGGCGCAACTCGTTAAAGCCCTGAAAATCGTGGCGGAATCCGAGGGCGAATCCGGGTATCAGGCAATGGTAAGACGATGGATCGAGGAACGCTTGCAGCAGAAAACCTCAACTGTAGACTAACCTCCGATCGTCCACGATGTCACCCAAAGAACCTCAGCGCACCCTGGTAACCTTCATAGGCACGACCGATTATCGTGAGACTATCTACCAATGGCATGGTATCGGCGCATACAAATGCCCGCACATTGCCGCGGCTCAATGGGTCACGCGTCAGGGTATCTCCATCGATCGGACCATGACGCACCTGGACCTGAGCGATGTCCTTCCGGGCGACGTCCTAATTGGCACTCTGCCGGTCCATTTGGCCGCCGAGGTCTGCTCCCGCGGCGCGCGCTATCTGCACCTCACCCTGGAACTTCCTGCCGGCTGGCGTGGCCGTGAGCTCACGGCCGGCGAACTGGCCCATTGCGGCGCGCGCCTGGTTGAATTCAGCGTTGGCCGCATCGAGCGTTCACCGTAAGACGCCCTCCCGCAATTCCGTTTTAGCATCGCAAGCTTGCCAATTTGGCCGTGCCGGCCGGCAGCCATTATCATGCCCGCGTGACTGTGTGGAGCAATGCATGAGCGAGCGCGACCTTCACCGTTCATCCGCGTCCCGAACAGGCTTCGGACGACCCCCCGGATATTTCAGCAGACCTTCCGGGTCAACCTATGCTATTTTCCGACGGCAGCCAAAGGCGATTTCCCCATCCTTCTTCTTACGAGGTGGCGCGATGGATACTTCCCGCCGGACAGTGTCTTTCCTCTCTTTGTTGCTTGTACTTTCCATTCCGGGCTTTGCGCAGTTGAGTACCGGCTCGTTGTCGGGAACCGTCACCGACCGAAGCGGGGGAGCCGTCGCGGGAGCGACCGTGACCGCCACACAGACGACTACCGGACGGTCCCTGCTGACCGTGAGCACCGAAGCCGGATTGTACGCATTCCCGAACCTCGACGTAGGAACGTACACGCTGTCGGTCGAAAAGGCGGGGTTCAAGAAGCTGTCGCGTTCCAACATCGTGATCGCCATTTCGACCAAGTCAGTAGCGGACCTGACGCTCGATGTCGGCGACGTGGCCGAGATAGTGACGGTCACCGCCGAAGTACCGGTGCTGCAATCCGCGTCGAGCGAGATCGGCACGAACTTTGCGCCCAGGCTCTTCAGGGACGCTCCGATCTACGCCGGCGGACTTCGCAACCCCGAGGCGTTCATCGGACTGCAGCCAGGTGTCGTCAACGGCGCGGGGGCCGAGGGCGGCATTTCGGGCGGCGCGCGCCGGTCGAAGGAGATCCTGATCGACGGCGCGAATGCGACCAACCCCGAATCAGGCGGCGTGGCGTTCAACGGTCTGCCGTCGGTCGAGGCGCTGGGCGAATTCAAGCTCATCAACGACACCTTCGCCGCGGAGTACGGGCGCACCGGCGGCGGGATCGAATCGTTCGTCACGGCCTCCGGCGGCAACCGGTTCCACGGAAATGTCTTCGACTACCACACCTCGAGCGCGCTGAGCGCGAACGCCTGGGCCAACAATGCGCGCAACGTCAGGAAACCGTCCTATCACGGCAACGATTACGGATTCGCGCTCGGCGGCCCGGTCTGGGTGCCGCGGCTCTACGACGGCAAGGACCGGACCTTCTTCTTCTTCGCCCTCGAGAATTTCCGCCGCACAGACTCATCTTCCAGGTCTTTCGCCGGCAACATCATCCCGCAGACCCGGTTCAGCACCGTCAGCAAGAACATCCTGGCCGTCGTTCCGCAGCCTAGCAGCGGCGGCGTGCAGCAGAATTACCTGGGTATCGTCACTACGCGCAGCGAGCTGGATTCGTGGAGTCTGAAGATCAACCACAACTTCTCGAACAAGCATTTGCTTGCCGGCTATGTTTCGAAGCAGGACCTCTCCGGCCTGGCAGATGGTCCGCTCCCCAGCCCGCTGCTCGGCGCGGGCAACAACGCGATCAGCGCCAACAGGCCCATCTTCGCTCGCCTCAACTACGACTGGATCTTCACGCCGACGACAAGTCTGCATCTAACCTATGGGATCACGAAACTCCGGCAGTACTTCGACAATCAGAGCGTCGGCCAGGGATGGCCGCAAAAGCTCGGGCTGACGGGGGTGGCCGACGGCGAGACCAGCGCCTTCCCGGTCGTAACATTCAGCGACGGGCGCTACGCGAACTACGCCGACACGAACGGGACCAAGACGAAAGGCACCCAGTTCAATTATACGGATCACATCCGCGGCGACTTTAGCTGGATCAAGGGCAGCTTTAGTTGGAAATTCGGAGTGGACCATCGCTGGATGCGGACGACAGGCATCAAGCTCCCGACCGGCGGCGCCGATGATGCGGGGGTGCAGGGTGTCTTCAGCTTCTCCAACCTCCAGACCGCTTCGCCTGCGGCTCCGAGCGCCACCGGCGATTCCTTCGCCAGCTTCCTGCTGGGCCTGGTCGACGGCGCCTCGCGCACGTACAACGCCAGCTTTGCGGCAGCCAAGTTCGGCTATCATGCCTGGTACGCGCAGACGGACTGGAAGCTGCGCCCGAACCTGACACTCAACCTCGGGCTCCGGTACGAGATCCCCGTCCCGCGCTCGACTTCGCCGGACGCGTTCACGTCGTTCGATCCGAGCCTGACCGACCCTCATTCGGGTTTGAAAGGCGCGCTGGCCTATGCCGGGACCTGCCGGGGCTGTAATGGCAAGAGCCGTTTTGGCGACATCGACTACTCGTCGTGGGGGCCGCGTCTGGGACTGGCCTGGTCGTACCGGCAGAAGACCGTGGTGCGCGCCGGGTTCGGCGTCTATTACGCGGCCGGAAACGGCCTCACGGGCGGGTTCTGCATCCGCTGCCAGAACGGATACTCGAACACGGCGGGCTTGTCGAGGCCCTCGACAACGGGCGCGGCATTGCTGTGGGACAACGGGTTTGTGCCGTCCGCAAACTTCCTGGCGCCTCCCATCATCAATCCTTCGGCTGGAAACGCCGCGGACGACATCTGGTACATCAGCCCGAGCTCCGGCACGGCGCCGCGCTTTAAGAACTGGAGCCTGAGCATTCAGCACGAGCTGCCCTGGAAGCTCGTTGCCGAGGCCGCTTATATCGGCAATCGCGGCACGCGCCTCTCGGCCAACCACCAGCCGCTCAACAATCTCGATCCGAAGTATTACGCGCTCGGCGACCTGCTGAACAAGCGGATCGACGATCCGGCGGTTGTGGCGGGGGGTTACACATCACCGTACCCGCAGTTCATCGCGGACTGGGGCAACACCGCGACGCTGGCGCGCGCGCTGCGTCCCTATCCGCACATCAATGGGCCAGTCAACAATGAGTACAACCCGATTGGCAGTTCCTGGTACGACTCGCTCCAAGTGAAGCTGGATCGCCGTTTCGGCAGCGTGTTCACGGAGGTGAATTACACCTGGTCCAAGTCGCTGACCAACGCGTCCGGCTCACAGACCAGCGGTGATTCAAACAATCGCAATCCGAAGAGCGACAACCCCTATGCGCCTGACGTATTGAGGCGGGAAAAGAGCTTTCTGTACACAGACTACCCGCACATTTTCAATGTCGTCGCAGCGTGGGATCTGCCGTTCGGCAACGGAAAACGGTTCCTGCGCGGGAACGCGCTTCTCGACCGCTTCGTCGGCGGATGGACGATGACCTTTTCGGGCAGTTACACCTCGGGCGCATTGATCCTGCTGAATGCGCCGCTGACCTACCCAAACTGGGGATTCGCATACGGCCGCAAGAAGGTCAGCCTGACGGGCCAGCCGATCCTGACGGGCGCGAGCCGCGGGGATCTTGACCCGAACAACACGAGTATCCGCTGGCTCAACCCCAACCTCTTCACCATTCCGGGGACCTATGCTCTCGGCAGCGCCCCGGTATATATCAATGATCTGCGAGAGCCGAATGCCTACAACGACAACATGGGGTTCATCAAGCGCACGCGCATCACGGAGACCGTCAATTTCGAGATCCGCGGGGAATTCTTTAACATCTTCAACCGGACGAACTTCGGAATCGGGGCCGGCGCCATTCCACCCAGGCCGAATGTGCTCGACCTGACCCGATTTGGCGTTCCCAACGGCCCGCGCACGGGAGCTCGCCTGGGCCAGATCGCGGCGAAGATCAATTTCTGAACCTCTGGGGCTGGACCTTCACCGCGAAGGCGCGAAGGACGCGAAGGGGGGCGGGAGCTAATTGCGAATTGACGTAGTCATAGGTCCCCATGCCCAGCCGCAACCGAATGGTCTCAGAGATTCCTTCTGTCTTAGTGGTGTAATTCGAAGTGCGAGTCACGTTTCATAAATAGGGTCACGT
>QHZE01000623.1 GCA_003225335.1 Acidobacteriota bacterium
CTTGTAATCGAGGAGTGGATGGTGGGTTGGTATTGGCAGCATCCTCTCCTCAACCCTCTCCTCCAAGGGGTCCAAGGGGGCAGAGCGAGGAGTCGATGCGGCTGAGCGCTGGACGACGTAGCTCAAACCCACAGTTGCAGAGTAGCTGAATTGGAAACTTGACGGGGAGAGTCTCCGTCCGGCGGTGAGCGTGGTTGGCTCCGGGCTGACTACGCGCATCATGACCGAGTTCGTCACTTTAGTCCCGGCGTTATCGGCAGCCACGGCTGAGAACGTGTAATTGCCGGCCGCGAGGTCGCGCACGGTGACCGAATAGGGGCTGTTCGCCACGCTTCCGAGCGAAGTCGTGCCCTGGAAAAACTGGACGTTCGTAACGCTGCCATCGGAGTCGGAAGCCGTTGCCGTGAGGTTTAACGTGGCGGGTGCGGCAAAGACGGAACCGTTTGTCGGGTTGGAGATAATGACAGTTGGCGGCACGTCGGCCGATTGGACAGTGATTGTGCCGGTCATAAATGGATGGACCGAACAATGAAATGGAAAACTGCCCGCGGAAGTAAAGGTGTGGGTGAAAATAGCACCGGTTCCCCGAACACCCGACTCCCATAGACCCAAATCACTGGTAGAGGAGTGAGGCGAGCCGGCCCATGTCCAGTTGACCGAATCGTTGACGTTGATGTTAACGCTGGGTGGAGAGAAGGCAAAGTTTACTATGCTCACATTGGCCGTGGTAGCGCTCAGGGCGAACGGCAAGCAACCAAATGCGCAACTTGCGAGGCCGTAGAGAGCGAAGCGGAACAGCCGCTTTCGAGGGCTTACACTTTTGAAATTTTTATTGACGTTTGTTCGTTTCATGAAGGGTTTCGCGGGTCGTCTGGGTCGCATTTGAAGTTGAAGTTTTATTATGTCTTTTTTCCAGAATTGTATTTGCCACGCGCTGATGGGAAGTCGCCTGGCTCCAACGCCACCATTTGGAGGCTCGAATCTGTGTCGAATGGCTGGACGGGAAGGCATAAACAATTTGTTCATCATTCCAGACCAGCGGGTGAGCCAATATATTCCCTGGAAACTGAACCTCATTCTATGGATTATTGAATCGGTATTCCCTGGGTTCGCTTTTCCGCGCGTCGGCCTGCCCGGTGTCGCCCGGCAGGCCGTCGGAGAAGCTGGCAGGGTAGAACCGCGCGGAGTTCTCAGGCTCAGTCGGACTCGCGGCGGGCCTCATCGGCTTCTTTTGCGAGCGCGAAGATAAAGTCGAAGAATCCATCACTCTGTCCTGTGAAAAGGCCTGACCGAGTGAAGCCGGTGAACGTCGCGACTGCCCCGGCTTGCGCGATCGAAGTCGGACGAACCACAGCGCACTGCGGCAGGTCCCCATTGATGAACTTGCACGGGTGCGGCATGATCTGGTTGGTGTCCATCGCATCGGCGGGATCCGTTCCGTTGGGCGTTTGTTCGGGAGCGGCTGGAAGCTGCGGGAACAAAACGTTCCCGTTGTTGTCCATTACCAGCGGCGCATTGCCCGCCTTGTCCTGCCAAACCTCGAAATGCTGGATTTCGCTGCCTCCAATGCCCGCGATGATTTTAATGACCTCCGGGCTGGTTGCTTTGGACAACAGCGAGTTGTAGAGGCTCAAGCCGCCCTGTTCGATCGTTGCAAAGTGGAAGCCGGCGGTGTTCGCAATCAGTTGGATTTTGAATCCATCGGAATCAGAAGGAAGGGGAAGATCACTGTTTGGAATTGCCGGCAGGTCCACCAGATTCACGATTTGCGGGAAAGTATCCCCAAAGTCAGGATTGCCGGCGCTGCGGTAGCGCGTATACCAGCTTGTGTCCACAGTAAGATTCATCAGGTTAGTCAACCGCTTGGCGGTCTTGTTCGCTCCCGTAGCCTGGCTGCTCGGCAGACTGCGGAAGGGCTCCAGACTCACTGGTTTGTGGCCTTTGGAAACCAGGTAAGCATTGAGAAAATTCTGATGCGTGAACTCGTCTCGATTGTTTTGGCGCACATAGGTCGGCATGTCGCCATCGAGAGATTCCAGCGCTAGTTGATACGCCGCGTTGCCCAGCGCGAGTTCCTGGTATTGTAGCCACAGGTCCCATTCGATAATTTCTGCCGCTGCCAGCAGGCGCAGTATGGAAGTATCTCCGCGAGTCAGTCTGCCGCGGAATCCCTCTGCTCTGGCAGCGGTTCTACTTGCCAACCAGGCAGTGGCTGGCAGGAGAACTGTTCCCCCCATACCGAGACGTTTCATAAAAGTACGCCTGCCATGTTGTAAGTTGGAATTGGCTGTTGGCGTTTCTAGTCTTGCGCAATCTAAGGCATCTTGCGTTGAGCCTTCGTGGATCGGTTTGTTTTGCATATTTTATGGTTCGGTTTTGATTTTGGCTTCTAGCCTTCGTAGCGTTCCAGACCGACCGATAACGCAAAATATTCCCCCAAGTCCGGAAATTATTTGTTGGGGGAGGCGTGTGTTCAAGTCATCGCTGAGGCTTTTTGAAGGACGCCGGCAATGTCTTCAAAAACTCGTGCGCTGCGCGTCCGGGCGGACGTTGTTTCCGTGAGCTAATCAAGTAACTGCGCCGGCCTTTACTTCAGGCAAAAGGGGCAAAAATCATCTGTCGGGAATTTTTCCTGCAATTCTCCGGTCTGGACAGGTGCGAGAGGATTCAGGCAAGGGCATATGTCCGTTACAAGTTTGTGACGCGACCACCTCTGCCTCTTCCGCATTAACAACGAGATCGGAGAATATATATGTCAAAAATCCTGGTTACACTCACTCTGCTATGCGCGAGTCTCTCGGCGCAGGTCCCAAAGTCTTTCGGTGCGCCGACTGATGATGAACATCCCTCTAAAGACGGCCCCGCAGTCTCTACCCTCAACCCGGTCCTGCAGTGGAACAGAATACTTCTGGCGATTGTTCGCACGCCGGGCGCGCAGCCGGCAACCATCCACACCACCCGCAGTTTTGCGCTCATGCATGCCGCAATTTATGACGCGGTTAACGCCATCGCCAGGACCCATGAGCCGTACCTGGTTCGCCTTACCGGCGTGCCGCGACACGCTTCCCAGCAGGCGGCCGGCGCTGCCGCGGCGCACGAAGTGCTTATTACCTTGTATCCGGCATTCCAGACCGCACTCGATGACGAGCTGCAGC
>QHZE01000624.1 GCA_003225335.1 Acidobacteriota bacterium
CTGACCTGTCTCCTTGCCACATGGATCGCGGGTCACGCGCTCGCGGAAGAGTGGCCCCAGTTTCGCGGCCCGAACGGGACCGGCCTCTCGACTTCCGCAAACGCCCCGGTTGATTTCGGTCCGGACAGGGGGGTGGCGTGGAAGGTCCGGGTTCCGGCTGGGAAGTCGTCGCCGGTCCTATCGGCGCGCCGGATCTACCTGACGGGCCACGAGGGCGACCTGCGCCTGGTTCTCTGCCTCGACCGCGCGACCGGGGCCGAGGTCTGGCGTCACTCGGTGCCGGCTGCGAGGAGCGAGAAGCGCAACCGCCTGAACGATCCCGCCTCGCCAACTCCGGTGACGGACGGTGAGAACGTCTATGCATTTTTCGCGGAGTTTGGGCTGCTCTCCTGCGGACCCGGCGGCGGGGAGCGCTGGCGCGTACCGCTCGGGCCATTTGCGAGCGAGCACGGGATGGCGTCCTCGCCAATCCTGGTCGACGGGAACGTCATCGTCCTGGCGGATCAGGTGGAGGGCTCCTTCATCGCCGCCTATCGGGCTTCCGACGGCAAGCTGGTCTGGAAGACGCCGCGCCACGACTTCGTCGGCGGTTATGCAACACCGGCCGTCTATCGCCCCGCGGAGGGTCCTCTGCAACTGCTCGTCCCCGGCCCGAACGAGCTCGCCGGCTACGCCGCAGGGACCGGGGAGCGGCTCTGGTGGGTGCGCTCGCTCGGCTATCAGCCGAAGTCGGTCCCCGTCATCGGGCGCGATGCCGTCTACATTCACGCCCTGGGCGGCGCCGAGGGGCGATTCCCTGTCTTCGACGACCTTATCAAGCAGATCGACAAGAACCATGACGGGAAACTCGCCTATGACGAAGCTTCCTCAACCGGGCTGCGAAAGCGGTTGGAGCTGATCGACACCGAGTTTGGAAACCGCGACCGCGAGGTCGATGCCGAGGAGTTCAAGCGGGCGCTGAAGGGCTTCGAATCGTGGAACGCGCTCGTCGCCATCCGACCAGCCGCACGGGGCGACGTGACTCGAACGAACGTGCTCTGGCGGTTCTATCGTTCCCTGCCCGATGTCCCTTCTCCCTTGCTCTACCAGGACGTTCTTTACATCGTGCGCGACGGCGGGATCCTCACCAGCCTCGACCCGGCGACCGGAGAGGTGCTTCACCAGGGACGGCTGCCTCTTGGGACGCACGCCTACTACGCCTCGCCCATCGCGGCCGCCGGCAAGCTCTACCTCGCGAGCGAGGGCGGTACCGTCACTGTTGTGCGGGCCGGCGCGCAATGGGAGGTGCTGGCGACGAGCGTCCTCGACGAGGAGTGTTATGCGACGCCCGCGCTCGCCGACGGGCGCATTTACCTGCGCACCTCGGGGTCGCTCTACTGCTTCTCGCGCTGAAAACTCACCACTAGAATCACTCCCGGTTCTTTCTTTTGCCGTTCGACCGGGACTAGTACCAACACTGCGATCAGGAGAATGTCCATGAGCTCAAAAACCAAAGTGCGTCTATTTTCATTCCTGGCGATTTTGCTAACGTCGTTGCTCTTACCGCGGATTGCTGAACTGGCAAGCGAGCACAACGTCGGTTTGCAGTTTGCAATCTCGTTTCCAGAAGCGAGCAGCAAAGAGCAGCTTGATGGACGGTTGCTCCTGCTCGTTTCAACGGACAGTTCTCGAGAACCGCGCTTTCAAATTAGCGAAGACCTGACCACTCAACAGGTATTTGGCATCGACGTCGAAGGCCTAAGGCCGGGCCAGGAAGCCATCGTGGGTGCGACTGCATTTGGTTACCCAGTGCGGAATCTGGCCCAGGTGCCTCGCGGAGAATACACAGTGCAGGCACTCCTCCATCGCTATGAAACGTTCAAACGATCTGATGGTCACACCGTGAAGCTGCCCATGGATCGCGGCGAAGGCCAGCAATGGAACCGCGCCCCGGGGAATCTCTACAGCACTCCGCAAAAGATAACTGTCGATCCGCAGAAGTCAGACACGGTCAAGATACTCCTCGACCAAGTGATCCCACCGATCGTGCCGCCCAAAGACACGAAGTACATCAAGCATGTGAAGATGCAGAGCAAACTACTTTCTGATTTTTGGGGCCGGCCCATGTATCTGGGCGCAAACATCCTTTTGCCCGAAGGTTTTGATTCGCATCCGGACGCTCGCTATCCTCTGGCCATCTTCCACGGTCACTTTCCTGCCGACTTTGGCGGCTTTCGCGAGACGCCTCCCGATCCAGACTTGAAACCTGAATACAGCGATCGGTTCAAACTTGAAGGCTACAACAGGATTGTTCAGGAGCAGGCCTACAAGTTCTACCAGGAATGGACCGGTCCCAACTTCCCGCGGATGATCATCATCGAGATTCAGCATGCGAACCCGTACTACGACGACTCCTACGCGGTGAACTCGGCAAACCTCGGCCCCTATGGCGACGCGATCAC
>QHZE01000204.1 GCA_003225335.1 Acidobacteriota bacterium
TGTCGCGGGCTTGCAATGGGTGCGGCCTGGCGTCGAAGTGAAGCCTGTTCCCGCAACTGCCGCTCCGGCGCCCGCGGTTGCGCTTTCCACTGCCCACTGATTTTTTCAACTTGCTAAATACAGGACCTCATTATGTCTAAATTCTTCATCAATCGCCCGATCTTCGCCTGGGTGATCGCCATCGTCCTCATGGTCGCGGGTGCGCTCGCAATTCGTTCCCTCCCCATTGCGCAATACCCCGCCATCGCCCCGCCCTCCATCGCGATCAACGTCACCTATCCGGGTGCTTCGGCGAAAACGTTGGAAGACACCGTGACGCAAGTGATCGAGCAAAAGATGAACGGCATTGATCATCTGCGTTACCTGGCCTCGACGAGCGACTCGGCGGGCAATGCGACGATCACACTCACATTCGATGCGGGCACGAACCCGGACATCGCACAGGTGCAGGTGCAGAACAAACTGCAACTTGCCCTGCCGCTCCTTCCGCAGGAAGTGCAGAAACAGGGCGTGAGCGTGACCAAATCAGTAAAGAACTTTGCGGCGGCCGTCGCTTTCGTTTCGACGGACGGGCGCCTGAGCGGGGCCGATTTGGGCGACTACATCGCCTCGTCGGTTCAGGATCAAATCAGCCGCGTTCCCGGGGTCGGCGACGTGCAATTGTTCGGCGCCCAATACGCGATGCGCGTCTGGCTGAATCCCGACCAGCTTAACAATTACCAGCTCACGCCGCTGGACGTCAGCATGGCCATTCAAGCGCAGAACGCCCAAGTGTCGGCCGGCCAGCTTGGCGGCGCTCCGGCGTTGCCCGGCCAGGGCATGAACGCGACGCTCATTGCCCAGACCCGCCTGCAATCCGCCGAGCAGTTCGGCCAGATTCTGCTGCGGGTAAATCCCGACGGCTCACGGGTGAAGTTAAGCGACGTCGCCCGCATTGAACTCGGCGGCGAGAGTTATGAAACGATGGCTTACTTCAATGGCAAGCCGTGCGCCGCCTTCACCATCAAACTCGCCTCCGGCGCCAATGCGCTCGACACCATCACCGCCGTGCGAGCGCGCCTGGCGGAATTGTCCCCGTTTTTTCCGGCGGGCGTCGAAGTGAAGTACCCGTTGGACACCACGCCGTTCGTGCGGCTCTCCATTGAAGACGTGGTCAAGACTCTGGTCGAAGCCATCGCGCTGGTCTTCCTCGTCATGTATTTGTTCCTGCAAAATTTCCGGGCTACACTGATTCCCACCATCGCCGTGCCCGTCGTCTTGCTCGGCACCTTCGGGGTGCTCGCCGCGTTTGGTTTCTCGATCAACACGCTGACCATGTTCGGCGTGGTGCTCGCCATTGGTCTGCTCGTGGACGACGCCATCGTCGTCGTCGAAAATGTCGAGCGCATCATGGCGGAGGAAGGTCTCTCGCCCAGGGAAGCGACCATCAAGTCCATGGGCCAGATCACCGGCGCGCTCGTCGGCATTGCGCTCGTGCTCTCGGCGGTGTTCGTGCCCATGGCGTTCTTCGGCGGCTCCGTCGGCGTCATCTATCGCCAGTTCTCGATCACGATTGTTTCGGCGATGGCGCTGTCGGTGGGTGTGGCGCTGGTTCTTACGCCGGCATTGTGCGCCACCCTGCTCAAACCGATTGCCAAGGGTCATCACGCGGAGAAGCGCGGATTTTTCGGCTGGTTCAATCGCGTGTTCGAGCGTGGCAGCCACGGCTATCAAGGGATCGTGGGAAAACTGCTTCAGCGCGTCGGACGTTCGCTGGTGGTTTACGGCGCGGTTGTCGCCGTGATGGTCTTGGTTTTCCTTCGTCTGCCCAGCGCGTTCCTGCCCGAGGAAGACCAGGGTTTTCTGTTCGCGATGGCGCAGTTGCCGCCCGGCGCGACCCAGGAGCAGACCAAAAGGGTTCTGGAGAAAATGGACGCTCATTTCCTGAACGACGAGAAAGCCGCTGTTGAATCGGTGCTGACGGTCGGCGGTTTCAGCTTCGCTGGGAACGGCCAGAACATGGGTCTTGCCTTTGTCAGGCTCAAGCCCTGGGACGTTCGCAAATCAAAGGCCCTGAAAGCACTGGCTGTCGCCGGCCGCGCGATGGGCGCGTTCAGGCGGATCAACGAAGCGATGGTCTTTGCCTTCACGCCGCCCGCCGTCCTGGAGCTTGGCAACGCGGGCGGTTTCGATCTGGAATTGCAGGATCGCGGCAATCTCGGTCACGACCAGCTCCTCGCGGCGCGCAATCAACTCCTCGGCATGGCGGCGCAAAGTCCCGTGCTCGCCAAGGTGCGTCCGAACGGTATCGACGATGCGCCGCAATATCGCATTGAAATTGATCAGCAGAAAGCCTCGGCGCTTGGCCTCTCGCTCGCGGACATCAACAACACGCTGTCGTCCACGTGGGGTGTTTCCTACGTCAACGACTTCATTGACAAGGGCCGCGTGAAGAAAGTTTACCTGCAGTCCGACGCGGCGTTCCGGATGAAGCCCGAAGACCTGGATGGCTGGTATGTGCGCAACAACCTCGGAAAAATGGTGCAGTTCTCCGCGTTCTCCACCGCGCACTGGACCACCGGTTCGCCCAAGCTCGAACGCTACAACGGCATCCCATCCGTTGAGATCATGGGCGAGCCTGCACCCGGCCAGAGTTCCGGCGTCGCCATGAAAGCGATGGAGGAACTCGTCAAAAAATTGCCCCCGGGCATCGGCTACGAATGGACGGGCCTCTCGTATGAGGAACGGCTCTCCGGTTCGCAAGCGCCCGCGCTCTACGCGCTTTCGCTGCTCGTGGTGTTTCTCTGTCTGGCGGCTCTCTATGAAAGTTGGTCCATTCCCGCCTCCGTCATGCTGGTTGTTCCGCTCGGCGTAATCGGCGCGGTGCTCGCGGCATTCTTCTTCCGCTTGCCCAACGATGTTTATTTCCAGGTCGGACTCCTCACGACCATCGGTCTGGCCTCGAAGAACGCCATCCTGATTGTCGAGTTCGCCAAGGAGCAATTCGAAGCCGGCCACGGTTTGATCGAAGCCACCTTGACCGCCACGCGGATGCGGCTGCGGCCGATCCTCATGACCTCGTTCGCCTTCATCCTCGGCGTGTTGCCGCTCGCGCTGGCCAGCGGCGCGGGGTCGGGCAGCCAGAACGCCATCGGCATCGGCGTCATCGGCGGCATGTTGACCGGCACGATCCTCGCCATTCTTTTCGTGCCCGTGTTCTTCGTGGTCGTGAAGCGAATCTTCAAAACAAAAGTGGTTCAACCCGCAGGCGACGGCGACATGACCGGCGCAATCACCGCCAGCCATCCGGCATAACAAGGAAACGAACCATGAAAAATTTATCGCTCCTCATCACGCTCGTTGTCGGGTCACTGACCGGCTGTACGCTTGCCCCGAGATACGAACGTCCCGTTGCGCCCATCTCCCAGACCTGGCCCAGCGGCTCGGCCTATGCCACTAACGAATTGAGTGGATTCATTACGAACGCCGCGGCGGAAATCGGCTGGCGTGAGTTCTTCCAGGATGCCCGGCTGCAAAAACTTATTGATCTCGCTTTGGCCAATAATCGCGACCTGCGTGTGGCGGTTCTGAACGTCGAGCAATCGCGCGCGCAGTATCGGATTCAGCGCTCCGACTTGTTGCCGACGATTTCTGCCGGCGCGAGCGTCACACGCCAGCGGACGCCCGGCGACATCAACGGCTCGGGCAGGGCCGTCACCGACAATCAATACGACGTGAGTCTCGCCAGCACCGCGTATGAAGTTGACCTCTTCGGTCGCGTGCGCAGTCTCAATAAGCAGGCTCTCGAAAATTATTTTGCCACCGAGGAAGCCCGCAGGAGCGTGCACATCGCGCTGGTTGCGGAGGTGGCCATTCAATACCTCACCGAACGCCAACTGAACGAACAACTCGCGCTGACCCGCCAAACCCTTGCTGCCGTTCAATCCTCCTACGACCTGAACAAACACAGCTTCGATGCTGGCACGGCGTCGGAACTCGATTTGCAAACCTCCGCAGCGCAGGTGCAGACGGCTCGCGCCAACGTCGCCGTTTACGAACGCCAGCGCGCGCAAGCAGAGAACGCCCTGGTCCTGCTCATCGGCCAGCCCTTGCCCGACAATTTGCCGCCTGCGAAATCGCTGAACGAACAAAATCTCTCCGGCGCTCTGCCCGCGGATCTGCCGTCCGATTTGCTGCAACGCCGACCGGACATTCTCCAGGCCGAACATCTCCTCAAAGCCGCGAACGCAAACATCGGCGCTGCGCGGGCCGCATTCTTTCCGAGAATCCTTCTGACCGGGTCGGCCGGGACGGCGAGCTTGCAACTGTCCGACCTTTTCACCGGCCCGGCGGCGGCCTGGAGCTTCGGGCCGCAGATCAGCGTGCCGATTTTTGCGGGAGGCCGAAACCGCGCCACGCTCGACGCCGCCAAAATCAGCACGCGCATCGAAGTGGCGCAGTATGAGAAGAGCATCCAATCGGCGTTCCGGGAAGTGGCGGATGCGCTGGCGGCACGAACAACACTGGAGGAACAGCTTGAAGCCGAAGGCGCGCTGGTCGCGGCCGAGCAAAGACGTTATGGCCTGGCCGACGTGCGATACCGCAATGGCGTCGAGAGTTATCTCGCCGTGCTTACCGCGCAACAGGACCTTTACTCCGCGCAACAGCGAATTCTCCAGTCGCGCCTCGCGCGCTTGTCCAACCTGATCACGCTCTACAAGGCGCTGGGCGGCGGGTGGGAGAGCGAAACCAACGCTCAAGCCATCGCCAAGGCGACTCCACACAACGATTTATACAAGAACTGACTTATGGAACGAGTCGCTATAACCACTTCCCTGGGCAAACTGCTGGATTGGTGCACCCAACAGCACGCCACAGACCTTCACGCGCAGGCCGACCACCGCTTCGCTTATCGCGTCGATGGCAAGCTTCAGCGGATTCCCCAGGACCAATTCCCGGCCCCGACAAACGAGGAGATTATGAGAATCTTGGGGCAGGCTTTCACCAGCTCCATCTTTCAACGCATAGAAAAGCAGCACGAGATGGACCTGAGCTTTGTTTGTGAAAAGGTCCGTTATCGCGCTAATTTCAATAAGCAGCAAGGGACACAGTCCTTCTCGTTCCGGGTCGTGCCGCAGAAAATTCCCAAACTGAACGATTTGCAGTTGCCTTCCTCGGTCGCAGACCTTGTGCAGCAACCTCGCGGACTTCTGCTCGTAGCGGGTGCCACTGGCCAGGGCAAGAGCACGACGGCCTGTGCTTTGCTCCAACAGCTTAATGAAACTATGGCCCTTCGCATCATCACCATTGAGGACCCCATCGAGTACCTTTTTGAAGAAAACCAATGTCAGTTCGAGCAGCGTGAGGTTGGCGTGGACACAGAATCATTCGCGAGCGGCATTCGCAACGCGATGCGGCAAGACCCTGAAGTCATCTTCATCGGCGAGATTCGGGACCGCGAGAGCATCCAGGCCGCCATGCAGGCCGCTGAAACGGGCCATCTTGTGCTGGCCACATTACATGCTGACTCCGTGACTCAAGCGATTGATCGGATACGCGAGTTTCACCCTGCCACCGAGCAGGCCAATGCGAGCGCCCTGTTGGCCCGAAGTCTGAACGCCATCATTTGCCAGCGCCTGATCCCAAGCTCTTTTGAGAGGCGAATTCCCTGTTTGGAGATTATGAAGCGCAACGCGGGCACCCAGGATGCCATCGCCCGAAACGACCTGCGTCTGCTGACCGGGCACATCGAAGCTTCGTTCAACGAAGGGATGCACAGCTTTGACCAGTACCTGATGCAATTGGTCAAAAGTGAATACGTCACTATGGAAACAGCCCGGCATTATGCGCTCAACTGGAACCGAGTGGAGATGCAGAGCAACGGGTTTGCACCCGCCATGCCCGGCATCCTCAAACCAGACCCCGAACGATAGGCGCAGGATGGAGCATGGGGTTTCCTCAAACGCAAAGCCAATGACAAGGGACTTTTCGGTAAACCCGCCAAAACGAAAAAGAAAGAGCACTATGAACAGTGAGACGCACTCTAGCGGCCTGGACGTGTTGATTGTTTACGAAAGCGTTCGCTCAGGCAAACGCGCGAAGGAGCTCTGCCACCGCCTCGGACAACAACTCGCTCCGGACTGCAAACTCAACCTCAGCGTCTGGAGTTTGTCCGCGCTGCAATTATTGCCGACCATCGCGCGGGCGGCGGCCAGTGAAGCCGACCATGCCGCCTTGCTCATCGTCGCCGTCAATGGGGATAAAACGTTGCCGCGACCCGTCAAGAGCTGCCTCCACTGGTGCGCATGCGGAATTCGCGCCGCCGACGGGGCGCTCGTGGCGCAGCTCCACGGCATTCTCAAAATGAACGAGGAACTCTGTCCGGCCTACGGTTGCTTGAGACAAATCGCGCAGCATGCCGGCGTCCGTTTCTTTTCGGAAGTGGTCGAACTGCCAGAGGACGAACAACCCGACTACTCGCTCGAAGCAATTCACGAGCGCGCTCAACCGAACACATCCCTGGTGGAGACCATTCTTCCACGACCTGGAGGCGACAAGCGACGATTACTATGAACGTCAATGCACAAATTCATTACCGCGATCTGCCCGTGTCGCATCCAATCGGCCGGACACACTCGCAACTGCACCAACTTAAGAAGAAACTGCTCCGCGTCGCTTTGGAAGAAACGCCAGAGACTGAGTTATTCAAACGACTCTGCGGGGCAGCCAATCAGGCCGCGGAACTGGCGTGGGCCACTTCCAATCCATTACTCGTCTATCCGTCTCTGTTTGACGAGATGGTTACAGCGGTTCGAGACCGCTTTCAACAGGAGCAAATTAGCGACGCCCAGTCCTCGCGTACATCTCCGGACGCTGATCTCCGATTTGAAGGCGTTCATTCCGTTTCCCGCATGTCTGATCCCATTTCAACCGGGGGAGGTGTCTCTGGCCGCCTGACTAAAACGCCAACTCGTGGCAACCGCACCGCCGGCCAGACGGCGCGATTGCCGCACATCGAATGAGGCAAATTATGCAATCCAACCAACAAGAAGGGACATTGACCATGCTCAAGACTGTTCCTGCCACAGTCACCATCCAATTCACGGACGGGACGACGCAGTGTTTTGAATTCGAGGCGCCGGAAATTGATCCGATGACGTCCGCCTCAAGATTGGAGAAACTTTTGGTTCGCAAGCAGCTCCAGATTCACTTGTCCGACCGGGTGCTCATCATACCCATGGCAAGCATCAAGTGCATGGAATTCAAACCTGTTCCACGCCTTCCGCCGAACCTGTCCGAATTCGTGATTCGCAATGCCCGACCCATATCTGCCAGCCAGGCTTCGAACTGGAATGAGCTCGCGACGGACCCTGAGCGCGACCATCCAACTCGAATCTATGACATCGCAAGTGTTCATGAACGACCGATTGCCTCGATTGAGAAATGAAAACTTCCCACGCTGACATCCACAGCATCAGGGCCGTGCGGACGTTAATTGCCGACGATTCTCCTCTAATGTTGAAGACCATCGCTCAAAGCCTGGCGCTCGAGGGCAACTTTACGCTCGTCGGCACGGCGACCGACGGCTGCCAGGCAGTCCGGCAGGCCCTCACCATGGAGCCGGAATTGGTTCTGATGGATTATCGCATGCCTCACCTTAATGGCCTGGAGGCCATTCGACACATAAAGCAGTCCGAGAATCCCCCACTCATCATCCTCGTTACCGCGGACGACACGCCGAGCTCTGAGGCGCTGGCCAAGGCTGCGGGTGCGGACGGGTTTGTAAAGAAGCGAGGAAACCTGCATGACCAGTTGCGATCGGTCTTCCAAAAGCTTTTTCAGTTCGCGGCGGGAACCTTCCCCGGTCCAGAAAAACGAAAACCCAGCCGCCCGCGTGGCCGCCGCTGACGAGTCAAATGAAATCTTGCAAGTGAACCTATATGCAGACCGAAAAAGCGATAGCACCTGTCACATGTTCTGTGTGTGGCCAGGCATTCTCGGCAAGTGAGCGCCTGGTCTTTGAGAACCCGCAATCGGCGCGGCACCACACTTGTCCGAAAGATAAACTCGTTGATCCGGACCAGATCCCGGTCGAGCTTTCTCAGCAACGCCGCCAGTCCGAGGGCACATGCGAGGAGTTGGCCGAGGATCAGGAACATGCACCACAATGGCCGCCGAGCAGAACTGGAAACCCAAAGTGGGAGGAGGTTGTAATTTGGCTGTTCGTCGTTGCCGTAATAATTCTCAGTGTGCTGGCCGGGTATCTCCTACGGGCTAAACTCTCTTTCCACTCACCATCCTAAGGCCAGGTCTTGCGTCACAAAAGGCTATATGAAACCCCTCAGCTTGAGCCGAACCCGAGAGGCCCCTTCCGAAAAACAGCAGGTCGGCAAGCTGCAAGGTGACGATACCGCGCAACAAAAATGCTTCGTTTGCAGTAAGGAGATCCCTGCTGGCGGTTGGTTCTGTCGAATCCCTCGTGGGACGAAGCGAATAGTGTTGTGCTGCCCGTCCTGTGCACTTCGCTATTTCGAAACCTCGTATCCGAAAATAAATGGGCATGATCGGGATTTCCGAGCCTACGAGCCTAGCCTGCATTTCCTGGTGGATGGAGAAAAGCCATGGCCATGAGATCCTCCATCACTTTTTTGGCAATTGCGCTGTTCGCCAGCGGCTGCGCCCATTATCCGGTCAACGCGCCGTTAGCCGCGGTGGACGGTCGTACAGGTTACCGTTTCGAGAATACGGCATTCTCGACGAATTCCGATGACCTGTTGTTGATGCTCGCTTTTTCGGGCGGGGGCACCCGTGCCGCCGCATTGGATTATGGCGTGCTGGAAGAACTGGCTCGCACCGGCGTGGGACCTCCCAGTCAGCAGCACCGACTGCTCGACGAGGTGGATCTGATTTCATCCGTGTCCGGCGGCAGTTTCACCGCCGCCTATTATGCGCTCTGGGGCGACCGCATTTTTTCGGATTTCGAGCGGCAGTTTCTCAAGAAACGTGTCCAAAATGCTCTGCGCTTACGCATCCTGGCCCCGTGGAATACCCTTCGGCTGTTTTCGCCTACCTTCAACCGGAGCGATCTAGCCGCCGAGTACTACGACCGGCTGCTGTTTAAGGGAGCGACCTTTGGCGATCTAGCCGCCCGGCCTGGCGCGCCTTTTCTCATCATCAATTCCACGGACCTAACGTCGGGGGCGCGCTTTGAATTCACTCAGGATCAATTTGACTTCATTAACTCGGATGTGTCGCAGTTCCCCATCGCACGCGCGGTTGCAGCCTCTGCGGCCCACCCGCTGTTATTAAGTCCCATAGTTTTGAAGAATTACTCGGCCAGCCAACAGTCTGGCGAGCCGGAATGGATCCGTTCAGCACTGACAGACCCGGCCGCGTCAAGCCGGCTGAGAAATCTGGCTCTGCAAGCGCGCTCGTACCTCGACGGCGACAAACGGCGCTTTATCCACCTGGTTGATGGTGGAGTCTCGGACAATCTCGGACTGCGCGGCTCGACGGATAGCGCCGTGGTGTATGCGGGCGGCTCACGACCGAGTCCTGCGTTGCAAAAGGCGCGCCGGATCGCGGTCATTATCGTTGATGCGAATACCGATCCCGACTACGGCTGGGATTCCACAGAGCGGTCGCCTGGGTTTTGGAACCGTCTCGGTCTGGTCGGAGGGGTGCCAATCCGCCGCTATTCGTTCGAGACGATCGAATTGTTCAGGGAAACCATGGCGCGCCTGGCTCGGGAGACTTCAGCAGTCCGCCTCACGATGAACGGGCCCGGCGAGCTGACCATCTACACCGTGGAGCTCCATTTCAATCAGTTGGCCGATGACTCAGACCGCCGCTTCTTCAATTCAGTCCCCACACGACTTCAACTCCCTTCAGCGACCGTCGATCGCCTGCGCAGCATCGCCGCGGCGGAACTGGCCAGAAACGAAGAATTTCAAAGGCTGATCGAGGACCTCAGGAACGGCTCGAACCCGGTCAATTTCCCAACTGGAATGAAAATCAGCCAATCCACCGAAAGGAACAGCCAATGAAAAAAACCAAAATCATCATTTTGGGCGGCGGATTCGCCGGGTTGTACGCCGCCATGTATCTGGACAAAAAGCTGGCTCGCCGGCCGGACGTGGAGGCAACACTGATCAGTCGCGAGAATTTCTTTTTATTCACGCCGATGCTGCATGAAGTAGCCGGAGGAGACCTTTATCCGGCGGACATCGTCAACCCGATCCGCCGCGTCATCCGCCACATCAAGTTTGTTGAGGCCGAGGTGCGCGCAAATGAATCCACGCACGCCCTCCTGCTGGAGCCAATCCGGATGGTCGAGCTGTTTCCACTCCGAATCTGAGTCACGAAGCGCGAC
>QHZE01000625.1 GCA_003225335.1 Acidobacteriota bacterium
AACCCCCAAAGAATCAACGCCGGGTTCTGCGTTTTTTGTTTTCATAGGGGCACAAAGCTTCGGTGCGTTTTCAGTGCTTTTTTCACTTTTTCCTTGATGTTTCAAGTATCCAGTGCTCTAATGGCGTCACTCTTGATAGGTGCACGCCATGTACCTTCGAACCACGAAAGTGAAACGCCCCGACGGCCGAGTTGACGAGTACATCCGGCTGGTGGAGTCCTACTGGAACGACGGCAGCCCGCGCCACCGCGTCGTCTGCAACTTGGGTCGGAAGGATCTTCTTGCACCGCATGCGGACGCGTTGCTGCACATGCTCAAGGGAGAGCCGCATGTATCAACCCAGGCTCAGGAAGCCGACGCGCTTGGAGCATGGGACTGGGGACCGATGCTTGTGGCGCGGCATCTCTGGCAAGAACTGGGAGTGCAAGCGCAGTTGGATTCTTTGGCGCGTCGAAGCGGGGACCGTGGAGAGCTGGCGGATCGAGCGCTGGCGCTGGTAACGAATCGACTGTGTCATCCGACGAGCGAGCATGGCATGGCACGGTGGTTGGAAACCGACTATGTGTGTGGTCGATCCGGGGAGCGCTGGTTGCCGGAGTGGCGGGACGATACGGAGCGGCTGGCGAGCAAGCGGCCGCGGGTTCGGGTGAAAGACCGGCAGCTGCGCCAGTGGTACGGGACGCTGGATCGGTTACTGCCGCACAAGCAGCAGATCGAGAAGGGACTGTTTCTGGAGCTGCGGAACCTGTTTTCGTTGAAGGTGGACCTGGTGTTCTATGATCTGACATCGACCTACTTTGAGGGACATGGTCCTGAAGGTTTAGCTAAGCACGGGCACAGTCGTGATGGGAAGCCACGTAATCGGCAGATTGTGGTCGGGTTGGTGATGATCGATGGCTGGCCGATTGCGCATCACGTCTTTGAGGGCAACAAGCGCGACGCCACCACGGTCGAGAGCGTACTGAAGGACCTGGAGCAAAGGTTCGGCTTGCGTCGTGTGGTGTTTGTAGGGGACCGGGGCATGGTCACTTCGGCCAACATTGACCTGCTTCGCTCGCGCACGCAGGGCTACCTCGTTGGGCTCAATCGCAGAAGGCGTCCTCAGGTGCAGCGCTATGTCAAGCAAGCGACCGGGACGTGGATGGAATGCCCGCCGGGGATTACGGCGAGTGAGAAAGCCGAGGTGCCGAAGACCCTGGTGCAGGAGGTTGCCTCGGACAGTCCCGGGGTGCGCGTGTTTGTCGTGCACAGCGATGAGCGGATGGCTTACGAGCGCGGCGAACGGGAAAAGGCGATGGAAAAGGTACGTGCAGAACTGGAAGCCCTCACGCAGCGGGTGGCCAAAGGCAAGTTGAAAACGGCCGAAAAAATCGGCGCCGCGGCCACAAGGGTTTTATCTCGCCATCACGGTTTCCGCTACTTCGCTTGGGAACTCCAAGACGGGCAGTTCCGCTATTTCGAGCATCCGAAGCGGCTCGAAGAAGAAAAGGCTCTCGAAGGCAAGTACCTGATTCAGACCGAGGAACAGAATCTGTCAGCGGTCGAAGCGGTGCAAGTGTACAAAGAACTCTGCGAGGTGGAACGGGCGTTCTCCGAACTCAAAGACGTGATCGAGATGAGGCCGATTTACCACCAACGCCCTCGACGTGTCCAAGCGCACGTCTTTGTTGCATCGCTGACGTTTCTGCTCGACCGCGCTCTCGAGAAGAAGCTGAAGTCGGCGCGCATGGACATCTCCTCGAAGGAGGCCTGGCAGATTCTGAAGACGGTGCGTGTGGTCGAGATCAAACTCGAGAATGGCAAGCGCAAACGCTCCGTCACTCAAGGGAGCGCACGCGCAGCGCGGATTGTGCGAGCCTTGGGAATCAACAACCTTGATCCGGACGCTTCCAAAGCGCGCGAAAAGACAGCATAGTGACACACGTGAAAACCCGAGTCTTTGTTTTCAACAGTTTACGCCCACGCCCCGCAAACATGGGCTAGGTTAGGGCTTAGTCTCTTCCGAGCCTCATTGCCTCCAAAACGGAAAGATTTATGGAACTCAATTCAGTCCTGAGTGTGTTTTGGCCCTTCGAATGCCCTTTCCCTGCCCGACGAGACAGAATGCATCGACGGTGGGCGGAATGAGGCTTTCTCTGTCACCGTTGGACCACAGAACCTCCAGCTTCTCGATCCGATTCGATGTTCCCAGCCCAAAATGAATTCTCTGGTCGCTCTGTGACAGATCGCCCCGTCCCGAGGCGACTTCGGCCCGCCGCCGAAAACCACCCGCACTGCGAAACACAGTCGAGCCCACACCATCACGCGGAGTTCTCTTTGCGGGATCGCCGATCAACCTCAGAGTTAGCCAATGTCCCCACGTTGGACCCGCCAACATTCTTCAGAAGCGTGGGCCGGCTGTCGATGTTGCTGATACCAACATCGAGATCGCCGTTGTTAAAAAGGTCTCCCACCGCAGCGCCCCGCGAAGGTTTTGGCTTGGTGAACCCAGCTCCAAGACTACCCGTCACGTCAGCGAATCGGCCATTCCGGAGACACAGACCATTCGTCTACTCGGACTCGTAACTCCGCACCTCGCGCGTTTCCAGTCGCTCTTCGACTTTGCATACTCCCGCGGTGTCCTTGGCCCGGGCGAGACGCTTTCGGACCAGGCCGTGACTCTTCATACAACGGCGCACGCTTACGTAGGACGGCATCGGACCGAGATCGGCTTGTTTCTGGACGAGGACACATA
>QHZE01000626.1 GCA_003225335.1 Acidobacteriota bacterium
GAAGCGGGCGCGAAACTGGACATCGATACGGCCGATGTCTCGGTCGTGCTGGATGATACGATGTGCAAAGGGGTGGAGCCCTGGGGTTGGCACGGCATTCGCCCAATCAACGAAAAGCTCATCCAGGGCGGCGCGCTGGTCGTGATTTCCAGACGCGATCATCCGGATTTGTTGCGCTTCATCGGGGCAAAGCCGTTCGAGTGGCGCCTCGGCATCATCGAGGGCGATGCCAGCCTCGCGGGGTTGTGGGTCAACAAAGATGATTTCACCCATGAACGCAGTTTGGGTGCGATTGCCGGCGTCGATCCTGACGTCATCGGGATCGAAGCAGTCGAGGCGTACCTGAAAGCAAAATATCCCAAGGATCCCAGGCGCGCGCAGGCCGCGCGCCAGGCCTACGACGAAGTCCTGGCGAAAACCAGGACCGTCGCGGCGAACCAGGGAATCGACTGGAAACATCCCGTGCCTGTGCTCCCGAAGTGGACCGAGTTCGGCGAAGGCGTGGCCGTTCCCCCGGTCCAGCGGCAGTTCCAGCTTGGCCCCCGGGGACAATCGCGTAATCCACAGTTCAAACGTGGAACGACAAAGACCCAACGCCCCGTCGTGCGTTTCGATTTGTGTACCCACTGCACGCTGTGCTGGCTGGAATGTCCGGACGAATGCTTCGACCAGACGGCCGACGGACTCTACGACGTTACTTACGAATACTGCGTCGGCTGCGGCAAGTGCGCGCAAATCTGCCCCGTGAACGAATGCATCGTGATGGTGGATGAACTGCAATTTGAGAACGACGCCAGCCCGTGGGAAGCCTACACCAAAAACAAAGAGCAGTACGTCCAATGGGCAGAACAAATGAAAAGCCGCGGGCGCTACATTCATCCCTTCATCACTGGAACCGGATTGGAACACGTCACCGGCGAAGTCGTCCCCCTGGGCGGCAAACGCGCGGGCGCACAACACACATCTTCTTGAAAAGAACCGGAGGAAAGCAAAATGATCACCTTAGCGGAGCCACTGGAAAGCACGTCGCTGGAAAGCACGCCAATGTATGAACGCGAGGAGCTATTGAACGGTTGCCAAGCCGTCGCCCAGGCGGTTCGCCTCGCGGACGTCGACGTCATCGCCGCGTATCCGATCCGCCCCTACACGGAAGTGATGGATGCCATTTCGAAAATCATCGCCGACGGCGAATTGGACGCGGAATATATCATCGCCGATAGTGAGCACTCGCAATTCGAGATTGTCAAACACGCCGCGTCGGTGAACGCGCGCGCGTTCGCCGGCAGCAGCGGCACCGGCTGGATGTACGGCTTTGAAGCCTTGGTCGTCACGGCGTCAGACCGGTTGCCGCCGGTGTTTCTGGTCGGCAACCGCGCGCTGGATGATCCGGGAGCCTTTGGCGTGGAACACAACGATGCCATGGCGTTGCGCGATATGGGCTGGCTGCTGTTGTGGGTGGCGACGCCGCAAGAGGCCTTGGAACACATCCTGATCGCGTACCGCGTCGCCGAAGATAAACGCGTGCGCATGCCCTGCGCCGTCGCCATGGATGGCGCTTTCCTGACCCATTCCCAGCACATGGTGAAGATTCCCTCCAAAGAGGCGGTCGGAAAATTTCTGCCCCCGTACGATCTGGCGGAGCGTCGTCTGCATCCCGACAACCCGATTTCCATAGCGCCGCAAGTCAACGAGGATTGGGTGATGGAACTTCGACGGCAGAATTGGGAGGCCGCGCGCCGCGCACGCAGCGTCATCAAAGAAGCCTACCAGGAATTCAACGCGATCTTTGGAGAGCGGTACGCTTCGCCCTATTTCACAGAGTTCATGACTGACGATGCCGAGGTTGTCTTGATCGGTCTGGGTCAGGTCGCCGCCGCAGGGCGCACGGCTGCTCGGCGGCTGCGGGAGAAGGGGCAGAAAGTCGGCTATATCAATCTGCGCTG